>NZ_SMGR01000001.1:1800000-2100000 GCF_004346865.1 Shimia isoporae
CCCGGAGATCACTGTGACCTGCAGCTTCGGCGTTGCCAGCACAGATCTTTGCAACGAGAAGTCCGCCGAGGGCCTTTTGACCCGTGCGGATGAGGCGCTCTATGCCGCCAAGGCAAACGGACGGAACTGCGTTTTCAGCCCTCGAGGTGCATCTCAGAAAGCTGCAGCCTAATGGGAGAGTGCGTTGGTCAGGATTAACCGGCTTCTAAAGACTTTGATTTAGGAATCCGAAACCAACAAACGGCAAAGATTCGGCCCTCTTCCTATGCACAAAATCTCCCTGTCCCTACTTCGCGCTGCCTTGTCCGCGCTCCTGCTGGTGTTGCAGGTCGCCGCGCTACAGGCCCAGACCGCCGGACCGGATTTTGCACCAGCGGGTGATGACGCGGATTTCACCCGCTCCTTCAAGCTGGAGGGGGAGTGGTATTTCGCGTGGAACGAGTTTCTTTCCCCCGCGGAGGCTCAAGTTCTCTATGACAAGGGCACCCTACCCAAAGTCCCGATGCCGGCCCGCTGGGAAACCTACCTGCCGAAATTCGACGAGAACCCGCATCACCACGGAACAGCGACCTACATTGCACGCCTGTCTTTGCCCGAAAACGCGCCAACAGATCTGATGCTGGTCGTCGGAGCAATTCAGGATGCCTATCGCATCACGTGGATGCCATTGAACACGCCTGAGCAAGCCGTTGTGATCGCCGAGGAAGGCAACCTGTCGGGTCCCGAACTATCCGCGCTGCGAAACTTGACATTTCCTTTTCCCGTTTCTGGCGACGGATTGTTTATCGTTCATGTCCGAAAGACGATCTTTTCCGAAGGCGGCCCGCGCAACGCGCCGGAAATCCAACGTGCAAAAGACAGCAACATGCAGGTGCGCAAAGACAATCTCAAGAACGGTCTGATCGTCGGTGTTCTTCTCCTGATCGCCGTGCGTCTCTTGACGTTCTGGCCCGCGGCACGACAAACCAACGCCGCCCTTATTCTCTTTGCCGCAACTTGCCTTGTTCTGTTTCGCGTCGTGGCGGTTGCCGGAATTTTCGAGCTTTTGTTCGGCACTGCGATCCACCCATTGCGCTTGCGACTGGAGCTCGCGACCATGCCTCTTTTGGGCGCCCTCCTAGTGGCGCTCAACCAGACGCTTTTCAACAAATTCATGTGGCGACGCTTGCGGCAGACGGTTTATTTCTCATCAGCAATCGTTCTGGCCTTTGCGCTTTTGGTATCGCGAGAGTGGGTCACTGTTCTTGTGCCCCTGTATCAAACCCAGATGATACTCGTTTTTGCCCTTAGTGGAGTCTGCACCGCCCTGGCTGTCCGTCGCAGGGAACCCGGAATTTACGGGCTTGTGCTGGTCACTCTCTGCGCAATGCTCGCAGGGGTGCACGACGTTGTGGCCGGAAACACTGATGGATATGACGTGATGATCGCCGAGTACGCGACCCTGCTCATCATGATCTACTACAGCCACACAATCACAAAACGCATCTCGGAAGCCATCCAGCGAGCAGCCCGGCTCGAGCAGGAAAAAGAGCAGCTGAGCCGCGCACATACAGATGCCGTACGGATGGCCCGGCACGATCACCTTACAGGCCTGCTCAACCGTCAGTCTTTTGACTACCTTTGGGCTGAGAGTTGGTTGGATCACTGCGAGGAAAAATCGCCTCTGTCGATCATGCTCTTTGACATCGACCACTTCAAACGCATCAACGACTCCCTGGGTCATGTGGCGGGCGACGAAGTCCTGAAATCGCTCGCTGTTCGCCTTTCGGAATTTGACCTGCGTAAATCGGATCGCCTTTGCCGATATGGAGGCGAAGAATTCGTGCTGATTCTGCCCAACACTCCCCAAGCAGACGCGATAGCGCTTGCTGATCGTCTGCGCGCCGCCGTAGTCGAAACGCCCCTTCTCGAAGAGAACACCGAGTTGCGTGTCACCTGCAGTTTTGGGGTCGCGGGATCCGACCAAACTCAAAGCCCTTCCGCCGACCATCTTCTGGTTTCCGCTGACACAGCTCTCTATCAAGCCAAAGCCCACGGTCGAAACTGTGTGCGTGCGTCACACAACATAGCTTCGGAGGAAGCCGCATAAACCCGAAAAACGGTGCTCAGACCCAGAAATTAACGCCCTCCTAAACATTCTTGCTTAAGCAAGTATCTCCCCAATGAGCCAATGGATGTCTCAATTGTCCTCACTTTTGAAAATCTGGTTTTGTGCGATCTTTGCCTTATTTGCGCCAATAGGTGCTTCTGCGAACTCGGCGGACCATTTTCATGTGCAATCGCCTCAGACTGGTGATTTTGATCCGGTCAATCTGGACGGTGTCTGGGCCTTTGCCTTCGATACTCACCTAGAACCCGAAGCCGCGATACAGGCTTTCCAAAACGGCGAACTAAAATCGATAGACGTGCCGGGAAATTGGGTCGACAAGGCCCCTAGGTCCCGCGAAAACCCTTTCGCGCATGGTAAGGCCACGTACGTCGCACATATCTCGCTGCCCGCTGTGGCACGCAATGATCTGGTACTGACAGTACCTGTAATCCGCGACGCATATCGATTGATCTGGGTGCCGCTCAACGAGCCTGAAAACGCTCGCCTGTTGACCCAGCAAGGCACGCTGAAAGGCGACCTTGTTCCGGCCGTCCAGAACCTGACACTGCCGTTGCCCTTCACTGGGGAAGGTTTGCTTCTGGTGCACGTGCGCAAAGAACTGATGTCATGGGGTGGGATAAACCTCACCCCAATCATCACCACGGCTCGCGCCGCCAAATCGGCGTTTTTGATCGAAAGCCTTCTGACCGGCATGGCCATTGGCGCTATGTTGCTGGTTTGCGTCAAAAACCTGCTCTTGCTGCGCGCCTTCCCACGAGACCGCGCAGCGCGTCTCCTGACTTTGCTTGCACTTGGCGCAACCCTCCGCGCCTTCGCGGCCACTGACATGATCGAAACCCTGTTCGGCCCGGAATGGCACAGCCTGCGCATGCGCCTCGAGATAGGCCTGATCCCGGTTTTGTGCTCGGTCGCGCTCGGCCTTCACCAGGTTCTGTTACCGCGTCGGTTCCCCTTTCCTGTACACGGCCCTGTCCATGGTCTGGGTCTATCGCTCACCCTTGGAATTCTGGTGCTGCCAACGGACTATCTTTACTCAGCCCTGATTGTGGCACAGGCCTATGTATTTGTGTCTTTCACACCTGCTATCCTGCACCTCACCCACAGCTTGAGAAACCGTGTGGAAGGCGTAGGCGGGCTCGTTCTTGCCGGGTGTTTCTGCGCCTTCTCTGCTGTGCATGACGTGGTTTCATCCCAGACCATAGGATACGAATTCAATATCGTTCCTGTCGCCGTCATAATTCTCGTGTCTGTCTATGGTCAGGTTGTCAGCCGTCGCGCTACCGCGGCGCTCTCGCGCGCTCGCGAGTTAGAAAACGAACGCGCTGAACTGCGCCGACAACACTCCGACGCGCTGCACAAGTCTCGACACGACCACCTGACCGGCCTGCTCAATCGACAGTCTTTCGACTGGCAATTGGCCAACAGTTTTGCCGAAGGCGTGGCGGAAACCCGCCCGACCGCCGTCGTTATTTTCGATATCGACCACTTCAAGGCGATCAACGACACCCATGGCCATCCGGTTGGTGACCTCGTGCTCCAAAGCCTGGCAAACCGTCTCGCTTCAGTTTCCCTGCGCGAACCGGACCGGCTGTGCCGGTATGGCGGCGAAGAGTTTGCCCTGATCCTGCCGGACACAACACAGGCCGAAGCCGTTGGTTTGGCGGAACACATGTGCAACCTGATCTCCGAAGCACCGATCCTGCAGGACGCCCCGCGCCTGTCAATCACCTGTAGCTTTGGTGTCTGCGCCACAAACATGACCGATGCAGCGACGCCCGAAGAGTTGCTCGCAGCGGCAGATGCAGCGCTTTACGACGCAAAATCGCAGGGGCGCAACCGTGTAAACTGGCCGGACAAACCCTTCATTCAGGCAGCCTGAGCACCGCTTACCCTCGCTTCGCCATAAAGGCCTCAAGCCGCGCGAGTCCCTCCGCGATGTCCTCAGTTGCCCGCGCATAGGAAAACCGCAGCGTTCCCGCGCCTCTCACCGGGTCAAAATCCAATCCGGGTGTCACAGCGACGCCCGCTTCATGCAGAATCTCCCGCGCAAATGCGCGGCTATCTTCCGTGTGCTCACTTACATCAACATAGAAATAGAACGCGCCATCAGGCGGCGCAAACTTGTCAAATCCGGCTTTCGGCAACCCGTCTGCCATGAGTTTCCGGTTCGCCCGGTAAACTGCCATGTTCGCCTCAAGCTCATCGCGACAATCCATCGCCGCCAGCGCAGCGACCTGACTGGCGTGAGGCGCGCATATGAACATATTCTGGGCCAACCGCTCTACCTTGCGCACGTGATCTTCGGGCACCACCATCCAGCCCACTCTCCAGCCGGTCATGCTGAAATACTTGCTGAAGGAATTGATCACATAGCAGTCGTCCGTCAGCTCCAACGCCGTCACGGCTTTCGCCTCGTATTCGATGCCGTGATAAATCTCATCGCTGATAAATGCGGCGTTTTTGTCGTGACAAAGGTCGATCAGCGCCTTCATCGCGCCCCTATCTAGCATCGTACCCGTCGGATTGGCCGGAGAAGCGACCATCAATCCTTCAAAATCCATCGCTCGCAAATCGTCCGGCACAGGTTGGAGGCGATTTTCCGGCGCACTGGGCACGTCCAGTGGCCGAAGGCTCAAGGCCTTGAGGATTTGGCGATAGCTCGGATACCCGGGGGCACCGATAGCAACCCGCTCACCGGCCTCAAACAGCGTTGTGAAAGCCAGAAGGAACGCCCCGCTGCTGCCTGAGGTCACGACCACCCGGCCCGGATCGAGGTCGATATTGTACCATTCACCGTAAAGCTCTGCGATTTTGGCGCGCAACTCCGGAATACCCAACGCCACCGTGTACCCGAGCGCATCTTCTTGCATTGCTTTGGCCAGCGCCTCTTGTGCGCCCTTTGGCGCCGCGGTCCCCGGTTGACCAACTTCCATGTGAATGATGTGGCGCCCGTCTGCTTCTGCCTGACGCGCGGCCTCCATTACATCCATCACAATGAAGGGATCAACCGCCCCACGCCTTGAGTTCCGCATCGTTTTGTTCCCTATTGGCCCACATGAGGTTTCATCGAAAAAATCAGGCGCCGTCAATGCGCTCTCTGCCTGCTTTTGGGACCTTTCTGGTTGCTGCCCTTCTTCTGGTCTGGGCAACCGCCCCTGCCCGCGCAGCCACCCTGATCCGCGACAGCGATGTAGAGAATGCGCTGGCGCGGCTTGCCGCCCCGATTTTGCAGGCTTCGGGTCTTGGTGGCACCGTCCGCCTTCTCTTGATCGATGATCCCAGCCTCAACGCATTCGTCGTCGATTCAGGTCATATTTACATCCACACAGGCTTGCTGATGCGGTTGGACACTCCGGAGAAACTCCAAGGTGTGATTGCCCACGAAGCCGCGCACATTGCCAACGGGCACATCACCCGCCGTATGACCAATCTTGACAGCGCTCGGACCGCCGCAGGCCTTGGCCTCGCGCTGGCTCTCGCAGCCGCTGCTGCCACCGGCCGTGGCGATGTTGCGGGAGCACTTGCACTTGGCACACAAACCTCCGCCCAACGTCAGTTCTTTGCGCATACGCGGGCAGAAGAAGCCTCCGCTGATCAATCGGGCGTGCGATATATGGCAACGGCTGGAATCGACCCCGTTGGTATGCTCGAGGTACAACAACTTTTCGAAGGGCAAGAACATCTCAACGTTACCCGCCAAGATCCGTACATGCGCAGCCACCCTCTGACACGGGACCGCATCCGCGCGATGGAACGCTTTGTTTCGGCCTATTCCGGCAGTGCGCGCGCGCAACCGGAACTCGACTACTGGTATGACCGCGCCCGTGCCAAAGCGACGGCTTTTCAACGCCCTCCCAAATGGACCTTTCAGCGATACCGGGAGAGTCCCGCCAAGGATGTTCAACACATGCGACTGGCCGTGGCGCACCACCGCCAGCAGGAACGCAGCAAAGCGCTCGACCATATCGGCAAAGCCATCGAACTGCGTCCAAACGACGCCCAATATTATGATCTCAAGGGCCAGATCCTTCTTCAGGGCCGCCAGTTTCAGAGCGCAGTGACGGCCTACCGAACCGCCGCCGACTTCGCGCCGCGCGATCCCTTGATCCTCGGGAACCTCGGCCGGGCTCTCTTGACAATTGATCGTCCCAAAGAGGCCCTGCAGTATCTTGAAAAGTCCCGCAGCCTCGATTTTCGAAATATGCGCGTACTGCGCGATCTTGGCTCGGCCTATGCCCAAGTGGGCAACAACGGCATGGCCTCTGTCTCTACCGCCGAACGCTACGCGCTCGCCGGTCGGCTCCAAGACGCCGAAATTCACGCCCAACGCGCTTTGGGTCTTCTCCCACGCGGCTCTAGCGCGTATCGCCGTGCCCAAGACATTCTGGCCGCCGCAAAGCGTGCCAACCGCAAAAAACGATAACGGAGCTTTCCAATGAAACGCATTCTCGCCACTTCCGCACTGGCTCTCAGCCTGACAACTGCCCCGCTCTCGGCGCTGGATCTTGACAGCATGTCAGACGAGGAACGCGCAGCGTTCCGTGCTGAGGTTCGCGCCTACTTGCTTGATAACCCCGAAATTATCATGGAAGCCGTCGCCGTTCTCGAAGAGCGCCAGGCCAACGCACAGGCCGCCAATGACGACGCAATGATTGCGGCACATGCCGAAGCAATCTTTAACGACGGATTTTCATGGGTTGGTGGCAATCCAGACGGCGACATCACCCTGGTGGAGTTCGTAGACTATCGCTGCGGTTACTGCCGCAAGGCCCATGACGAAGTGGCCGAACTGGTAAAGTCGGACGGCAACATCAAACTGATCGTCAAAGAATTTCCAATCCTCGGCGAAGCCTCAGTTGCCTCTTCCCGTTTCGCGATCGCTATAAAACAGCTTCACGGCGACGAAGCCTACAAGCTGGCCCACGACGCCCTGATCACCATGCGGAAAGACCCGAGCGAAAAAGTGCTGTCCAAGCTTGCCTCCAGCTTCGGTTATGACGGCGATGAAATCCTCGCGCGCATGCAAAGCGAAGATGTCACGTCCGAACTGCGTGCCACGCAACAATTGGCGCGCGCGCTACAGATTTCAGGCACACCGACATTCGTGATGAAAGACGAACTGCTGCGCGGATATCTGCCGCTTGAGGCCATGAAATCCATGGTCGCAGACAAGCGCGGTTAACAACAAGACAACGCTCGGGGCAAATGCGAACGCTGCCCCGGGCAACGCCTTGACGGTGGATTGAAAATCCACAGGTCGACACAGACGCAATACCGATGCGTGGCAGGCGGTCTGAGAGCCGGCTTCAGATAATCCGGTCAGACTTGACTGACTACTCTGCAGCCTCTTCAGCAGCCTTTGCCGCTTCGATCGCGGCCGCCTTGGCCTCAACCTGCTCCACGATATGTTCAACCATATCATCGTTGCTCAGCTTATGGCTTTGCTTACCAGCCAGATACACCATGCCCGATCCGGCCCCACCTCCGGTGAAACCAACGTCGGTCATCAACGCCTCACCCGGTCCGTTTACAACGCAGCCAATGATCGAAAGGCTCATTGGGGTGTGTATGTGAGCAAGCCTTTGTTCCAGTGTTTCCACCGTCTTGATCACGTCAAAACCCTGTCGGGCACAGCTTGGACAGCTGATTATGTTCACACCGCGGTGACGCAGCCCCAAACTCTTCAGAATTTCGAAACCAACCTTCACTTCTTCAACCGGATCAGCACTCAAGCTAACACGCAGTGTGTCGCCAATCCCCATCCACAGAAGTTGACCAAGGCCGATCGCGGATTTGATCGTTCCACTGACAAATCCTCCGGCCTCCGTGATACCTAGGTGGATCGGCGCATCAGTCGCGTCCGCGAGCATCTGGTAGGCCGCAGCTGACATAAACACATCGCTGGCCTTCACCGAGATTTTGAACTCGTGAAAGTCGTTGTCCTGCAATATCTTGATGTGCTCAAGACCGCTTTCAACCATCGCATCGGGACACGGCTCACCGTATTTCTCGAGCAGATGCTTCTCGAGCGAACCCGCATTTACACCGATCCGGATCGAACATCCGTGATCACGTGCCGCCTTGATAACTTCCTTGACCCGCTTCTCGTCGCCGATGTTTCCTGGGTTTATCCTCAGACAGGCCGCCCCCGCCTCTGCGGCTTCAATCGCGCGTTTGTAGTGGAAGTGGATGTCCGCAACGATCGGCACAGGGCTTTCTTTGCAGATTTCCTTCAGCGCAGTCGTCGCTGCCACATCGGGCGCCGAGATCCGCACAATGTCCGCACCGGCTTCTGCCGCCGCTAGAACTTGCCCCAGCGTGGCTTTGACGTCCCCGCTATCCGTGTTGGTCATCGTCTGCACCGCAATCGGCGCATCGCCACCGACAGGGACATTCCCCACCATGATCTGACGCGATTTCCGCCGCTCGATGTTCCGCCAGGGTCGAATGTGATTCATGGACATGAAAAAGCCCCTCACCGCTAGGTTTGGGGCTTGTCTAATCCGTCGCGCCCAAAGGCGCAATGCGTAGGGTGGTCACGCTGTTGTCACTCGTCCTCCACGACCACATTCTGCGCAGCTGCCAGCGCAACGATACGGGCGAGCTCGGGATCGCTGTCCAGGTCCGCAACTTCAAATCCGTCTCGCAAGCCATTGACGTCCAAAGCCAAATCTCTGACTGTCCCGGTACCTTCGCCAGCCGGACCGTAAATTTCACCGTTCAGCTTGAAGTACACCGAACCAGACATACCGGCGCGTAAGGTGGGCGCCTCCTCCGTTGCTGGAAGGACGTATTCTTCGCCGGCATCGAGGATCTTTTCGAACAAAACTGTGCCTTCGGAGGAGCGCACTCGCACCCAAGCAGGCCGTACTGCCATGATGACCACTTCTGGTGCACCGTCTTCGATCACCTTTGGCACTGGAAGGTCGCCCAACTCAGGTGCCGCTTCGGCGAACAACGGTGTATCCGGTGTGAACAGTCCGAGATTGTCGGGGCTCAATTGGGAAATGGGCGCATCGCGCGCCACCAGAACTGGAACATCCAACGCCTGCGGACGATACAGGCGATCCAAAGCCTCAGCCGGCGGCGTGAACAGGCCAGCCGCCTGTGTGGCATCTTCCGGTTCGTCAGATACAGAAATCGCCGAGCTAACCGGATCAAGATCGGCCAACACCACAGGCGCCTGCTCTACCGGCGCCAGTGTGACACGCTGTATCTCATTGAGAACACTCCAGCCGCCGTACCCAATGCCGGCAATCAGCGCTAGCAAAACCAGCGAACTGCCAATTGCGCGCGGCTCAACGCGCGACAAAATCGAATCTTGTGCGGGAGCAAATGGAGTATTGGGCGCAGCGAATGGATCGGAGGACACTCCAGCCAGAACCTTATCGCGTTTGCGCATGGTAGACGCTTCCGCCGACATACCGTGCGCGGTGGAGAATCCGCTCTCCTCGCAAAATTTCTCGAATGCCATTTCCGGGTCCATTTCCAGATAGCGCGCATATGAACGCACGTATCCGGCAATAAAACCTGGAGTTTCAAATGCTGAGGGGTCGCAGTTTTCAATGGCGGAGATGTAGGCGGCGCGAATTCTCAACTCTCGCTGAACATCCAACAGGGACTTGCCCATCGTTGCACGTTCTCCGCGCATCATATCACCAAGACGCACGTCGAAGTCGTCATAGCCCTTAGGCCGTGTATCTACTTCTTCGGATTTGCGCTTCGCCTTGCGCCCGATCATGCCAATTCGCCCCATCGTGATGCCGGTCCTCTGCCATTCCCCGATTCGGACCGATCCCTTTTGTTATCACGATCCTAACAGAAAATAAGGAAAATCACAGCTTAGGGTAAATCAGCCCGCAATATCGGCACGATTCAGCGCACAGTGGCTCCACAAGGCGTCCATGCCTTTGATAAGCCTGTCCATTTCTTCCGGGCCATGCACGGGCGACGGGGTGAATCTCAGCCGCTCAGTGCCCCTTGGGACGGTCGGAAAGTTAATGGGTTGGACGTAAATTCCATAATCCGACAGCAGGTGGTCCGACAGAACCTTGGTGTGGATCGGATCCCCCACAATCACGGGAACAATATGGCTTCCGTGGTCAATGATGGGCAATCCAAGCCCTTTCAGGCGCAATTTCAGAATCTTCGCCTGTGTCTGGTGCTGGTCACGCAGGTCTTGATCTTCTTTGAGATGCGCAACCGACGCTGCTGCCCCGGCTGCAATGGCCGGCGGAAGCGACGTCGTAAAGATGAAGCCCGGCGCATAAGACCTTACAGCATCACACATTTTCTCTGATGCAGCGATATAGCCGCCCATCACGCCATAGGCTTTGGCAAGCGTGCCATTAATAATGTCGATGCGATGCGCCAGGTTGTCGCGCTCGGTGACACCGCCACCACGCGGGCCGTACATGCCAACCGCATGAACTTCGTCGATATATGTCAGTGCGCCGAATTCATCCGCCAAATCGCAAATCTCCGCGATTGGCCCGAAATCGCCATCCATCGAGTAAACCGATTCAAACGCGATCAACTTTGGAGCCTTGGGATCGTCTGCTTCCAGCAATTCACGCAGATGGGCCACATCATTGTGACGGAAAATGCGCTTGGCGCCGCCGTTCCGGCGAACACCTTCGATCATCGACGCATGGTTAAGTGCGTCGGAGTAGATGATCAGTCCCGGAAACAATTTCGGCAGCGTGCTCAGAGTCGCATCATTCGCGATGTAAGCGCTGGTAAACAGCAGAGCTGATTCCTTGCCGTGCAAATCCGCCAGTTCTGCCTCAAGCTTTTTGTGAAACACAGTGGTGCCAGAGATATTGCGCGTTCCGCCGGACCCCGCCCCCGCGGCTTCAATAGCGTCGTGCATCGCTCCCATAACGACAGGGTGCTGCCCCATGCCAAGATAGTCGTTGCCGCACCAAACGGTGATAGGCTGCTGGGTGCCATCCGGACGCGTCCAATTCGCATGTGGAAAGTTGCCCTGCTGGCGCTCGATATCAATAAAGGTTCTGTAACGACCCTCTTCATGAAGGTCGTTCAAAGCCTTATCCAGCTGCGCCGAAAAATCTACAGATCGCTCCACAGAGGGCTCCCCTTCGCTGTCTAAACGGATGGTGTCCGTTCTTTAGGACGCCGTTATAAATTGCTGGTGCTAATGTCACCAGTCTAGCGACGCACCAATTGTTTCTCAACAAAATGATTAACGCGCTGATTACCGGCTTTGATATCGATCAAATTGCGGTTTTGCGAGGCTGGACAGTCCAAAAACCGGTGCTAGGCTCCCCGCAAATCGTCGCACCAGCGCGTTAACGGTGCGTAAAAAACCTCAGAAGGAGACCGCCATGTCGCTTGACGCAATACTTGCTAGAATCGATCAGGATATGCCCGAAGCCATCGACCGCCTGTTCGAACTGTTGCGGATTCCCTCCGTTTCCACCGATCCAGCTTACAAAGATCACTGCGATGCGGCGGCTGACTGGCTTGTTGCTGATCTGAAAAGCATTGGCGCCACAGCGGAAAAACGCGTTACCCCGGGCCACCCAATGGTGGTCGGGCACGTCGAAGGCAATGGTCCGCACTTGCTGTTCTACGGTCACTATGACGTTCAGCCGATTGACCCTATCGAACTGTGGGACCGCGACCCGTTTGATCCCGAATTGCAAGACACGCCTTCCGGCAAAGTCATCCGGGCCCGCGGCTCTTCCGATGACAAAGGCCAGCTGATGACCTTCGTCGAAGCCTGTCGCGCGTGGAAAGCCATTCACGGCACCCTCCCCTGCAAAATCACCTTTTTCTTTGAGGGCGAAGAGGAAAGCGGGTCGCCTTCTCTGGTGCCATTCATGAAAGAAAACGCCGAAGAACTGACAACCGACATTGCCCTGATCTGCGACACCGGCCTATTTGAAAGCGCTGTGCCCGCCATCACCACTATGTTGCGTGGTCTTCTGGCCGAAGACTTCACAATCACTGGTCCGTCTCGTGACCTGCATTCCGGCATGTACGGCGGAATCGCTATGAACCCGATCCGTGTTCTCACCAAAGCCTTGGGCGCGTTGCACGATGAAACCGGCGCAGTGACGCTTGACGGGTTTTACGACGACGTGCCTGAACTGCCGGACGAAGTCCGCGCACAATGGCAGGGTCTCGGTTTTGATCACGAAACCTACCTTGGCGACGTGGGCCTGAAATCACCGGCAGGTGAACAGGATCGCACGCCTCTCGAGCAAATCTGGTCGCGACCAACCTGCGATGTGAACGGCATTTGGGGTGGCTACACCGGCGACGGCTTTAAAACCGTTTTACCTTCAGAAGCATCCGCCAAAGTATCTTTCCGGTTGGTTGGGCAACAGGACCCCGACAAGATTCGCGAAAGTTTCCGCAATCACCTCGAAAGCTATCTGCCTGAAGGCTTCACCGTCGACTACCGCACGGAAAAAGGCTCTGCGGCGTCGCAGATGTCCATAGAAGACCCGGCCTTCGAGAAAGCTCGCAAAGCGCTTTCCGATGAGTGGCCCCGTCCGGCAGCCTATGTCGGATGCGGCGGTTCCATTCCGATCGCAGGTTTCTTCAAGGACCTGCTCGGCGTCGACGCCATGTTGATCGGCTTTGGAAAGGACGACGATCAAATCCACTCTCCGAACGAGAAATACGATCTTGAGAGTTTCCACAAAGGCATTCGGTCCTGGGCGCGCATTCTAGACGCACTCTCCAACTGACATTAAGTGGCGCGGGTACTTCCCGCGCCCTTTTCTTTGGAGCGCGCGTATGTTCGACACCACAGAAACCGCATTTGCCGAAGTCAATGGACAGCTCATCGCCTACCGCACTCTGGGCGAAGGTCCTCCCGTCCTGATGCTGCACGGCTACCCTCAAACCCATGCGCTTTGGAAAAACGTCGCCAACCTGCTCAAGGCGGAATTCAGCCTCGTTCTTGCAGACTTGCGCGGCTACGGAGACAGCTCCAAACCCGAAGGCTACGAAAACTACACGTTTCGTGAGATGGGCAAAGATCAACTGGCCCTTATGTCGTCCTTGGGGTTCGAGCGATTTCATCTGGTCGGACATGACCGTGGTGCGCGCGCTGCCCACCGCATGGCCCTGGACGCTCCGGACCGCATTGAAAGCCTGACGGTGATGGACATCGTCCCGACCCATCATATCTTAAGCAATCTCCGCAAAGAGGTGGCCGCTGCCTATTATCATTGGTTCTTCCTAACCCAGCCGGAACCAGCACCAGAGCGCATGATTCTAGCCGACCCCGACAGTTACTACCTAAGCTGCCTCACAGGCTGGGGACATGCGACAGCGGAAGACTTTGATCCCGACCAACTCTCGGCTTACCGCACGGCCTGGAGGCATCCGGAAACCACACGCGCAATGTGCGACGACTATCGCGCGACCCTGAATCTGGACTATGAGCACGACTCTGCCGACCTCGGTCGAAGGGTGACCTGCCCGACATTGGTTCTTTGGGGTCAGGACGGCGTTATGGACAGATTTTATGATGTACCGGCCACCTGGGAAAACCGGTTTGAGAATATGACTGCCAAAGCCATGCCTGGTGGTCACTTCTTCATTGACCAGCATCCTCAGGAAACGGTTGCGGCATTGCGGGCGTTCCTCAACAAAGCGCTCTAAGGCACCATTTTCCATCGGGAATTGAGGAGAAAGTGGCGCGGTTGACGGGGCTCGAACCCGCGACCCCCGGCGTGACAGGCCGGTACTCTAACCAACTGAGCTACAACCGCGCTTTTGCCTTTCGGCGTGTCCCTTTTGCCGGGGACCAAGGCTGGCAGCGGTGGCGCGGTTGACGGGGCTCGAACCCGCGACCCCCGGCGTGACAGGCCGGTACTCTAACCAACTGAGCTACAACCGCTCGCTGCCGCGTCAGGGCAGTGCCCGTCAGCGTGAGGCGTGGTTTATGCTGACCGCTCTGGCACGTCAAGCGCATATCCGCTCCGAATTCAAAGAAATTTCGCAAAGCCCCGCCAAGCGTTTACCGCACATCAGCGATCTACTGCTCACGGCTTTGCGAACTGTTAATGATGTGTTTAGATATCGGCACTGCAACGAGTCACTTTTCAAAGGAAATTCAACTATGAAACCTCTCTATGCTGCCCTCTGCGTCGCCGGTCTGACCCTCGCCGCGTGCTCCCAGCCTGAGCCCGAGCCAGTCTACCTGCAGCCGAACTTTGACAAAGCTGGCAACGCCAGCTGTGACGCGGGCTACGCGCTGGTAACAACAGAAGCCGGTTCGGTTGCCTGTGCGCCTGCAACCTAAGGCATAGAATCTCTCGATTCTTCTGGGCGTCCCTATTTGGGGGCGCCTTTTCCTTTTTCAGCACTTCAGAAACTCAGAGAGCGCCTGAACACGAACGCAACGCACGGCAGACAGATACGATCGAGCCAAAGGCGTTTTGCCGGTACTGAGAAGGGGAATGGTGGGTCGTGAGAGGCTCGAACTCCCGACATCTTCGGTGTAAACGAAGCGCTCTACCAACTGAGCTAACGACCCGGTGGAGCAGCGTTTAAACCTCCCAAACGGGGAGCGCAAGAGCCTTTTTGAGAAAAATTCGTTCCGGCGGATTTTTGTTGGACGCACACTGGAAATTCCAAACCCGTGGCCGAAATCAACAACGGGCGCTCGACCTTTTTCAGGGAGCGCCCGCGTCAAAACATGGTGGGTGATAAGAGATTTGAACTCCTGACATCTTCGATGTGAACGAAGCGCTCTACCACTGAGCTAATCACCCGGCGTCGCGCTGTCTAGCTTCACTCCGCAGCCTTCGCAAGGCCCTCGCCATCTGTTTTTGAATTGCTTTCCGAAGGCTCATCGTCATCGCTCACACCCTTGCGACGCACCTTGGCAACGATCACCTGACCGTCGTCCAATTCCTTGGACCTCTGCACTTTTACCCGCCCCAGCGGCGGCAGTTGCAAAGAGCGTCCCGCCTCCAGCGCCTCACCAAGAATTGCCAGCGCAGCCTCGATCGCGGGTTTGGCGTCCCGTTTCTTCACGCCGGAACGATCAACTGCCAAATCAACCAACTCTTTCTTCCGCAAGTCCGGCTGCATGGAATTGTCTAGTTCGGGCGTCACTACCACATCTGACGGTACCTTGCGGGTGGTTGCCCGCGTTGTTGTCTGCGGCAATGGCGTCGCTGTCGCCTTGGTGGAACTCGCGGTCTTGCCGGACACCGTCGCCTTAGTGGTGGTTTTGCTCCGGCTACTGGTGGTTTTGCTGGATCGGGACGTCGTCGTGGCCCGACTCCGAGCGGATGAACTCTTGCGAGTGCTGCTGGTGGAGGGTGTTTTTGCCATTGTGTCCTCGCTGAACTGCTCACCCCGACCCTAACAGCCAACCGCGGAAAAAACCATAGGAATTACTATTTCTTGCAGGTTCACCCCACCTCAGACACAAGATAAGCCAAACCAAAATAGAAAACGCGCCCCCTGATAAGAGAGCGCGTTTGTGCCTTTTTCCGTCTGACAATCAGTGCGCGGTGGCGCTTGCCCCCTGCTCCGCCTTGAGTGCGGCCGCGGCGGCTTCTTCCGCTGCTTCATCCCACTCGATGGCTTCCGGCTCTTCAACAAGCGCCAGCTTCAGAACTTCGGACACGTGCTTGACCGGGATGATTTCCAGTCCGTCCTTGACGTTGTCTGGGATGTCCGCCAGATCCTTCTCGTTTTCCTGAGGGATCAGAACCGTCTTGATGCCGCCACGCAGTGCCGCGAGGAGTTTCTCCTTTAAGCCGCCAATCGGCATCGCGTTGCCGCGCAAGGACACCTCACCTGTCATCGCGATATCTTTGCGCACCGGAATGCCTGTCAGCACCGACACGATCGACGTGACCATTGCCAAACCAGCAGACGGGCCGTCCTTTGGCGTTGCGCCATCGGGCACGTGCACGTGGATGTCGATCTTGTCGAAGACCGGTGGTTTAACGCCGATTTGCGGGCTGATGGACCTCACATAGGACGAAGCCGCATCGATCGACTCTTTCATCACGTCGCCAAGCTTACCGGTAGTCTTCATGCGTCCCTTGCCAGGCAGCTTCAGACCCTCGATATGCAGCAGGTCACCGCCCACGCTTGTCCACGCAAGTCCGGTCACAACACCAACCTGGTTCTCTTCCTCAGCCAAGCCGTAACGGAACTTCTTCACACCAAGGAAATCATCCAGATTTTCAGGTGTGACTGACACGGTTTCGGCATCGCCCTTGACGATCTTCGTGACAGCCTTTCGTGTCAGCTTGGCCAACTCGCGCTCAAGGTTCCGCACACCCGCTTCACGGGTATAGGTGCGCACGATTTCCTGAATGGCTTCATCCGACACTTCGAATTCACCACTCTTCAAACCATGGTTCTTGATCTGCTTGTCGATCAGGTGCTGACGTGCAATTTCGCGCTTCTCGTCCTCGGTGTAACCCGCCAGCGAAATGATCTCCATCCGGTCCAGAAGCGGTCCGGGCATGTTGTAGGAGTTCGCGGTTGTCAGGAACATCACGTTCGAAAGATCGTATTCCACTTCAAGGTAGTGATCCACGAAAGTACCGTTTTGCTCCGGATCAAGCACCTCAAGCATCGCAGACGCCGGATCACCTCGGAAATCCTGACCCATCTTGTCGATTTCATCGAGCAGGATCAACGGGTTGGTGGTCTTTGCCTTCTTCAGAGCCTGAATGATCTTGCCAGGCATGGAGCCGATATAAGTCCGGCGGTGGCCGCGGATTTCGCTCTCGTCGCGCACGCCGCCGAGCGAAATACGGATGAACTCGCGACCAGTCGCCTTTGCAACGGATTTGCCAAGCGAGGTCTTACCAACGCCGGGAGGGCCTACAAGGCAAAGAATCGGCCCTTTGAGCTTGGCCGAACGTTGTTGCACAGCGAGGTACTCGACGATGCGCTCTTTGACCTTCTCAAGACCATAGTGGTCCTTGTCCAGCACACCTTGCGCCGCGTTCAGGTCCTTTTTCACACGACCGCGCTTGCCCCACGGGATGGACAGCATCCAGTCGAGATAGTTGCGCACGACGGTCGCTTCGGCAGACATCGGGCTCATGTTCTTGAGCTTCTTCAGCTCGCCCTCGGCCTTTTCCTTGGCTTCCTTGGACAACTTGGTCTTGGAAATCTTTTCCTCAAGCTCGGCAATCTCGCCTTCGCCCTCTTCTCCGTCGCCAAGTTCCTTCTGAATGGCCTTCATCTGCTCATTCAAATAGTACTCGCGCTGTGTCTTCTCCATTTGCGTTTTGACACGCGTCTTGATCTTTTTCTCAACTTGGAGAACGCTCATTTCGCCCTGCATCAGGCCAAACACCTTCTCTAGGCGCTCGCTCACGGACAGGGTTTCGAGAAGGTCCTGCTTCTGATCAACTTCGATGCCCAGATGTCCGGCCACAAGATCAGCCAGCCGCGCCGGTTCTTCCGCATCTTCAACGGCGCTCAGCGCTTCTTCCGGAATGTTCTTTTTGACCTTCGCATAGCGCTCGAATTCGTCTCCAACAGAACGCAACAGCGCTTCGATGGTGGCAAGATCACCAGGCATCTCTTCCAGACGCTCGGCGCGCGCTTCAAAAAAGTCATCGTTGTCGATGAAATCAACGATCTTCACACGGCTCTGGCCCTCGACCAGCACCTTCACGGTTCCGTCGGGCAACTTCAGGAGTTGCAATACGTTGGCCAATACACCTGTGCGGTAAATTCCGTCGTGACCCGGATCATCCTCGGCGGGGTCGACCTGACTGGACAGCAGGATCTGCTTGTCGTCGGCCATCACCTCTTCAAGCGCGCGGACCGATTTGTCCCGCCCTACGAACAGCGGCACGATCATATGTGGGAACACCACAATGTCGCGCAGCGGCAGGACTGGGTAAGAAGGATTAAGAGGCTCTAACATGAGTTTTCCTTGTTCTAGCAAAGCAGCCCGGGTCCCTCTTCTAGGCAACCACTCGTCTACTTTCTGTTTCCTCGGCTTACTGAAATGGGGGCCTGCCCCCACCGATTCAACCGCATTTTCTATGTTGGCAGCTACAATGCCCCTACCCGCCGCGGGTCACAAGGCGAGAAAGACCATCCAACCGTACTTTTAAGCGATTTGCTTAATTTCGCCGCTGGAGCCGGATACAACGGAATCCCTGCCGCGGAGTCATGTTTTTAACAACATATTCTGGCCTCTACTGTTTCCAGATGCGAAACAAAGAGGCGGTTTTGTCGAAACTGGTTCAGCTTCCCGATCCGACGGCCCGCGCCGCGATGACAACTGCGCGGTGCGATTCTCCGAAGATCATGAGCTGCATTTTCCGCTTGCTGGCAGCCGAAAGGCAACGCTTCCGCTTCCCGACAGTGTCGACACTCACGCAGGTGCTCAAGTCAGATGGGTTCAATGTCCCCTTGCGCGCGCTGCGCATGGAATTCCGTTTCCCAAACGTCAAAACTCCCCGCAGCGATTGCATCACGCATCCCCTGCATAATCTCCTGAAAGTAGTGGAGATTGTGCCAAGTGAGCAGCATCCCTGAAATCATCTCGTTTGATCGGAACACATGATGCAAATAGGCGCGGGAATAGTTCTGACATGCCGGGCAGCTACATTGTTCATCCAAAGGCCGAGGGTCATCCTGATGGCGGGCATTCTTGATGTTTACGACCCCATGGCGTGTGAACACCTGCCCGGTTCGTCCACTGCGAGACGGCAAAACGCAGTCCATCATGTCAATGCCGCGCTTAACTGCGCCAACGATGTCGTCAGGTTTACCCACGCCCATCAAATAACGCGGCCTGTCGACGGGAAGCATGTCCGGCGCAAAGTCGAGACACCCGAACATCGCTTCCTGCCCCTCGCCTACGGCAAGTCCGCCAACGGCGTATCCGTCAAACCCGATCTCTCTCAACGCTTCCGCCGACTCTTCGCGAAAATCCTGTTCAAGGCCACCTTGTTGAATCCCAAACAAAGCATGCCCAGGACGATCCCCGAATGCTTGCTTGGACCGGTCCGCCCAACGCATCGACAAGCGCATGCTTTCTGCAATTCGATCACGATCTGCCGGCAAGGCGGGGCATTCGTCAAAACACATGACAATGTCGCTGCCCAAAAGTTTCTGGATTTCCATCGATCGCTCAGGCGTCAACTCGTGCTTGGATCCATCGATGTGGCTTTTGAATGTCACGCCCCGCTCGGTAAGTTTGCGCAACCCCGCCAAGCTCATCACCTGAAAACCACCCGAGTCGGTGAGGATCGGACGTTCCCAGTTCATGAATTTGTGCAATCCGCCCAACCGGTCAATGCGTTCAGCGGTCGGACGCAACATCAGGTGATATGTGTTTCCCAAAAGAATGTCGGCGCCTGTTTGGCGCACACTTTCTGGCATCATTGCCTTTACCGTAGCGGCCGTTCCAACAGGCATGAATGCCGGCGTGCGAATTTCGCCCCGCGGCGTGGAAATCACGCCCGTGCGGGCCTTTCCGTCGGTGGCGTTCAGGGCAAAGGAAAATCTCTCGGTCATCGGCGTTAACTGCAACTCTTCAGGGCGGAAAAACGAAAAAACCCAGCATTCAAGGGGATTTCCGGTCAGGTTTCCCCCTCCTTACGCCACCCATGCGATCTTGTAAAACGCTGGCCATTGACCACATTCTAAGCCATGAAAACACAAGAAGATTTTAAAGGGAGCAGAGAAAGCACATGGAAGATCTCGTGATCGGACTCCTTTCGGAAAACATCGTCCTCATTCTGGCGGCCGTCTTTCTGGTCGTCGTCATTCTCAAGGGCGTGCGCATTGTGCCACAATCAGAAAAGCACGTCGTTGAACGCTTTGGGCGGCTGCACTCGGTGCTCGGGCCGGGCATCAACTTTGTCGTGCCGTTTCTGGACGTTGTACGCCACCAGATTTCCATTCTGGAACGCCAACTGCCCAATGCGACTCAGGATGCAATCACCAAGGACAACGTGCTGGTACAGATCGACACCTCGGTGTTTTACCGCATTCTGGAGCCGGAAAAGACTGTGTATCGAATCCGTGACGTCGACGGCGCAATTGCGACGACCGTGGCAGGGATTGTGCGCGCCGAAATCGGCAAGATGGACCTCGACGAGGTTCAATCCAATCGCGCAAACCTGATCGCCTCCATTCAGGCTTCGGTGGAAACCGCGGTTGATGATTGGGGCATCGAAGTCACCCGCGCCGAAATTCTCGATGTGAATCTCGATCAGGCGACCCGCGATGCGATGCTGCAACAGCTGAACGCCGAACGCGCCCGCCGCGCGCAAGTGACCGAGGCCGAAGGCCAACGCCGTGCCGTGGAACTCGCAGCCGACGCAGAGCTTTATGCGGCAGAACAAACCGCCAAGGCGCGCCGGATCGGAGCCGAAGCCGAAGCTTATGCAACCGAAGTCGTCGCAAAGGCGATCCGTGAAAACGGCATTCAGGCAGCCCAGTACCAAGTCGCGCTCAAGCAGGTCGAAGCCCTCAATGCTTTGGGCAACGGCGACGGCAAGCAAACAATTGTTGTACCGGCTGCCGCGCTGGAAGCTTTCGGTGATGCCTTTAAAATGCTCAAGGGAGGATCGTGATGGCCGACTTTGCAACAACTTGGTGGGTCTGGATGGCCAGTGCGCTCGTACTTGCCATCCTCGAAGTTCTGGCCCCCGGCTTTGTGTTTCTCGGCTTTGCCATAGGCGCGGCGGTGGTAGGGGTTGCGCTTCTGGGCCCGATGCAGCTGCTTTCGGTTCCGATGATCCTTCTGGTCTTCGCCGCCTTGTCCTTGGTTGCATGGCTAATATTGCGCCGCGTATTTGCTCTGCCCACGGGCCAAGTCAAAACCTTCGAACACGACATCAACGACTGATATCCGCGCTTTCATCGCATACCTGCAAAGCAGGCCGTCCAGACCCAAGCTTGTCACAGGTTTGGGTCTTTTCTTTTCTACGGCCGATTCTGGCAAGAAATGCCAACTCTGTGGGATTGCTCATGTTTTTGTCATATCGCCCCCACTGGACCTCGCCTTCCAATTTTCCTATATGAAAAACTCAGGAAATTTGATGGACAGAGCATGACACAGGCCCCCGATCCCTCCGTTGCCCCCGTTGAAGGCACCCCCTTGATCGCGCCCTCCAGCGTCGATCACCCGCTGCACGAGCAGATCGTGGAAGCCTGCCGCAGCGTTTATGACCCGGAAATCCCGGTGAATATCTACGACCTCGGATTGATCTATACCATCGAGATAAACGCTGAGAACGACGTGAATGTGATCATGACTCTGACTGCTCCGGGTTGTCCGGTTGCAGGCGAAATGCCAGGCTGGGTTCATGAAGCCGTTGCCGGGGTCGGTGGTGTGAGAAACATCGACGTAGCTCTGGTCTGGGAACCCCCTTGGGGCATGGAAATGATGAGTGATGAGGCCCGTCTAGAGCTGGGCTTTATGTGATTTCACAATGGGTTGGGAAGGAAAGCTGATGTTTGGCATTCCCGGAAAGCAAGCTGTCTCCATGACACCGGCTGCGGCCGCTCAAATCTCGAAGCTGATGCAGCGCGAGGGCCATACCGGACTTCGAATTGGCGTCAAAAAAGGCGGCTGCGCAGGCATGGAATACACCATGGATTACGTGGACGAGACAAACGAACACGACGAAGTGGTGGAACAGGACGGGGCCGTTGTAATGATTGCCCCGATGGCGCAGATGTTCCTGTTCGGCACAGAGATCGACTACGAGGTGTCGCTCCTCGAGAGCGGCTTCAAGTTCAACAACCCCAATGTGGCCGACGCTTGTGGCTGCGGTGAGTCGATCAAATTCAAGGATGTGGAAGAACTCGCCGCTGAACATCCCAACGGCGCGCCCAAGCTGGTCTAACCGTTCTGCAGGTGCAGATAGGTTTCATCAAACCGCTTCTTAAGATGGTCCCCGGCCAAGATCACCTGCCCCGAACCAATCGGAGCAACATTTGTGTCGTGGTTCGGATTAAAGAACATCGGCACCGAAATCCGCTCTTTGCTTGATCCGACCACGCGGTGCGGCGTCGCTCTTACGGCCCCACCGGTCCACATCTCCAGCATTTCGCCAAAGTTGATAATGAACGCACCAGGGGCGGCCTGCACCGGTATCCAGTCCCCGCTCCGCGTCTGAGCCTCAAGTCCCGGCACACCATCCGTCGCCAAAAGTGTCAGACAGCCGTAGTCTGTGTGCGCGGCGATGCCAAAATCCTTTTCGGTCGCCCAGTCCGGTCGCTCGGGATAATAGTTTCCACGCAACAGAGCCATTGGCCGCGAAAATGCAGCTTCAAAATAGTCTTCCGGCTGTCCAATCGCCGCAGCGATTCCTTGCAAAAGCGCCAGGCAAACACCCAACGTATCCGCATAATAGGCCTGAACCGTTTCGCGAAAATCAGCCACATCCGGCCAAAGATTGTCAGCATATACGGATAGCCCACTGGATCGCAGCGGATCCTCCGCAGCCAGTTCAAAGCCACAGTCAAACACCTGTTTGTAATCCGGATTCGCACTGGGATCGACCTGCTCCGACCCGCCAGCGCCCCAACCGCGGTTGCTGCCGGTTGTGGCCATATCCACGGCAGCCTTGGCGCTCTCTGGCAACTGGAAGAAAGCGCGATAGGCCGCGATAACTTCCAGTACCCGCGCGGGTGTTATTGCCGTGTTCTGCACCACCAGAAACCCGTCGTCCTCAACGGCCTTTCTAAGCGCCGCCAAGGCGTCTACGTCCCGCCGCGCAATTGCCGCCGCATCCAACACTGGCACCATGAATCGTGTCTCCAATACCTGCTTCCCTCCATGCGCATCCAAGACAGCAATGGCAAGCAGGACTTGACGTTACGGGGCTGAGTGTCGACAACAGGCCCAACGATTTACACTGAGGTATGAGATGCGTCGCAAACTGGCTGCCGGAAACTGGAAAATGAACGGAACTTCGGCAGCGCTGGCCGAGTTGGAAACGCTGGCAAAAGCCGCTCCCCCTGCTGAAACAGACGTGCTCATTTGTCCGCCCGCGACGTTGATCTCCCGCGCATCACATGTTGCCGAAAACAGTCACATCCAGATCGGAGGCCAGGACTGTCACGCCGCAAACTCTGGCGCGCATACAGGTGATGTTGCAGCGGACATGCTGCACGATGCCGGCGCATCACATGTCATTCTCGGCCATTCTGAACGTCGCGAAGACCACGGTGAAACCAACGAGGTTGTGCGCACCAAGGCCGCCACAGCGTGGGAAGCCGGCCTCATTACCGTCATCTGCGTGGGCGAAACTCTCTCCGAACGCGAAGCCGAAAACACGCTCGACATAATTGGCGGCCAACTGGCCGGTTCAATTCCGGACGCTGCGACCGGCGAAAACCTTGTTGTTGCCTATGAACCGGTTTGGGCGATCGGCACCGGAAAAGTGCCCACACTCAGCCAGATCGGAGATGTCCACGACTTTGTCCGGATGCGCCTTGAGCGCCGGTTTGGTGAAGGCATCGGTCGCACTGTTCCAATCCTCTATGGCGGCTCCGTTAAACCATCCAACGCCGTAGAAATCTTTTCTGTGTCAAACGTCGACGGAGCGCTTGTCGGCGGCGCCAGCCTGAAGGCGGCAGATTTTCAGGGCATCATCGATGCCCTCGCTGCGTCCTGATCGATGAGCGAGAGCGCGCTGGACAATCTGTACGCGCGCTTCGCCAATCGTTGGCACGGGGACATCTCGCGGCTTGGCTATCCCGACGCCTACGACCGCCTGTGCGCAGCCTTGCCAAAGACTCCGGCACAAACAGTCTTGGATGCGGGAACCGGCTCTGGCGCTCTGGCACAGGCCTGGGCATCACGAGATGTGTCCTATGAGCGCCTGATTTTACTCGATAAATCCCCTGAGATGCTGGATCAGGCGCGCGTCACGCTCGGCCACCTTCCAAATACCGAATTCAAATGCGGGCCTCTCGGAAACGCAGGGCTGTCCTCTGCATCTGTCGATCTGTTGCTGTCGGCACATGTGATTGAACATCTCGAGGAGCCGCAAGCTGGGTTGAAATGGTTCGCACAGCTTCTCCGTCCAGGCGGATTGATCGCGTTGTCAGTCAGCAAACCCCATTGGTGCACTGCGTTGGTGAGATGGCGGTGGGGCCACAAATCCTTTTCGCCGGACACCATGCGATCCATGCTTGAAGATCACGGATTCACAGACATAAAAACCGTGAAGTTTGAAAAGGGACCGCCTAGCCGGACAAGCTGCGGCTATATAGCCCGCCGCGCCTAATCGTTGCGGGTTCCGACCAACGTCACCCCCCAAGTCACTCGTCCGTTGTCATCCGAAAACTGCATGCCCTGAAGCCCGGTTCCGCCCCCCTCAAAGACGCGCTGCACGGCTGGCCCTGTCAGATGTTCCGTCAAAACCCAATGCCAACTCCGCGCATCAATTCCCGTCATCTGTTCAAGGCGCGGCGACAAGATATTTGCCATGAACTGCCCGGCCTGCACCGGCCCCATCTTCACAAGCGCTTTGCCGTGCTCGCTATCGATAACAATGGGCTCCAGCCCGTCGACCGCTGGCTCGGCGCTGACCGTAATTTTAATGTCCTTCAAAGGCCCCTCACGCGCCTCGGAGCCGGAAAAAGCCCAACCCTGTTTCGCGGCCAAAACCGCAGCACCCCCCCCCAGAAATAACCGTCGCGTCCACATGACCGGACCTCCCGCAAACTGCTTTTCTAAAAATCTAGGCTCAAAACTCGCCCATTGCTTTGATATATGGCAACTCCATCGGCTGAACCGCGGACTGTCAAGCGAGCTGCGGGTCCCAGCAGACGGACAAAAATTTGGCGACGCCCCTTCTGGAGCGTCGCCACTTTTTGCTGATAGGTCTGCACCTCAATCGGCGCGTCATGCACCTACTATTTCGTTATGATTTCCGGTCCCATTACTGCGTTCGGCAGCACTGTTGAAATCCACGGAATGTAGGTCACCATGATCAGGAAGACGAAAAGTACCGCAAGGAACGGCAGCGCCGCCCGCACAACACCCATCATCGGCATGCCTGCCACCCCGGAGGTTACAAAGAGGTTCAACCCAACCGGCGGCGTGATCATCCCGATCTCCATATTCACCACCATGATGATGCCCAGATGGATTGGATCAATGCCCAGTTCGATGGCAATCGGGAACACCAGTGGCGCCACAATCACCAGCAAGCCCGAGGGTTCCATGAACTGACCGCCAATCAACAGGATCACATTCACCACGATCAGGAACATAACCGGCCCGAAGCCCGCATTCAGCATCGCGCCCGCAATATGCTGCGGCACCTGCTGTTCGGTCAGAACATGCTTAAGGATCAAGGCATTAGCGATCACGAACAGCAGCGTTACGGTCAGCTTGCCAGCCTCAAAAAGCGTGTGTTTTGTGTCGCCATGAAAGAAAGACGTCAACAAAGCCTGTGGCTTCTTGAATAGCGAGATTTTTTCGCCGCCGTTGTTGTCCGCTGACAGAGGCCCCATGTCCTTGTAGACAAAGCAGGCGATGAAGAACGCATAAACCGCTGCAACCGCCGCCGCCTCTGTCGGGGTGAACACCCCGCCATAGATGCCACCCAGAATAATCACGATCAGGAACAGACCCCAGCCTGCTTCCATTCCGCTTTCCACGATCTCGCCAAAGCCTTTCCACTCGCCTTTCGGCAGGTTCTTGACCTTCGCCATCACATAGATGGTGACCATCAGCATCAGCCCGGCCATCAGGCCCGGAATAACCCCGGCAAGGAACATCCGACCTACGGACACTTCCACAGCCGCCGCATAGACCACCATCACGATAGACGGCGGGATCAGGATGCCCAACGTGCCAGCGTTACAGATCACACCGGCAGCGAACTCCTTGGAGTAGCCCACCTGACGCATGCCTGCGATCACGATGGAGCCAATGGCCACAACCGTCGCCGGAGACGACCCGGACAGCGCCGCAAACATCATACAGGCAAACACGCCCGCAATCGCCAGACCGCCGGGCAAATGCCCCACGCAGGCAATCGAGAACCGAATGATCCGCCGCGCCACGCCGCCCGTTGTCATAAACGACGATGCGAGAATGAAGAACGGGATCGCCAGCAGGGTAAAGTGCCCTTCAAAGGCTTCAAAAAGCGTTCCCGCCACCGACGCCAACGTGGCGTCCGAGAAAAACAGGAGGAACAAGATCGAACTGAGACCAAGCGATACCGCAATCGGCACCCCGATCAGCAACAGGCCAATCACCATCGCAAAGAGAAGTACCACTTCCATCAGTCATGCTCCCCCTGCAATGCCCGAACTTCTTCTATTTCGTCCTCAACCTCGTGGCTTGCCACAAGTCGATCCGCGTCACCTTTCCAGATCGCCAACGATGCTTGCGCAAAGCGGTACACCAGCAACAACATGGAAATCGGCAACACGATGTAAGGCACCACCTTAGGCAGCTTTTCGTACTCGTCGCCGTAGTTGATCAGGTCTTCAAGGAAAGCGAAGATACCCAGCATCGGGATATCCTGCACTTCGTAGAAAGACTGGCTGCGGAACTTCTCTGCAAAGCCTGTCGGGAACCAACGGCCCGATGTGGGCGGCAGATCGGCAAACACGGCCCAATAGTCATAAGCGCCCTTCAACATCAGAAGTGAAAACAGCAAACAGCAGCCCGCTGCGAACAACCCCACAAGACGCGTTACTGGCGCTGGAAGGATGTTGATAATCGCGTCCACCCCGAGGTGACTATGTTTCTTGACCGCATACGAGGCGCCCAGAAGCACCAGCCAGGCAAAAAGGAATACGGTCGCTTCCAGAGCCCAGAGAATATTTGAGTTAAAGCCGAACCGGGCAATGACGTTGGCAAATGTGATTGCCGTCATCAGCCCAAGAAGAAGCGCAATCAGCGTTTCCTCGATCCGGTCCACAAAACTGTGTTTGTGTTGCATGTCCCGCATCCCACCGGTTTTGAGTGATTTTCTTGCAAAACGGGCGCGCCTTCACGACGCGCCCGTCCTGAATAGGTATTTCAGATCAGGCAGTTGGCCTTACATCTTCGCGTTGATCGCTTGCGCTGCGTCGATGTTTTCCTGCCCCACGTCATCCGAGAACTTGTCCCAGACAGGCTTCATGGTTTCGACCCATTCCTGACGCTGCTCCGCGCTCAACGAACGGATGGTACCGCCAGCTTCGATGATCGACGCTTTGGCCGCTTCGTTCACCGCAGTGGACTCTTTGTTCCGCATCTCGGTCACTTCGGACAGAATGGTCAGGAACTGGTCGCGGACAGCCGGATCAAGGCTGTCGAGCCAGTCAACCGAAGTCACCACCAGATAGTCGATGATGCCGTGGTTGGTTTCGGTCACACCGTCCTGCACTTCGAAGAATTTCTTGCCATAGATGTTGGACCAGGTGTTCTCCTGTCCGTCCACAACGCCCTGCTGAAGCGCGCCATACACTTCGGAGAAGGCCATCTTCTGCGGAGAGCCACCGATGGCTTCCATTTGGGCAACCAGAACATCAGAGGACTGAACCCGGAATTTCAGGCCGTTTGCATCGGTCGGCGATACCAGCGGCACGTTGGCAGACATCTGCTTCATGCCGTTGTGCCAGTAAGCCAGCCCCTGCAAACCGCGGCGCTGCATGCTGTCCAGCAAATCCTGACCGGTCTCGGATGCTTGGAAAGCATCAACCGCGTCGACGTCCTTGAACATGAACGGCAGGTCGAAGATCCGGAACTGCTTGGTAAACTTTTCAAATTTTGACAGAGACGGCGCTGCCAGCTGCACGTCGCCCTGCAGCATCGCTTCCAGCACTTTGTTGTCGTTATAGAGCGTGGAGTTCGGGAAGACCTCCATGCACATCGTGCCGTTCATCTCGTCGTTTACGCGCTGCTCAAGCAATGTGGCCGCGATGCCCTTGGGGTGCTTGTCAGTGTTTGTAACGTGGCTGAATTTGACGACGATCTCGCCATCGTCACATGCGGCCGATGCCAGAGATGCACCTGTGACGGTCAGCGCCAGCGCGGTTGCGGCGGTGGTCAGGAATTTCATGAATGTCTCCTCCCAGAGTGTTGGTAGTCATAGTCAGTCAGACGCCTCCCAGCGCCTTATGTGCAGAATTGTGACTTTCCAGACCGCGCCGCTCAACTTTTTGTTAACAGCAATGGATGAAATGGTTTTTTATCAAATTAATCAGCGGGATACCCATCAAGCCTAATTTTCTCGAAATGATACCTTCCTCAACTCGTGCGATTTCCCGCACAGCTTCATGACATGCTTGTGCGAAATCTCGCACAACTGGTTCCGTTACATGTTTCTGATCCACGCAAGAATCACACGACGCCTCATTGACCCGCTTCCACACGGCGCTACTCTTACTCCGACACGTTCAAACCTACCGAATTTCATGACCGACACCGAAATCCCTTCGCGCCCCAAAGGCATCTCACCGCAATCGCGGCGGCACAACGAGATGCGCAAGGAAGCGTTGGCAACCCACCCGGAACTCGCGTCCTTGTCCGGTCCTCAGCCATTTACCGCCTTGGCGCTTCCTTTGCTTCTTGCCGTTCACTGGAGCTTCGCGTGGCTTGTTTCGGATCAACCCGTTTGGGTCATCGGCATAGCCGCGTTTTTTGTCGGCCAGCTGGTGTATCACTCTGCCAGTTCTCTTATTCACGAAACCTGCCACAAGCTCGTCTTCAAGGATGCAGCTCCAAAGCTGGCTTTTGATCTGGCGCTCGAGTTCATCCTCACGAGTTACGGCAAACAATTGACCTACCAGCATCAGCACATCACGAGTCATCATCCATTTGTCGGCGACTATGACAATGACTACGAACACGAAGACATATGCGCGCTTCAGGCAAGGCAATCCGTTTTTCGCGACCACCCCAAATGGCAGCCGGCTCTGACCGCCCTGACCTTGCTGATCCACGCCCTGCCCCTCGGCTCTGTCTTCCTTGCCGGTCAGGTTATGCCACGTGTCTACCGTCGGCTTTCCGGCCGCCCGAACCGCGACCCGGTTCCAAGGTTCACCGGGACAAGCCCATCTGCCGCAGAAGCCCGGCCCTATGTCCTGGTCAGCCTTGCCTCAAACCTGTTGATGCTGGCGTTGCTCGGCCCGTGGGCGTTGCTCTACCACATCTGGTCGCTATCCTTGTTTCTCGGAAAGCTCGGAATTACCAATCTTGGCCAATCCCTGACTGAACATCCGGGCGATGATGACGTGAATCCCACCCGCTCCCACTACGGGCCGATCAACTGGATTCTGTTTAATACCGGCTACCACAACGAGCATCACAGCTTCCCGAACGTTGCCTGGACCCGACTGCCGAAACTGCGCCAAATCGCACCAGAGGTGTTTCACGCCGAATGCGAAAAGTCTTACATCGCCGCTTGGTGGGATCACGTGCGCGGTGGCTTCACACCAAGCCGGAACCTCGCACTTCACAAAGAGGATCAACTTCCACGCTGCGAAGGCAACCTGTCTATTCAGGAACCTTCAGCGCTCCGGACAGAACGGTAATCATCAAAGCCATTCCTGCCAGCACGGCAAAACTCACCGTCAAAGAAGTGGCCGAGGCGATGAACCCCATGATTGGCGGCCCCAGTAGAATGCCGCCGTATCCGAGAGTTGCCACACCGGCAAGCGCCTGCCCTTGAGGGATATCCGGATCGTTGGCAGCACGACTAAACGCCAACGGGAACATCAGAGCCAGCCCCATTCCAAAAAGAACGAAACCTGCCAAAGTTCCCGGAACAGCCGGGCTCAAAATTGCCAACACCATACCGGAGCTTCCCACCAAGCCAGCGACCCGCGCCACTTTGTGAGGTGGGGCCAGGCGGTTGATCCATCCCCCCGACAGGCGCGTTGCAACCATGGCGATCGAAAAGATGGCGAAGCCAATCGGCGCCCATTCGGGCCGAACCCCCACTTCGTCGCGCAAATATATCGCGCTCCAGTCCGCCATCGCGCCTTCGCCCATCGAAGCGCACATCGCCAACAAGCCAACAAGCACCAAAGCGCCCTTCGGAAGCGAAAATACTGCGTTGCGCGCCTCAGTATTGATCTTGGAAACCCAGCCGTCCTGCGAAAACAAAAGCGCCACAAACAAGAGACCACCACCAGCAAGCAGAAAGTGCCAAAACAGCCCAAATCCAAATGTGATTGCGAGATACCCCGTACCTGCGCCAATTCCCGCGCCCAAGGACCACATCGCGTGGTAAGTCGACATCTGTGCCCGTTTTGACCAGCGCTCCACCTCTGCTGCCCAACCATTCATGGCCACATCCATGCCGCCGTGAAAGGCCCCGAATGCCAACAAAATCAGCCCCAGGGTAAACGGCCCCGGTGCCATCGCCAGACCAAACAAAGCCAGTGCATTCAACACCCCGATGATCCGTGTCACCTGTGCTGCCCCACGCTTGTCGCTCAGCCAACCAGCTATCGGAAAGGCGACAATCGCCCCCGCCGCCATCAAAAGAAGAAGGCCGCCAAGTGCCGAGTGGCTCAGGTTGTGAAGGTCTTTGACCGCCGGAATTCGCGAGGCCCAGACACCAAACAACGCGCCATTAAGCGCAAACATCGAGGCCACGGCACGCCAGTGCGTGCCGCGCGCTTTCGCGGTTGGCTCTTTCATTTCCTGAGTCATCGGATTGGTCCTGTCGCTCTCGGCTCAGCGCTTGTTTTCACCAGAAACCGCTCCAAAGTCCAGCCCTTGATGTTATCGCTAACGAACCGCCTCAAGCATTGTTGGCCTGACGCTGCAGCTCTTTGAGAATACCCATGGCCTCTTGCGCGCGCGCCTCTGGCACAAACAGGTGGTCATGATGGAACGCCGCCACCACGTTGCACGCAATGCCCTTCGCCGCCAGCGCACTCGAAACCGCCGCCGTTAGCCCCACGCCTTCAAGCGAAGAAAACACCTTGAGCGTGATGCACCTCATGCGCTGATCTGTTGCAAAACCACGTCGTTCAGCATTAGCGACAGACATGATCATCGACACGCCCTCGTCTTCCTCAAAGATGCATAGCGCGTCAGATACAAATCTTTCCGTGATGCAGGGATGTGCTTTTGTTACAAAGACATAGACGTCACTCTGCAAGTGAGGTTTCATGCCTGAAATCATCTCTTTTGCGGATGTTGCCAAAGTCTTCATAGCACACTCACCTGAACTCTTCGGGCCTCAGCCCATACTTCTCTAGTTTGTCGTAAAGCGTACGTCGCGACAGTTTAAGCGCATCCGCCACCGCAGCCGCCTTGCCGCCATGTTTGCGCAATGCTTCGCTCAGCAAGGTTCGTTCAACTTGCGCCATCTGCTCGGCGAGCCCCAAGCCTTCGTCTCGCGCCTCTTCGCCGGGTAACCCCAAAGCAAAACGCATAGCAACACTCATCAGGGCCCGTGCATTTCCCGGCCACTCCCGCGCCATCAGACCTGACAGAACATCCGGTGTGACGTCTGGCGCAGACACGCCGGCCTGCTCGGCAGCCTGGGCCACGTAGTGACGAAACAGCACCGGTATGTCCTCCGGTCGCTCAGCCAAAGACGGAATGCGGACTTGCAACGCGTCAAGGCGGTAGAACAGATCCGCATGCAGTTGACCCGCCTCTACCGCCTGATCGAGCTTGGCCGCGCTGCCAAAAATCAATCTCGGGTGCCCGCCGCGCTCCATTGCCCCCATAAGGGAGAATTGCGTCTCCATTGGCATCGACTGTATTTCGTCGAGAAAAAGACTGCCTCCGCTGGCATCACCCAACGCCTGCTCAAGGCGCGCCACATCCATACCCGCACCCGTGTGTTTGCCGAACGGCCCTTCGCTCAATGGTGAGCACAGATGAATCACCTCCGCCACCTTGGAAATTCCGGTGCCGGGCGCGCCGGTGACCAACACTTCGGCCCCGATCCGCGCGACGTGGCGCACCTGCTGACGCAGTGCTTCCGCGCGTTCCGATGTGCCAAACAGCCATCGAGCAGCCGCATCGCCGGTTTCAAGCTGCGCCTTCAGCCGTCGGTTTTCCAACGCCATTCCGCGCGCTTTTTGCGCGCGCTCGATCACGGCAACAAGTTCGGCAGGTGCGCAGGGTTTCTCCAGAAATCCAAACGCGCCCCGGGCCATTGCTTTTACTGCCATCGGAATGTCGCCCTCACCCGTCAACAGGATCACCGGCAATTCCGCGTCCACACCTCGGGCATAGTCCAACAGGTGAAACCCGTCCCGTCCCGGCATGCGCATGTCCGAAAGGATGACACCACTGAAGCCCGGAGCAATGTGGTCCTTGGCTTCCACAAAGCTGCCCGTGGAAATGACGGGGATTTCTTCGAGCTCCAGCGTCTGACCAAGCGCTTCGCGCACCACCGGATCGTCATCCACCACCAACACCGGCGCCATCATGCCGCGCTCTCCTCTGTCTCTTCCCAGCGATCCAACTCCACGGTGAAAACCGCACCGCCTTCGGGCCGGTTGGCGCCACGGATGTTGCCGCCAAAACTTTGCACAAGGCCGTAGCTGATGGAGAGCCCCAGCCCCATACCCTCCGAACTGCCAACTTCCTTCGTGGTATAAAACGGGTCAAAAATCCGGTCGGGCTCGTCAATACCGGGCCCGCTGTCCATCACCTGTACCGCCAGTCTCGGCTCCGTTGCCAGCACGATTTCAATGTGTTTGTCTGCGCGATCTGCCATCGCGTCAGCAGCGTTATTGATAAGGTTTACAAACACCTGCCCCAAACGCACCTCGCCGCCAAGCGCATAGACCGGCGCTCCGCCAGACCATCCAAGCGTCACCCCATCCTGCCGCAATCTTGAGCCCGTCAGTTCGACCGCCTGATCAATAACAGACACAAGGTCCACCTTGCCCATCGGCTCGCTTTCGTTGCGGGCAAATGCACGCAAATTCTTGATAATCCGGGCCATACGCGTTGCCATTTGCCCGATCCGCCCAAGGTTCTCGCCTGCCTTTTCGGCATTTCCGCGCGCCAGAAAGCGTTCTCCATTGTCCGCGAATGTCTGGATCGCCATCAATGGCTGGTTGAGTTCGTGACTGATGCCCGCACTCATTTGACCCAAAGCACTCAGTTTACCCGCCTGAACAAGATCAGCCTGCGCCTGTTTCAACGCGGCTTCCGCTTCTTCCCGTTCAACGACCTCACGTCGCAAGGCAGCGTTGGTCTGACGCAAGGCCTTGGTGCGCGCATCCACACGCGCTTCAAGTTCGACATTGGCTTCCGAAAGAACCCGCCGCCGCTCCATCGCAAGCCACAAGATCAGGCCGAAAGCCAATGCCACTGCAGCGACAAATCCAGCCTGCAAACCAGCCAATCTGCGTGCGGGTGCCACATCCACAATGGCCTCGCCCAGCATGTCGATAACAGGCAAATCTTGCACGATATGCAATCCGCGCTCAGGCAGATACGGCCCCCAGTTCAAGCGCCAGATTTCAAATCCGCTCCGCCAATAGGAACTAAACGGCGGGGCATCGCCTTCCGGTGGACGCAACCCCACCTCACCTGCCTCGCGGCTCCAGAACAACAGCTCCGACCGGTTGGAAATAAACACCAACCCGCCTTCATCGGAAAACACCACGGCCGGCCCATCGCCGCGCCAGTTTTCCTCCACAACGACCACGTCGACCACGACAACAAGCGCGCCGCGCACCTTACGATCCGCCCCGAAAGTAGGCGCTGCGAAATAGAATGCGCGTGTCCCATAAGTGTCATCCACAGCGTGGTGCGCACCCAAAGCACCATGCAAAGCGCGTTCGAAATGCTGTGCTCCGGCAACGGATGTCTGTGTGACATCAGCGGCTCGCGCCGATGCCAGAACAGTTCCCTCCGTGTCTGCATAAATCAGATCAAGCGCGGTCGTTTTGTCCGCCGCTTCTAGCAAAAGCGCCTGCGCAGCTGCCGCATCACCGCGCCCTTCGGCCAGGGCAAGCAGCTCCGGATGCTCAGCCAGGAATACGGCGAGTTCCTGATATCGTTGCAACTGTGCTGTCAGTCGGTCCGACGCGAGCGCAAGGTCCGCTTCACCTCGCCTTTGCAACTGGTCCAGCGCCTGACCATAGCCATAGTGCCAGACGCCCCCCGCCACCGCAGAAATCGCCAGCAGGGAAAACAGCAGAATCGCCGCACGGTGCCTGATCCAAGTCGTCATGACCGCCAACGTAGCGAAGTTTGAAATACGCCGCGAGTCACTGGCGATACCAACCAGTCACTGCAATTTGCATGATCCGGCATCTTGTCATTTCTGTCCAATTGGTAAAAAGCTTCAGGCATGAAGACGCTTTCCCAATCCGCCACCGCTCCGGACTTTGTCCAGAACCCCTATCCGTTTTACGAAGCCGCTCGCGACGCTGGTCCGCTGGTTTTCTGGCAGGACTACGACATGCCAGCGGCAATGTCCCTCGACTTGGTGAGTGCGATCTTCAAGAACCGGAAATTTGGGCGTGAGGTGCCTGAAGAAATGGCGCCGGTAATTCCGGACCATGTCAAAGACTTCTACGCGGTTGAGGCTCATTCCATGCTGGAACTTGAGCCACCCCGCCACACGCGACTGCGCTCTCTGGTATTGCGGGCTTTCACGACCCGTTCGATTGCGGCGCTGGAAGAGGAAATTGATGCCCTTTGCCACGAACTAATCGACACTTTCCCCGAAGGCCCGTTTGACTTGCTCGAGGCATATTGCACGCAAGTACCGATCATCACGATCGCGCGGCTGCTTGGTGTGCCTGATGAAATGGCCCCACAATTCCTGGCTTGGTCGCATGCGATGGTCACCATGTACACGGCCGGACGCACCCGCGCGGACGAAGAAGCCGCGAACACCGCTGCACGTGAATTTATCGAGTATCTCACCGGCTATATTGATCAGCGCCGCCAGACACCAAGCGACGATCTGATTTCTCGCCTGATCGCAGCCGAAGAAGAGGGCGAGAAACTCTCCACCGAGGAGCTTATCACCACTTGCGTTCTGCTTTTGAACGCCGGTCACGAAGCAACCGTTCACAGCATGGGCAATGGTGTGAAAACCCTGCTCGAAACCGGACTGCAAACCAACTGGCTTGCACCTGATGCCATTGACCAAACTGTTGAAGAAATCCTTCGCTACGATCCACCCCTGCACATGTTCACGCGATATGCCTACGAAGACATCGAAGTTGCGGGGCACACCTTCAAACGCGGAGACCAAATTGCCCTCATGCTCGGGGCGGCGAACCGTGATCCCGCGGGATGGGAAAATCCGAACCGGTTTGATCCGACCCGCAAGATCAAAACCAACACGGCATTTGGCGGTGGATTGCATTTTTGCGTCGGCGCACCTTTGGCGCGACTGGAAATGAAAATCGCCCTGCCGATTCTATTTGACCGCTGCCCGGATCTCTCCCTCGTCGGCACACCGAAATACGCAAACGCCTATCATTTTCATGGTTTGGAGCGACTCGAAGTCACCCTTTGAACGCGGACTGCCAGACCGGCGTTTTACCGACGTAAAACCGACGTGATGCAGCCCTAAAGGGGCAGCATCGCCGTGGACTTGATCTCTTCCATCGACAGCAGTGCGGTCACGTTGTGGACCTTCACCTCGGAAATGAGGGCCTGATAAAAAGTGTCATAGGCCCGTGCGTTCTGGACCTGCACTTTCAGGATGTAGTCGATGTCACCGGCAAGCCTGTGTGCTTCTTGCACTTCAGGACGCTCCCGCAGCGCGGTCAGGAACTTCGCCTGCCAGTCCGCCTCATGTTCGCTGGTACGGATCAAAACAAAGAAACAAGCTTCAAAACCAAGCGCTTCGGCATCAAGGAGAACGGTTTGCTGCTTGATCACACCTGCCTCGCGCAACTTGCGAATCCGGTTCCAAACAGGCGTTTTGGATGACCCCACCCGCTTGGCGATTTCGTCCAGCGATTGCGCCGCATCCCGCTGCAATTCGCCAAGAATTTTCCGATCCATGTCGTCGATGCGCAATGCCATCCCGTTTCCTTCGTATTTTTGGAATTCCGGCCTACCACGCCCACTCGCCAAGAACAAGCGTTTCTATTTTTCAACACATCTGGCGCATATGCGGGAATATTTCCTATATATCTCTCAAGTTTTATTCCGGGAGAGAGACGATGCCACGCGCATTCACACCCAAAGTTGTCACTGCCAACGCCCTGATCGAGGGAGACGTGATCTATTTGTCCGCTGACAACAGCTGGACACGTGATCTTGCCGAGGCGGAACTGCTCACCGACGAAGCCCACGCACAGCTTCGCCTCCTGGAGGCGGAGCAACAGCCGGGCGAAGTGGTTGGCGCTTACCTCGCAGATGCACAGGCAGGCAACGCCGGCCCTGAGCCGACCCACTTCCGCGAGGACTTTCGCCGCACCGGCCCGTCCAACTATTTCCACGGCAAACAGGCCGTCGGCCAATAATACGAAGCCGCAAGGCACGCAGGAGCGCACCCATGTATCACTATAACGACTTCGACAAAGCTTTCCTCGCAGAGCGCAATCGCCAGTTCCGTGCTCAAGTGGAACGTCGCGTCGCGGGCAACCTGACCGAAGACGAATTCAAGCCGCTTCGCCTGATGAACGGCCTTTACCTTCAACTCCACGCCTACATGCTGCGTGTAGCTATCCCTTATGGCACCCTGTCGTCCGCCCAAATGGATACGCTGGCGCTGTTGGCGGACAAGTGGGACAAAGGCTACGGTCACTTCACCACCCGTCAGAACATCCAATACAACTGGCCGAAACTCACTGATGTTCCGGACATGCTCGATGCTCTGGGCGAGGTTGGCATGCACGCCATCCAGACTTCCGGAAACACGATCCGAAATGTGACTGCCGATCACTTCGCGGGGGCGGCTGCCGACGAGATCGAAGACCCCCGCCCCGTTGCAGAACTGATCCGTCAATGGTCTACCGATCACCCTGAATTCCAATTCATGGGGCGAAAGTTCAAGATCGCTGTCAGCGCCGGTTCTCAGGATCGCGCGGTTCTAAAGGCACACGATCTGGCAGTGCGCATTGTGCAAAACGAAGCCGGCGAAGTCGGTTATCAAATGCTTGTTGGTGGCGGCCTGGGCCGGACGCCGATGATCGGCAAAATTCTTCACGACTTCCTGCCTCGCGAAGACCTGCTGCCCTTCATTGAAGCGACGGTCTCGGTCTGGAACCAGATCGGCCGCCGTGACAACAAATATAAAGCGCGTATCAAGATCACCGTGCACGAACATGGTCTAGAAGACATCCGTGCCCGCGTAGATGAGCGTTTTGCACAGATCCGTCCGACTTTTACAGGCGTTGATCAGGCCCTGTTTGCGGATATCAAAGACCATTTCGCGCCGCCCGCTTTCCGCAACGCACCGGTTGTAGAGTTTGACAGCGCGTATGACACCAACCCGATGTTCCGCAGCTGGGCCGACACCAACCTGTCTGAGCATCGCGTGGACGGTTACTCCATCGTCACTGTTTCGTTGAAAAAACACGGCGAAACGCCGGGCGACGCCACATCCGAGCAGATGCGTGTGCTGGCGCAGATTGCACGGGACTTCGGTTACGACGAGCTGCGCATCAGCCACGAGCAAAACGTGATCCTGCCACATGTGCACAAATCCGACCTGCCCGCAGTCTACGCCGCACTGCGCGAAGCAGACCTGCACACCGCCAACATCGGCCTGATCAGCGACATCATCGCCTGCCCCGGCATGGATTACTGCGCGCTGGCAACGGCGCGTTCCATTCCGGTCGCTCAGCAGATTGCCGAGCGTTTCGAAGAGCTTAAGCTAGAGCATGACATCGGACATCTGCAGATAAAGATTTCCGGATGCATCAACGCTTGTGGTCACCACCATGTCGGTCACATCGGCATTCTGGGACTGGATCGCGCTGGCGTCGAAAACTACCAGATCACGCTTGGTGGCGATGCTACTTGGGATGCGGCCATCGGAGAGCGCGCCGGACCGGGATTTGCCTATGACGAAATTGTTCCGGCGATCGAACGGCTGGTGAACGGCTACCTGGAGATGCGCGAAGGCCCTGAAGAAACTTTCCTTCAGACCTACAAACGTCTTGGATTGTCGGCCTTCAAACCCCATCTGTATCCGGAGACTCAGGCCAATGCGGCCTGATCTCGCACCCTTCATTCAAAAGCTGGCCATGGGCGTCCAATTCCGGGCGTCCGCAACCGCCCCACGTCAGGACTGACGAGGTACAGGCATATGCAACATAACGGCTTTTCTCTTCTCAAATCCCCGCTAAACACGGGGCTGAACCCGGACGGTCCACTGGACCCGCTCCAGGCAAAGGTTGATGCTCTCAACACCCGCTACCGTCACCACTCTGCGACCTCGGTGATGGAGGCCGCGCTGAAGGATCCACAGGCTGGCAAGCTGGCACTTGTATCCTCATTTGGAGCCGAGTCCGTCGTGTTGCTGCACATGGCCGCGGTGGTCGACCGCTCCATACCGGTGCTCTTCGTGGATACGGAAATGTTGTTTACCGAAACCTTGGCTTATCAACAAGAACTGGCTGAGCGTCTGCATCTTGAGAATGTTGAGGTGATCCGCGCATCAGAAGCCAGCATTGCAGCAGAAGATGCCGATGGCACTCTGCACCAGCGCGATACAGATGCCTGCTGCTCGCTGCGCAAGACACGTCCACTGCAAAAAGCCCTGCGCGGCTTTGACGGCTGGATCACCGGCAGAAAAAGGTTCCAGTCCGGCACGCGTGCCGCCCTTGATTTCTTTGAAGTTGAAGACTTCACCGGACGCATCAAGGTCAACCCTTTGGCCCACTGGACGCCCGAGAATGTGCGCGACTATATGATTGAAAATCGCCTGCCCAGGCACCCCTTGGTGGCTCAAGGCTATCCCTCCATTGGATGTGCGCCCTGCACATCCAAGGTGGCGGAAGGCGAGGACCCCCGATCCGGCCGCTGGCGGGGTGAGGACAAAGACGAATGTGGCATCCATTTTGTGAACGGAAAAATGGTGCGAACAGGAGAGACGAAATGAGTGTAATTGTAACCGACGCTGGATTTGGCCGAGATGACTGGACCGGTGGATTTGTGCCATTGGACGAAGCCGCAAACGACGTGATCGCGCTGGATGTGCCTTCAGACACCGATCCCGCGGAGCTGGCAACGAAATTGGCTGGGGTCGAGATGATCCGCGTCGATTTTCCCTCTTTTGCCGATGGGCGTGGCTTCACGATCGCTCGGCATTTGCGCCTGAATGGCTACACCGGCAGACTGCGTGCCAAAGGCCACGTCATCTCGGACCAATACGCAATGGCGCGGCGCGTCGGCTTTGACGAGGTGGAAATCTCTGATGAACAGGCCAAGCGCCAACCGGAAGGTGAATGGAAATTCCGCGCCGACTGGAAGGCCAACGATTATCAGTCGCGAATGCGCGGCTAACACATACAAAAATCGCGATGCGACCTTGCGTTATGTCAAAGCCGCATCGCCGATATGCCTTTAAAAAACACCTGAAACTGCTAGATGAGGGGCAAGGGTCAATCCCGCCCGAGATGTGACATGAACGAGCAAACACCCGTGACAACCGCACCCGCCGCCAAGGCCCCGAAACTGCCGAACACCGAGACCGTGACAGAGGTGAAGCACTACACCGACCGTTTGTTCTCCTTCAAATGCACGCGCCCTGCGTCGCTGCGTTTCCGGTCCGGCGAGTTTGTCATGATCGGCCTGATGGGCGACGTGAATCCCAAGACGGGCAAACAGGTACCACTGCTGCGCGCCTATTCCATCGCCTCCCCGAGCTGGGACGAAGAATTGGAATTCTATTCGATCAAGGTGCAGGACGGTCCGCTGACCTCCAAGCTGCAGCACATCAAACCGGGCGACGAGATCTTCCTCAAGCCCAAGCCTGTTGGGACTCTCGTGCATGATGCATTGATCCCCGGCAAGCGCATCTGGTTCTTCGCAACCGGCACCGGCTTTGCCCCTTTTGCGTCTCTGCTGCGCGAGCCTCAGACCTATGAAGACTACGACGAAGTCATTATCACACATACTTGCCGCGAGGCAGACGAACTGATCTACGGCCGCAACATCATCGAGTCACTCAAGGAAGACGAGTTGCTGAACGACGTGATCGGCGAGGGCTTCTGGAAAAAGATCAAGTACTACCCAACCACCACGCGCGAGGAGAGCGCCAAAATGGGGCGGATCACCGACCTGATCAACTCGGGCGAAGCCTACAAGGATCTGGGTGTGGAACCACTCAACCCTGACAACGACCGCGCAATGATCTGCGGAAATCTGGCGTTCAACCTCGAACTCAAAGACATGCTGGAGGCCGCTGGACTTGAGGAAGGCGCCAACTCCAAACCCGCGCAATACGTGGTGGAAAAAGCCTTCCTCGACTGAGGCTTAAACAACATTTTTTAAGCGCCCTCGATCCCAGATCGGGGGCGTTTTGTTTTGGGAAGACGGTGAAGCATGCTCAAGTTGGCGCCGAACCGACACTGCAAGTCTCAAAACAAGGTCTGCTCTGCGGGACGGAGCTGCCGATGAGAACAATTCCTTTGTCCGCTCCGGAAGTTGATCTAGGTTTAGCAAGGAATAGGGAGGTAAATATGAAACTAATTTGTTTTGCTTTAGCCGCGTCCTTTGCCGTAACCACTGCAATCGCGGAAGATGATCGACTACCACAAACTCTTTTTACAAATGTGAATGTCTACGACGGTGTGACACCAGAGTTGATGATGGGTGCCAACGTTCTTGTAGAGGGTAACCTGATAAAACAGGTGTCCACCGAAGCAATTGATGCTCCGTTGGCCACAGTCATAGACGGCGGTGGAAGGACGCTTACTCCAGGGCTTACTGATACTCACACACACCTTCATATTGTTGCGGCTGCCGTCGACATGGAACAAATGCCGGGTCAGGAGGCGGCCATCCGCGGTGCTGTTGCTGCGGAAGATATGCTTATGCGTGGTTTTACGACTGTCCGCGACCTTTGTGGCAACACTCATGGGATGCGGAGGGCCATCAACGCCGGTGTCATTCCCGGCCCGCGTATTGTTTCGGCTGGTGCCTGCATTGGTGGATGGTCAAGCCATGCTGATTTTATGACGGATACATCAGTCAAAGGGCAGACGAACATGGAGCGGATCGGGATGGTTCGGATCGCGGACGGCCCCGATGAAGTGCGGCTGGCAATCCGAGAGGAAATGCGCAAGGGGGCCAGCTTCATCAAGATCATGATCGGTGGAGGACTTTCCAGCCGGTACGACCCACTCGACGTCACGACTATGTCGAAAGAAGAAATTGAAGCCGCTGTCGATGAGACTGCACGATGGGGCACTTACGTCACTGCGCATGCATACACGGACGTCAGTCTGAACCTTGGAATGGACGCCGGGATGGTGACGTTTGAACATATGCACCTCGCGGGTCGCGAAACCTTCGAGCGCCTTGCTGAAATCGGTGCCGTTGTCAGTTCGCAAGTTGGTGTGGTTCCAACACTTTGCGACAACCCACTGTTCAACACCGCGGCAACAAAGGCCAAAGCCTGTAACCTTCAAGAAGGTGGTATTGCGTCATTCGGATACATCAATGATCTAAACATTCGCAGCGGATATGGTGTAGACAGTTTCGGTTCACTTGAGGGGTATCGCTACAACAGCGACGCTATGCTCGTTCGGAAAGAGTATTTCAGCAATGACAAAATCCTTGAGCAAATGTTCGCGAACAACGCTGAGTTGATTGCAATGACAGGCGAGCGAAACCCCTACAAAGATGGGCCTCTCGCGGTCATTGAACCCGGTGCCTATGCGGACATCATCCTTGTTGAAGGCGACCCGACACAAGATGTTGCGGTGTTTTCTGAATGGGAGACGGGGATTGATCTGGTCATGAAAGACGGTGTGATCTACCGAAACGAGCTCTAGTGCTTCGGCTGATTTGGGTTTGTGCGCGCGCGCCTGGCGCACTCACGGTATGCGCCGGGCTGGCCTCGGCTCAACCATTTGAGCATTCCGTTGCAAGCACAGCATAGAACACATTGGGCTCGTAGCCGCCATTCTCTCCGCAAGGCAGCCACCCTAATTTAGACGTTAGGCCCGACACGGTCGTCCGCAATCAAACCGAACTCAATTTATTGCGTATTCTCGCAGGACACCTGCCCCACGAAAAAACGCCCCCAACCTCTCGGTCAGGGGCGCGCTCATTTGATGGATGTGACTTACAGACCCAAAGCAGCTTTGATCTGGTCAAGAACCTTTGTCAGCACTTCAGGATTGTCTTTTGCGCTCTCCAACGTGGTTTTGAGCGTTGTTTTCTGAAGCGGGTCGAGTTCGGAGCCATCCACCATTGCCATGACTTTGTCGAAGTCAAAGCCTTCGGGCGTCAACAGGGTCAGCATTTCAGACGCACTGTCTGCGGCGCCTTCCGCAGCTTCGGTGGCCACCTGCGACGCATTTTCTGCTGCCTCGGATGCCATCTCAGTGGCTGCGTCCGCGGCCTCGCCAGCCGCTTCGGTGGCTTCGGTCACCGTTTCCGTCGCCGCATCAGCTGCCTCGGTTGCCGCGTCTGCAACATCCTCGACGGCTTGATTTGCAGCCTCTGTGGCAGCTTCCGTCGCCGCATCTACAGCTTCGCTCGCGGCCTCGGTTGCCTCTTCAACGACGCTTTCCGCCGCAGCACCAACGGCTTCCATCGCCTCAGAGACAGCGTCTTTCGCCTCTTCTACCGCTTCCGCAGCTTCGTCCTTTGCAGCTTCTGTTGTGGACGCAGCCTCGCTCGTCGCATCGTCCCTCATGGCCGCGGCATCCTCGCCGCCCTGACCGGAAATAACAAAGTAGCCGACAGCCGCAGCCGCCACCAATACGATTACAACAATCAGATTCTTCATAAGCAAAACTCCCTTGCTTCCTGTCCGGTTAAACCTTCCCGGCTTTCCTAGTCTTCACATGCGACAGCTTTCTGACGAGTCTCTAGGGGGAAATTGGCGATAAATGGCTCAATCTCGCGCAAATCGGCGGTTGTAACGGCAGGAAACCGCGAATAAATTACCGCCCCATACACATCCGCTATCGAAGGAACAAAACCATAGCCCGCAGACCCCACAACGCACCGCCCCAGCGCGATACCGGCCCTCGAGTAAACGAGCGTATCCGCGCCCCGGAAATCCGGTTGATCGGTGCAGAAGGCGAAAACGTCGGCGTCGTGTCACCCGCTCAAGCCATGAACATGGCCGCTGACGCCGGACTCGACCTCGTAGAGATTTCTCCGAACGCGACACCGCCCGTTTGTAAGATCATGGACTTCGGCAAGTTCAAATACGAACAGCAGAAGCGTGAGTCCGAAGCCCGCAAGAAGCAGAAGACGATCGAGGTCAAAGAGGTTAAGTTCCGCCCAAACACGGACAAGCACGACTACGACGTGAAAATGCGCAACGTGTTCAAATTCTTGGAGAATGGCGACAAGGTGAAAGTCACCCTGCGCTTCCGGGGCCGCGAAATGGCCCACCAGAACCTGGGTCGCGAGCTGCTGGAACGCGTGGCGGAAGACATCAAGGAATTGGGCAAGGTGGAAAACATGCCCAAGATGGAAGGCCGCCAGATGATTATGATGATCGGCCCGCTTCCGAAATAAACATTCCCAAGCCCCCGCCCATTTCGGCGGGGGTTTTTCTTTGTCTGAATTGATTTGAGGCCCCCATGTGGGAAGAGCGTTATTCCGGGTCCGATGATTACGTCTTCGGCACCGATCCCGCCCGGTTTCTTCTGGACCACGACCAATACCTGACCTCCGGCCACACAGCCCTTGCCGTCGCTGACGGCGAAGGCCGCAATTCAGTGCACATGGCAAAAAAGGGCCTAAGCGTCACGGCACTCGAATTTGCCCCCACCGCCATCGCCCGCGCCCATGCCTTGGCCGAAGCCAATGGCGTAACCCTCGACATCCGGCAAACAGATGTGCTGCGCGACGACTGGCCGAACGAAACCTACGATATTGTCGCTGGCATCTTCATCCAGTTCGTCGGCCCTGACGGACGACGCATCCAGTTCCAGCGCATGAAAGAGACCACAAAACCAGGTGGGCTTGTCATGCTGCACGGCTACACGCCAGAACAGCTCGACCACGGCACCGGCGGACCGCCTTTCCGCGAAAACATGTACACCGACGTCATCCTGCGCGCCGCCTTCGTCGGCTGGGAGATCCTTGAGTGCCGCGCCTACGAGCGCGAAGTCCAGGAAGGCCGCGGCCACTCCGGCATGTCCGCCCTGATCGATTTTGTGGCGAGGAAGCCGAAAACTTGATGAGGTGCCTCCTGTCTTGGCCGGTTTGGTGGAACTGCTAAAGACCTGCTCTTTCCGCCCCGATCGTGAAAGCAAGTCCCCCAACGACAGTGAGCGAGCAACCTATAGGTCCAACCCTAAGAAATCCCCCTCTCACCTTTGACCCACTTCACCGCCTCAAACCCGTCAAACGCCAGCGACACGACGTTCACAACCAACAAAACCACAAGCAAAGTCGCATAACTTCCCTGCACCTCGTCAAACATCGCAGGCCGCAGGATCAGCAACACAACCAAAGGCGTCCAGAACACCAGATGCGGAAAGGCCAGAGCCGCAGAAAACCCACGGTCCCGCAGCAAGATCGGCAGATTGAACGCCATGCCTGCCATGCTCAGCGCCGCCACCCAGAGCGCAGACGGATGCGCATCAAGAAAGAACACCGGCGCTATGTTCACCGGGGCGAGCACCAGAACCATCCAAAGCCGCACCCACAGCGGGAGCCGCTGAAAACTGCGCCAAATCTCTCCAACCATCGGCCTCTCCACCTTCCGCATTAACAGCACACAATAGACTAACTGCCGCGCATCCCCTAGCCTGCCCCCACGACCACCAAAGTCACAACCGATCAAAATCGTCGGACAAACAGACAATTACGGAGGCACGTCACATCAATGAGCAAAACTAATCTAATTCCGTCACTTCTCAGAGGCGCCGCAGTCGGCGCCATGGTCTTTGCAGCGTCAGCAGGCTTCACTGCAGACCAAAACGTTCTTCCAACCAAGGGCGACAACATCGAGACTTTCTGGAAATCCAAATTTTGGACGATCTTCAAAAACAACTCACGCCAGTCCTGCTTCATTGAATGGCGCAGCGAAAACAGCGTCGTCCAAGCCGGTCTCACGCAAACACAGGGCTCCGCTTACCTCGGCGCATTTGTGAAAGGCTATGAACCTGCCGAAGGCGAACACGACATTGCCATCTCGTTGAACGGCAACATGTATGTTGGCAGTTCCACTACTGTGTCGCGCACTCTGTCCGGCGACTTGAAGGGCGGATACATCGTCTTTGATAATCCCCGCTTCGTTTCGGACTTGGTCGAAGCGCGCGAGTTCATTGCCTTTGACGACACAGCCAGCACGGTAACGGTGAAGCTCAAGACGCCGCAGAACGCCATCAACCGAGCACAGGACTGCATGGAAACCTTCTAAACCGGTCTCCTTCTAGTGCAAAAAATAGGGCGACGCCTTGGCGCCGCCCTTTTTTGTGACTGCCTGTCTCAAGGCAATCTATAGACTTACCCCGCAGCCGCGACGGCGCGTTTGGTCAGTACTGCCACCAGATGCGCGCGGTAGGCCGCTGTGCCGTGCAGATCGGCAATCATGCCGTCCGCGCTTGGCGCCGCAGGCACCGCATCCGGCGAGAAGTTCGCCGACAGCGCCTCTTCCGCCGCCGTCCAGCGATGCACGCCTTCCTCAGACGCACCTGTCACCGCCACGCGCACACCGTCCGCGTATTTGGCAACATAAACACCAACCAGCGCAAAGCGCGACGCAGGCTGTTCGAACTTCTGGTAATTCGCCGCCTCCGGCACCGGGAAACGCACCTCGGTGATGATCTCACCTTCGTCGAGGGCGGTGGTGAACATACCTTGAAAGTAGTCGTCTGCCGCAATTTCGCGCGCATTGGTGACGATGGTCGCCCCGGAACCCAGTGCGCCAGCAGGGTAACACGCTGCCGGATCATTGTTGGCCAACGAACCGCCGACGGTGCCTCGTGCACGGACCGCAGGGTCGCCGATACCTCCTGCAAGAGCGGCCAAGGCAGGATAGCTAGCAGCGGCCTCAGACGCGACGGTTGCGTGGGAGGTCGCCCCCCCGATACAAACCGCGCCGTCGTCACCGATGCAGACGCCCTGCATTTCGGCAATACCTTTCAGGCTTACCACCTTGGACGGGCTCGCAAGGCGCTGTTTCATGGTCGGGAGAAGCGTTTGCCCCCCGCCCAGCGCAGTTGCGTCTTCATCTCCCAATGCGGCAACCGCATCGGCGATGGTCGAGGGTTTCTCAAACTCGAAGTTGTACATAGCTGTTCCTCCCTCAGCCGTTCATGGCCTGCCAGACGCGCGATGGCGAAACCGGCATGTCGATATGAGTAATGTCGTGACCGCCCGAACGCAGCGCGTTCACGACAGCATTCACAACAGCGGGCGGAGATCCGATTGCACCGGCCTCACCGCAACCTTTAACGCCCAACGGGTTATGCGTACATGGCGTCTGGCTGGAATGGTCCACGCCGTAGAATGGCACATCAGAGGCTCGTGGCATGGCGTAATCCATATAGGACGCGCTCAAGAGCTGACCGTTCTCGTCATAGGCCGCGTTTTCAAGCAACGCCTGACCAATGCCTTGACCGATACCGCCATGCACCTGACCGTCAACAATCATCGGGTTGATGATATTGCCAAAGTCATCTGCGGCATTGAAACGCTCAATAGTGACTTTGCCAGTCTCCGGATCCACTTCCACCTCGCAGGCATAGGCGCCCGACGGATAGGTGAAGTTGGCAGGATCATAGAACGCGGTTTCTTCCAGTCCGGGCTCGATATCCTCCAACGGATAGTTGTGAGGCACATAGGCCGCAAGCGTCACATCTCCCCAGGCTACAGACTTGTCTGTGCCAGCCACAGAGAACGCGCCATCCTTCAGCTCAATATCGGCCTCAGCCGCTTCAAGCAGGTGAGCCGCGATTTTCTTGGCCTTGGCGATGATCTTCTCGGTTGCACGAACCATAGCAGAGCCACCAACCGCGATAGAACGTGAGCCGTAAGTACCCATGCCCATCGGTGTCTTGTCGGTATCGCCGTGTTCGATTTCGACCATGCTTTCGTCGATGCCGATCATCTCTGCAATCACCTGCGGGAAGGACGTCTCGTGCCCCTGCCCGTGGCTGTGCGAACCCGTCATGACCACGACACCGCCTGTGGCATTCACCCGCACAGTAGCACTTTCATAAAGACCGGCACGTGCGCCGAGCTGTCCAACAAGATTGGACGGCGCGATGCCGCAAGCCTCGATATAGCAGTTTACGCCAAGCCCGCGCAGCTTACCTTTTGCTTCGCTCTCTTTGCGACGCGCTTCAAAGCCACTCAGGTCTGCCATCTTCTCCAGCACGTCCATAGTGCCGTGGTAGTCACCCGTGTCATAGGCAACGGCCACCGGAGTTTCGTAGGGGAACTCAGTGATGAAGTTCTGTCGACGCAACGCAATCGGGTCAACGCCGAGTTCCAGCGCAGCTTTGTCAATCACACGCTCCAGCTGATAAGTCGCTTCCGGACGCCCAGCGCCTCGGTATGCGTCAACCGGCACAGTGTTGGTGAAGACCGCCTTCACGTTCACATAGATAACCGGCGTCTTATAGTTACCGGCCATCAGAGTGCCATGTAACCAAGTCGGCACCGACGGCGCAAAGGTCGACAGATAAGCACCCATGTTCGCGTGCGTGTCCGTACGGATCGCGGTGAAGTTGTTGTCCGCGTCCAGCGCCAGTTCGATCTTGGTCACATGGTCGCGACCATGCGCATCCGAGATAAACGCCTCGGAACGTGTCGACGTCCATTTGACAGGACGGTTGATTGCCTTGGCTGCGAAGGTACAGAAGGCCTCTTCAGCGTAGTGGAAGATCTTGGCACCAAAACCGCCACCGACATCCGGCGCGACAACCCGCAGCTTGTGCTCCGGAATGCCCAAAACAAACGCGCCCATCAAAAGGCGGATCACATGCGGGTTCTGGCTTGTCGTATAAAGGGTGCTATCGCCCGTGGCGCGGTTGAAATCACCAATGGCGACGCGCGGCTCCATCGGGTTCGCAACCAAACGGTTGTTGCGCAGCTCGAGCGTGGTCACATGCGCCGCCGCTTCAAACGCGGCATCTACCGCCGGTTTGTTCTCTTCAACGAACCCCCAGTCGTAGCAAAGGTTGCTGGTCAGATCGTCGTGCACCTTAGGCGCATCCGCAGCCAGAGCTGCCTTCATGTCGACGACGGCCGGCAGTTCTTCAAGGTCCACTTCAATGGCTTCTGCGGCATCCCGCGCCTGCTCCAGAGTTTCCGCGACGACGGCGGCAATCTGATCACCCACATAACGGACCTTACCCTGAGCCAGCACAGGGTGCGCCGGTTCCTGCATAGGTTCGCCGTGTTTGTCCGTCACCTGCCAGCCGCATGGAATGCCACCTACGCCTTCAAAATCGGCACCAGTGAAAATCCGGATCACACCCGGCATGGCATTTGCTGCATCAAGGTTGATCCCCTTGATGTTGGCATGCGCCACATCCGAGCGCAGGAAATGCACATAGGCCTGTCCATTGACCTGAATGTCGTCTGTGTAATTACCGGTCCCACTCAGGAACCGGACGTCTTCGCGCCGCTTGGGGCTGGCGCCGATGCCGCTGCTCTTTTCTTCGAGATCCTTTGGCATGTCTTTCCTCCCATTAGGTCGGACTCCACAGGCCGGGATGTCATCCGCATGGCCGGGTCGTCCGAAAATTGCTCTCCCGCGCGGCTCCTCTTCCGCACAGGCTTGCTGTCAGTCTCGGGCGTTACTCCGCCGCGATGCTGCTCACGTCCTGACCGCTGGCTGCCATGATCGCCTTAACGATATTGTGGTAGCCCGTGCAGCGACAGATATTGCCCTCGAGGTGATGGCGTACTTCCGCTTCGGTCGGCTTTGGGTTGGTTTTGAGCAGGTCCGCAGCGGACATGATCATACCTGGGGTACAAAACCCGCACTGAAGCCCGTGATGGTCCTGAAAGGCCTGCTGCAACGCGTTCAGCGTGCCGTCCGGCGCAGCCTGACCCTCAATGGTGTCAACCGACGCGCCATCCGCTTCCATGGCCAGCATGGTGCAGGACTTAACAGCGACACCATCCACATGCACAACACAGGCGCCGCACTGACTGGTATCACAGCCGACGTGCGTGCCTGTCATCCCCAGAGTTTCCCGTAGAAATTGGCTCAGCAAGGTGCGTCCTTCGGCGTCTCCGGACATTTCCTTGCCATTCACGGTCATTGTGACCTGTGACATTGGCTCCTCCCGATTTAGCTATTGTCATTGGGCAAGAGTAAAGCAGTCGCTCCGCCACAGGGGAAGCAGGATTTTGTGACATTTCCATATCGGGGTGTAGACATTGGTCGTAGCTGCGCACGCAGAGAAGTTGTCGAAGTTGCAGACGGCGCCGAGCGCGCGCCGCTCAAACAATCGTTTCACGCGGCATCGGTCGGATCGGAATTTCCTTGAGCAATCCGCCCACACCCATGCCCGAGATATCCGAGTGAGTCACTTCAAGCCCGCAAATCACCCGCTCCAAAACCCAGTCCGCTCCGTTCAGAGCAGGAGAGCGCGCACATCCCGGGAGACCGATCACCGGCTTCTCTCCCAGCGTTCCAAGGAACAAAAGATTTCCAGGGTCTACGGGCATGCCAAACCGCTCTATTGTACCCCCGGCCGCGCGCACAGCTTGAGGCGCGACGTCAAGAACGTCTGAAGTCGCAGATGCGGTCAAAACGAACACGACTTCCCCCGGCGCGTCCTTCATGGCTTGCGCAAGCGGTGCAATCTCATGGCTCACCAGTGCCCGTTCCGTCATACCCATGCCCATGCGTTCCACCCGACCGGCCATGGCACGCCAACCTTTGTCTGGAAGCACTTTACCGATGGTCGTCTCGATCAGCGTCGCGGTTTTGTAAACCGGGGGCAACAGGGTCACACTTCCCGAAGCCACCGAACAAGCTGCTTCAAGTGCATCGTCACTCACCGCATAGGAAATGATCTTGATGGTCGCGATCATCCCGTCTGCGTCGACGCGATGATGGTCAGGTACCGTTGCTATGGTAATCATTGGATCCACGGCATTTATCTTGTGGATGACACCTGCATCTATTCGGATCAGACCGCAGCCTTGCGCGTAAAGGTTCACGCGACCTGCACCTGCTCCCGTGGCACGCAAGCCGTTTGCGCCGTCGAGGACTGCCTCCGCCAATCGTGCCGCTGCGGCGTCTTCAGCCACATCACCTGCTTGCAGACGCGCCACGGTGACGGTCTCAAAGCCTGCGGCTTTCAACGCCTGCACATGGCTTGCTTCCAGCAGAGTGCCTTTAGGTATTCGCTTATCGGCAACCAAAGAATGCGCGAGCACCGCGCCCTCCGCCTCGTTGACCGGAACGGGCCCGAACTTCATGCGCCCTTCCTCAATACACGCAACATCTCGCCCATGATTGAAACGGCAATCTCTGATGGCGACGCCGCTCCAATATCCAGTCCAATAGGTCCGTGGATGCGATCGATTTCTTCCGCCGAAAACCCGGCCCCCTTCAACCTCTCAACCCGTTTCGCGTGGGTGCGAGAGCTGCCCAAGGCGCCAACGTAGAAAGCTGGCGACTTCAACGCTATGTGCAACGCGGGATCATCCAGCTTCGGATCATGCGTCAGCAAAACCAGCGCGGTACGCGCGTCCAAACCAATTCTTTGCATCGCCTCATCGGGCCATTCGTCAATGATAGTTTCACCGGGAAAACGTGCCTCGGATCCAAAAGCGCTGCGTGGGTCAACTAGCACAGGATCAAACCCGGCGATCCGGGCCATTGGAACCAAGGCCTGAGCAATATGTACGGCCCCGACAATGGCAAGTCGCAAAGGCGGGTTGTGAATAGCTACAAAGCGCCCGTCTTCCTCGACACCGGAACGGTCCATGCGGAAGCGTTCCTCGAAGCCATCGGACGTTAGCCTCCCGCCACCTGTCTCGGCATCACAAACATAGGCAACGGCCTTGCGCTCCGCCCGCGCCGACACAAGCTCTGCCAGAACTTCTTCGCTCAGCACGGAACCAACTGGCTCCACAAGAACCTTGATCGTCCCGCCACAGGCCAGCCCCACGGCAAAAGCATCTCCGTCGCTGACGCCGAACTCTAATAAGATTCCCTTGCCCGTCTCGAGACTGTCCATCGCTTCAAGCATTACGGCACCTTCGACGCAGCCACCCGAAACAGACCCCTCAAGTTGGCCATCACCAGACACCACCATCTGCGCACCAACGCGCCTTGGCGCGCTACCCCATGTCTGGACCACCGTGGCCAAAGCCGCTCCGCGTCCCGCACGATGCCACTCAAGTGCCAATTCCGGCGCGCCTTGCAAAAGCTCAGCCATGTGCATTCTCCATTTTCAGTCCCACAACGATGGTCCGCTTCGCTCCGGAGGACAACCGTCTACGCCACTGCCATCTTCCGGACCAACCCGTCGTCACGCATCCATACCCGCCATCAGTCGCGCCTTCTCACCCAGATCATCCGGCCTCGAGATTGCCTCCGCCAGTTCTTCCAGCGTGGCAATGGAATGCCCTGCCCGAAAGCTGTGCACATACGGCAACATCGCCTTGATCCCTTGCGCCTTGGCCGCAAAACCTTCCCAGCGCAGCAGCGGATTGAGCCAGATCAGCCTTTTGCTGGACAGCTGCAGTCGCTGCATCTCTATTGCCAAAGCCTCAGGGTCCCCGCGATCAAGACCATCCGAGATCAGAAGAACCACCGCACCTTGTCCCATGACCCGCCGCGACCAGTCCCGATTGAAGGAATGCAGGCACTCGCCAATACGCGTGCCGCCCTCCCAGTCCTGCGCCTCGGCACCTGCGGCCGCCAACGCCGCATCAACGTCTTTGGTTGCAAGATGACGGGTGATGTTTGTCAGCCGCGTGCCGAAGGTAAAGCCATGCACCTTGGCCCAACCGGCGCCCTTTGTATTCGCAACGGCGTGGAGAAAATGCAAAACCATCCGGCTGTATTGGCTCATAGACCCTGAAATATCGCAAATCACCACCAAATTGGGCCAGCGTATTCGGCGGCTTTTCTTCGCCGGCATCTGCAGTTCACCACCTTGGCGCATGGAATTGCGCATAGTAGCGCGCCAGTCCGGCCGCCAGCCCAGCGCATCCGCTTTCATCCGCCGCGATTTGATCGGCTGAACCGGCAAGGCCATGCGAGACAGCATACGTTTTGCCTGAGCGATCTCCTCGGTGCTCATCTGTTCAAAATCCAGCGTGCGAAGCTTTTCTTCGGTCGAGATTGTCATCGATGCATCGATTTCTATCTCTGTACCTTCCTCCTCATCGGACAGCCCTTCAGGCACATCCTGATTAGCCCCGTCCAGCAAGGCCTCCGCCGCGCGCTTTTCGCCGGCTTGCCCCGCGCGTTCTTCCTGAACGCCACGTACTGCGGGCAACATCATCGACATCATGTGCTCGAGGTATCGCGGGTCGCGCCAATACAGCCGGAAAACCTGAGCGAACACGGTGCGGTGTTCCGGACGCGAAACGAAACAGGCGTGCAGCGTCCAGAAGAAATCCTGCTTGGAGGTAAAGCCCGCCGCTTCGACTGCCCGGATCGCGTCGATCACGCGCCCGGGACCAATCGGGAGCCCCGCCTTGCGCAGGGAGCGCGCAAACCAGGTGATGTTCTGGGTCAGCTTGGGATCATCGGGGATTTCAAGAGGCAGGTATTCAGGCATTCAAAGCAACAAAGGGCCAGTTTGGGGCCCTTCCCTGTTTTCTACAGCCGCATGAGGCATCATGCAGGCTCCAGCGTCGCCCGCGCCTCATCAAGCAACCGTTTGGCCTCAGAGCCCTGAAGTTTGGCAATGTCATCCTGATACTTCAGAACCGCTCCCAGCGTGTCCGCAATCACTTCGGGGCTCAGCGTCAGCACGTCCAGCGCGAGCAGGCATTTGGCCCAGTCAATCGTTTCGGCAACGCCAGGTTTTTTGAACAGGTCTTCGGTACGCAACCGCTGCACAAAAGCGACGACCTCTCTACTTAGGGCTTCCGCCGCCTCTGGCGCACGAGATGTAAGGATTTCCATTTCACGCGCGAAATCGGGGTAATCCACCCAATGGTAAAGACACCGCCGCTTCAGCGCATCGTGGACCTCGCGTGTCCGGTTAGAGGTGACAATCACAATTGGCGGCTCCGGAGCCTTGATGGTGCCGATTTCCGGAATGGTCACCTGAAAATCGCTCAAGGCTTCAAGCAAGAAGGCTTCAAATGGCTCATCCGTGCGGTCCAGTTCGTCGATCAACAAAACCGGCGCACCTCCGTTGTGCGGGCGCATCGCTTGCAAAAGCGGTCGCTCTACGAGGTAGTCCGGGCCGAAGAGCTCCTCCTGCAATGCGGCTCTGTCAGCTCCGCCACTGGCCTCTGCCGTGCGGATCGCAACCATCTGCGCCGCGAAATTCCATTCATAGACAGCGCTCGCCGCGTCCAGACCCTCGTAGCATTGCAGTCGGATCAGATCGCGCCCCAAGGCGCTTGCGATGGCCTTTGCGATCTCGGTCTTGCCGACGCCAGCTTCCCCTTCGAGGAAAATCGGTCGCCCCAGCCGCAATGCCAGAAATGTCACCGTCGCAAGATCGCGCCCGCAAACATAGCCTTCGCCGGCCAGCAGTTCCTGCACATGATCAATGCTGCTCACTTCGCTCATCGCGACCTCCCCTTTGGGCGTCAGGCTGCACATGACGCTTCTCAAAGGTCAATACGCACCGCCCGCGACAAAAGTTGTAGAAAAGCTGCCCGCTTCCCAATTTTTGCCGCAAATGGCCACTAGCTTCGTTACCAATAACAAGTGACCGCGCGCCCGATCGGGACGACGCAGGGTACAAGGATTGAGCAAATGCAGGATTCCCCAAACGGCTTTGACGTGCCGATGCTGGGTTTGAAACGGGCCGCCTGGCTGGCCAAACTGGAAGAAGTTGCCGAAGAACACGGTCACTTCCAGCCGCTAGGAGAGCGCCACTGCGCCACTCTCATCGAAGACAAGCCTATTCTTCTTGTGACCTTTGAAACCATGCAGGGCATCCAGAAGCGCGGAGACACAGGACAGCCGCTTGGCTGGGAACTGGTACGCGAGCTGGGCTGGTCACATTTGTGCATCCTCTGTGACGGTAATACGTGGTATCGCGAACCCGAGGTGATCGCCTATTTCGATCGCTTGACCGACGACGGCTTCTTTGACGAATTCGATCAGGTGATTTTCTATGGGGCCGGTACCTGTGGATACGCGGCAGCAGCTTTCTCTTTGGCGGCCCCGGGCGCAACCGTAATCGCCGTCAAGCCACAGGCCACACTGGCACCCGACATGGCTTCTTGGGACCACCGCTTCCCTGCTGCGCGCCGGCGGTCCTTTTCCGGCCGGTACGGCTATGCCCCGGACATGCTGGGAGGCGCCGAGAAAGCTTTCGTCATCTATGACCCGCTGGAAGACCTAGATGCTATGCACGCGGCGCTATATCGCCGCCGCAATGTCGAATTGCTTCCGGTGCCGCGCATGGGGAGCTTGCTTGAACCGCAACTTCTAGAAATGCAAATTCTTTTCCGCATTCTGGCCAAAGCCGGCGCCGGCAAACTTGATCGGCAGGCGTTTTACAAACTCTACCGCGCACGGCGCAACCACCTGCGCTACCTGAATCGTCTTCTGGCCGATATCGAGGCCAAAAAGCGCCCGTATATCAAGGCACTGCTCTGTGCGAACGTCGCCCGCCGCCTGCACGAGCCCCGCTATATGCGGAAGCTCGATCTATTGGTTCAGGCCGCGGACGCCGGACGACTGGCCAGCTAATCCGTTTTCCAGCCCCGACAGGGCTGGATTGCGCGGCCGCTTTTGTGTAAGCGGCCCCTATGACCCAAAGCCTGACGATTGCCCGCCCCGACGATTGGCACCTGCATCTGCGCGACGGCGCGATGTTGGCCGCTGTTCTGCCCGAAACCGCGCGAGACTTTGGCCGCGCGATCATCATGCCGAATCTCGTGCCACCGGTTGTCACCGGCGCGCAGGCTGCGGCCTACCGCGATCGCATTCTAACCGCTCTTCCTGACGACGCGGACTTTGTCCCATTGATGACGCTCTACCTCACCGAGGACACAGATCCAGAGGATGTTGCCGCAGCCCATGCCTCCGGTCTTGTGAAAGCCGTAAAGCTCTATCCGGCGGGTGCGACCACCAATTCCGCTTCCGGCGTTACTGACTTCGACAAAGTGCGCGGTGTCCTGGAAAAAATGGCCGAGATCGGCCTTACGCTTTGCACACATGGCGAAGTGACCGACCATGACATCGACATTTTCGACCGCGAAGCGGTGTTTATTGACCGTGTGCTTGACCCGATCCGTCGGTCAACGCCCGGCCTCCGCGTCGTTATGGAACACATCACGACAGGCAACGCTGCTGAGTATGTGAAGTCTCAGGACAATGACCTTGCTGCGACAATCACCACGCACCACCTGATTATCAACCGCAACCACATTCTGGTCGGCGGAATCAAACCGCACTACTACTGCCTGCCAGTGGCCAAGCGCGAAGAGCATCGCATCGCCCTGCGCGCTGCTGCGACCTCAGGCGACAAGCGCTTTTTCCTTGGTACCGACAGCGCGCCGCACCTGGATGGTGACAAGCTCGCCGCCTGCGGATGTGCCGGCTGTTTCACCGCCACAAACACCATGCCTCTTCTGGCACACGTGTTTGAAGAAGACGGCGCACTCGACAAACTCGAGGGGTTCGCGTCCTTGAATGGTCCGGCGTTTTACAAATTGCCCGTAAACGACACGCGACTGACTCTGGTCAAATCGGATGTCGCGACAGTGTTCCCTGAAAAAATCGTCACCGAAAACGGCCCCGTAACCGTCTTTGATCCGGGCTACCCGATCCACTGGTCCGTCGCCCGTTAACGCCCTTCTTACTCAAAGGACACGTTCATGATCCCAACCGCCTTCCCGCCGAAAGAAGAAATCGCCCGCCTGACCGCCCGTATGCTGCTGGAAATTGGCGCTGTGAATTTCAACACCGACGAGCCCTACACACTGGCCTCCGGCCTACCTTCCCCAAGCTACATTGACTGCCGCAAGCTGATCTCCTTCCCGCGCATCCGCGCGACGCTGATGGACTTCATGACCGTGACCGTGATGCGCGAAGCGGGCTTTGAGGCGTTCGACAACATCGCCGGAGGTGAAACCGCAGGCATTCCGTTCGCGGCTCTTGTGGCAGAACGCATGGCACTGCCGATGACCTATGTGCGTAAGAAACCCAAAGGCTATGGTAAAAACGCCCGCATCGAAGGCGCCATGAGTGAAGGCGAACGCGTGCTGTTGGTCGAAGATCTCACCACCGACGGCGGTTCAAAACTGTCTTTTGTCGACGCGATCCGTGAAACCGGAGCGACCTGCGGCAACACGGCCGTAATTTTCTATTACGACATCTTTCCGGAAACCGAAAAAACTCTCGGAGACCACGGCGTTGCCCTGCACTACCTTTGTACGTGGTGGGATGTGCTTGCTGAAGCAAAGGCTCAACAAGCCTTTTCTGCAGAAACACTCGCCGAAGTGGAAAACTTCCTCAACGACCCGCGGGCATGGCAGGAAGCGCGCAAGGGTTCTTGACCCGTCCAGCAAAAAATCTGCCCTGCCTAGTCCGGTACGTTTGACCGGATAGACACAAGATGTTGACGCATCCCTGCCCGCTCTGACAAAATCAGGGCGGGCAAAGTTATCCACAGGCGTTCCACACAAACATACAATTTGCCCTCGTCGCGGGCCTTGTCGTAGAACGCTCTGCATCACTTTGCAGGCAAGAACCGATTCAGATCACGGGCGCTTCAACGCCCGGCTCAGGGACAGACATGAACGAAATCGCACCGATGAATGCCGCCCCTGCCCCCGAGGCAGCCGAAGCGGACCCGATGCCTCATTCCATTGAGGCCGAACAGCAGCTTCTAGGCGCGATCCTGACCAACAACGACATCTTCGACCGCGTGGCTTCGGTCATCACATCTGAACATTTCTACGACCCGGTTCACGCGCGGATCTATGAAGTAGCCGCCGCCCGCATCGCCAAGAACAACCTTGCGTCTCCTGTCACGCTCAAAGCCTTTCTGGAGGACGACGAAGGCCTAAAGGAACTCGGTGGCCCGGCTTACCTCGCCCGACTGGCCGGTGCGGCAATCTCGGCCTTCGCTGCTCGTGACTATGCGCAGATGATCTATGATATGGCGATCCGTCGGGAGCTCATCGGCCTTGGCGACAACATCTCCACCAAGGCGCGCAAAGCCGACGTGAAGCTGGAGCCAAAAGAGCAGATCGTTGAAGCCGAACAGGCGCTTTACAAGCTGTCCGAGCAAGGTCAGACAGAACGCGGTTTTGTGTCCTTCCTGAAAGCCGTGACCGAAGCGGTCAACACCGCCAATGCTGCTTATCAGCGCGACGGCGGTCTTGCCGGCATCTCTACCGGCCTGATCGATCTCGACAAGAAACTCGGGGGCCTGCACCCGTCAGACCTTTTGATCCTTGCAGGTCGTCCTTCGATGGGCAAAACCTCTCTGGCCACCAACATCGCGTTCAACGTCGCCAAAGCCTACAAGAAGGGCACCAAACCGGACGGCACAGAAGGCGCGGTCGAAGGCGGCGTGGTCGGTTTCTATTCGCTCGAAATGAGCGCCGAACAGCTCGCAGCGCGAATTCTTTCCGAGGCGGCCGAGATTCCTTCCGAACAGATCCGCAAGGGTGACATGACGGAGGCCGAATTCCGCCGCTTCGTCGAAGCCGCGAAATCCCTTGAAGCCTGCCCCCTCTTTATCGACGACACGCCCGCGCTCCCGATCGCCCAGCTCGCCGCTCGCGCTCGCCGCCTGAAGCGGACACATGGTCTGGATGTTCTGATCATCGACTATCTTCAGCTTTGTCGCGGCACCGCCGATAACCGCGTTCAGGAAATCGCTGAAATCTCGATGGGCATGAAGGCCATCGCAAAAGAACTCAACATCCCCGTTATCGCCCTGTCACAGCTCTCGCGTACTGTCGAAAGCCGAGACGACAAACGCCCTCAGCTTTCGGACCTGCGTGAATCGGGCTCGATCGAACAGGATGCCGACGTGGTAATGTTTGTTTTCCGCGAGGAATACTACGCAGAGCGGGAGAAACCCTCCGACGACCGTCTCGACGAGATGGCCGCGTGGCAGGAACGTATGGAACGCCTGCACGGTCGTGCCGAAGTCATCCTTGGCAAACAGCGTCACGGCCCGATCGGAACCGTGGACCTCAGCTTCGAGGGTCGGTTCACACGCTTTGGCAACCTTGTCCAGCCATGGCAGAACGACGGTGAGGACGGCGAGTTCTAAAACGCCATCTTGAATGTCCTCATTTCGCTCGCCTTGCGCACCACCGGAGAAATTGCGCTGAAACTGGGTGTCGCGATAGAGAGCCCCGCCGATTTCCCTTGACCCTTTTTTCCTGAACGACAAAAAACGCTGCCATGGCTACTGCGACTTTAACGATTGACCTCGATGCGCTGATTTCGAACTGGCGCGCTCTTGATGCTCTGACCGAGGCGCAAACCGCCGCTGTGGTAAAGGCCGACGGCTACGGCCTTGGCGCTGATCGCGTCGCCCGCGCTTTGATGCGCGTCGGTGTAAATCGCTTCTTTGTTGCCGTCGCCGAGGAAGGCGCCGCCTTGCGACAAGCCGTTGGTCCAAAACCGGAAATCAACGTTTTTGGCGGCCATATGGCTGGCGACACCGACATGATTTCCGACATGATGCTTACGCCGATGCTCAACTCGGTAAACCAGATTGTCCGCCATTTCGAAGCACTGCCAAACCATCCGTTCGGTGTGCAGCTTGACACCGGTATGAACCGGTTGGGGCTTGAAGAGGCCGAATGGGCCGCCGTGGCCCAAACCGTTCTAACCCGCAGCCCGACACTGGTGATGTCTCATCTCGCGTGCGCGGACGAACCCGAACACCCGATGAACCCTCAGCAATTGGCCACGTTCAAACGCCTGACCGACGGAATTTCCGTGCCCCGAAGCCTCGCCGCGACTGGCGGCATTCTGCTCGGCAGCGGCTATCATTTCGATCTCACTCGACCAGGCGTGGGCCTTTACGGTGGCATGCCGTTTGTCGAAGCCGCACCGGTCACAGGCCTGTCGATACCGGTTGTGCAGGTGCGTGAAGTGGCTGCTGGCGAAAGCGTCGGATACTCCAACACATGGATTGCCGAACGCGACAGCCGCGTCGCGACGATTTCTGCCGGCTATGCGGATGGTCTGATCCGAGCAATGGGCTCCAACGTGTCAGTCTTTGCCGACGAAATTCGCTGCCCTGTCATTGGCCGTGTGTCCATGGACCTGATCACTGTGGACGTCACCGACGTGGAACAAGACCCCAAATCTGTCGAGCTGCTCGGCCTTCACCAGTCGGTCGATACCGTCGCAGAGGCGGCAGGAACCATCGGATATGAAATCCTGACCTCGCTTGGCGCGCGTTACTACAGGCGCTACAAGAGCGCATGACCGCGCTCCTCGCCCCCTTTTCACTGATTGGCCGACAGACACTGGCGCTCCTGTCGATGGTGGGGCGCTTTTCAATTTTCTTTGCTCAGACGCTGAGCCATATGGTGCGACCACCATTCTACGCGCGCGAGTTTTTGACTGCCATGTTCACCATCGGCTGGCTCTCGCTTCCGGTCGTGGGCATGACGGCAATTTTCACAGGCGGTGCGCTCGCGCTCCAGATTTACGACGGATCCTCCCGCTTCTCAGTTGAAAGCGTCGTTCCACAGATTGTAGCGATCGGGATGGTGCGCGAACTTGGCCCTGTGCTTGTGGGTCTGATGGTTGCCGCCCGCGTCACAAGCTCTATCGCCGCAGAAATCGCCACGATGAAAGTCACGGAGCAGATCGACGCGCTGACCACGCTCTCGACGGATCCGCTAAAATACCTCGTAGTGCCGCGATTTATCGCCGCCATTCTCGTCGTGCCCGTTCTCGTCGGCATCGGGGATATCATCGGGATCTATGGTGGCTTTGCAGTTGCCACAGAGCAGCTCGGCTTCAATCCGGCAACCTATATCCGCAACACCGCTGATTTCCTGCAGTTCAACGATATCCTGTCTTCATTGGTCAAAGGCGCGGTCTTCGGCGGTATCGCAGCCTTGATGGGGTGCTATTTTGGAATGCACTCAGGTCGCGGTGCGCAAGGCGTCGGCCAGGCAACTAAGGGCTCGGTTCAAGCTGCTGCCGTACTGATCCTGGCTGCAAACTTCCTGCTCACTTCGCTGTTTTTTGCCTCATGATCACCTTTGACAACGTTCATAAATCGTTCGGCCCCAAGAAGGTGCTGCAAGGCGTGAATCTTGAGATCGCGAAGGGCACGTCGATGGTGATCATCGGCGGCTCAGGTACTGGCAAATCCGTCCTACTGAAGTCCGTTCTTGGCCTCGTGACGCCCGAGCGCGGCACGATCCTTGTGGACGGCAAAGACGCCACGCAAGGTGACCACGACGCGTTTCTTGCGCGCTTTGGTATGCTCTTTCAGGGCGGCGCCCTGTTTGACTCAATGCCGGTCTGGCAAAATGTCGCCTTCCGCCTGCTGCGCGGCAGCCTCAAACGCCCCAAGGCCGAGGCCCGCGAAATCGCCGTAGAGAAACTCCGTCGAGTGGGTCTGACCTCGGATGTCGCCGACCTTTTCCCGTCCGAGCTTTCGGGCGGCATGCAAAAACGCGTCGGCCTCGCCCGCGCCATTGCGGCCGAGCCCGAGATCATATTCTTTGACGAACCCACAACCGGCCTTGATCCGATCATGTCCGGCGTCATCAACGATCTGATCCGCGAGATCGTGACCGAAATGGGCGCTACCGCGATGACAATCACGCATGACATGACGTCCGTGCGCGCTATTTCCGACAACGTCGCCATGCTGCACGGCGGGGTGATCCAATGGACCGGACCAGTGGCGGAAATGGACCGCTCGGGAGATCCGTATCTTGAACAGTTCATCTCCGGCAGCGCCGACGGTCCGATTGAGGCGGTGCGCTAACGCTCGTTTATTGCGCATGCCTAGTAAGCACTGTCTCAGCCGGTCAAATGCGCGGCGCATCTGCCAAGATCGAATGTTATCGTTTTAAGCCGGCTTCAAAATGCTTCTGCCTCGCCAGCCGGTTTTCTATCCTTTGATCATCTTCACCTACATCGAAAAATCGCGAGCTAACAAGAAGTCAAACGGATCGGCAGGCTCCCCGAAGTTCGAAGCCGCACGCACTTTCGGCCATCAAGGTTAAAGCAACTTGACCTTCACTCCAGTGACACAAACGGGGCGCATCCAATAAGGCTCCATGTTAGCCTCCGGAAAACGGAGAGATCATGTTCCTGCTCATAGCGTTCTTTAGCCTTTTGGGCCCGGTCATCGCGGCCCTCGCAACTTTTCTGACGGCACTGGTTCTGCTCAAAGCGCGTCCTGTGCTGGCATCCGTCATGCTGGTCTTGATCGTTGGTCTGCTCACAATCCTGCTGTTTGAATTCAGATATGATCTGGGTCTCGAATTACCGGACCTGCCGTGGATGCCTTCGGGTGCGTACTCCGAAACGATCACACTCATCGTTGCCTGCCTGCTGTTCGCCCTTCACAGCTCCAGTTGGCTGCGCTGGCCCGAAGGTCTGGGCCGGAAATGGACGACAATCACCGCCGCCGTTTTTTGGGGCTTCACGGCTTTAGCGCTCTTGGCTCTGTCGCAACTAAGCTATTCGATCTAATCGCCTTGCCACCGCACACCTCGTTAAAAACTCCCCGAAGCCAAAACAACACCGACGCAATGCCGACGTGATGCCGACGTTTTGCAGACAGCCAAAATCCTCTTAATTCCAGAAAGTTAACCTCGATCCGGCTGCAAAACTTGCGGGCGCACCCGAAACGCCATAGCTCTATGCGTATGACCAACACCCTGCGCCTCGCCAACCTCTCGCTTGTGATCCTCTTCCCCATCGCTTGGTTCGCCCCGCTAATGCGCGCAGGCGTATTGCCAATCTTTGGCCTTTCCGAAATTTCCGTCATTTCGGGCTTGCAGTCGCTCTGGAAAACTGATGTCGCCCTCGCGCTTCTCGTGACCTTCTTCGCGATCTTTGCACCTTACCTTAAGGTTATCGGAATTGCCTTGATCCAATTTGGCCTGATGCGCCGCAAGGTCCTCCCAGCATTGGAGATTCTCGGCAAGCTCGCCATGGCGGATGTCTTTCTGATCGCGCTTTATATCGTCATCGTCAAAGGCGCAGGCTACGTCAAAGTTGAAACCGGATGGGGACTTTACCTCTTCACAGCCTGCATTCTGGCGTCGCTCGCAATTAGCCATTTGACCCGCAAGCGGTAGTGGTCCAAAACGGGAACATGGCAAAAAGCAAAACCCAGTTCACTTGCACTGCCTGCGGTGCAACCTCCTCCAAATGGTCGGGCCGTTGCGAAGCTTGCGGCGAATGGAACACCATCGTCGAAGAGGCTCCTTTCGGCGCGGGCCCCGCAGGATCGTCGCTTGGTTCTGCCAAGGGCCGTACCATCGAACTCAGCGACCTCAGCACCGAAGATCGCCCGACACCTCGCACGGTTTCCGGCGTCAAGGAACTCGACAGGGTTCTCGGCGGCGGACTAGTGCCTGCCTCTGCCATATTGGTTGGCGGAGACCCTGGTATCGGCAAGTCCACCCTTCTTTTGCAGGCGGCAGCTCGCTTTGCCCGTCAAGGTGTAAAAACCATCTACGTGAGCGGCGAAGAGGCGGCGGCCCAAGTGCGTATGCGTGCCCAACGCCTCGGTCTCACACAGTCTCCGGTTATGCTCGCTGCGGAAACCAACCTGCGTGATATCCTGACAACGCTGGAAGCCGAACGACCTCAGCTGGCGATCATCGACTCGATCCAGACGATGTGGTCCGACACTGTGACGTCTGCGCCAGGTTCTGTGTCGCAGGTGCGTGCAGCCGCACATGAGTTGACCGCCTTTGCCAAACGCAAAGGTATTGCAATCATTCTTGTGGGCCATGTCACCAAGGAAGGTCAGATAGCCGGCCCGCGCGTTGTGGAACACATGGTCGACACAGTGCTGTATTTCGAGGGAGAACGCGGGCACCAATTCCGCGTGTTGCGTGCCGTCAAAAACCGCTTCGGTCCAGCGGACGAAATAGGTGTCTTCGAAATGACCGGTCGCGGTCTAGCCGAAGTCGGTAATCCATCAGCCCTCTTTCTCTCGGATCGCGGCAAACCCAGTCCTGGCAGCGTCGTTTTTGCCGGTATTGAGGGTACACGCCCAGTTCTCGTCGAGTTTCAGGCGTTGGTGGCCCCAAGTCCCAATCCGCAAGCCCGCCGCACGGTTGTCGGCTGGGACAGCGGACGTCTGGCGATGATTCTTGCCGTCCTTGAGTCGCGCTGCGGGGTTCCCTTCGCCGGTCTGGACGTTTACCTGAACGTCGCTGGCGGCATGAAAGTCTCCGAACCAGCTGCCGACCTCGCCGTGGCCGCCGCACTCGTATCTGCGCGGGAAGACGCCGCACTGCCCGCAGACACCGTAATTTTTGGCGAAATCAGCCTTTCCGGCGCGTTAAGAGCGGTCGCCCAGACCGAAAATAGGTTGAAAGAAGCCCAAAAACTTGGTTTCACAACGGCAATCGCTCCGAAAGGCGGCAAGGCACCCACAGTCGACGGCATCGCCCTGAACCGTGTTGGAGACCTCGCAAGCTTTGTGGGAGACGTATTCGGAGCAGGCGGAGACGCCAACAATTGACCGGGGGCGGTCGAAAGGGAACTGGGACTAATGGAAGGCTTCACCATCATTGACGGCGTCGTGGCCGGCGTCATCATCATTTCGGCCTTGTTGGCCTATAGCCGTGGCATCGTCCGCGAAGCGATGGCCATTGCCGGCTGGGTCGCGGCCGCGATTCTGGCCTACATGTTTGCTGCGCAAGCGCAGCCTTTGGTCAAGGAAATCCCGATCCTGAAAGACGTGATCGGTGACAACTGCGAAATGGCCCTAGGCGCGGCGTTCTTCGGTGTTTTTGCCTTGGCCCTTATCGTTGTTTCATTCTTTACGCCGGTGTTTTCCTCTATCGTGCAACGCTCTGCACTTGGCGGTGTGGATCAGGCGCTTGGCTTTTTGTTTGGCGCTGCCCGCGGCGCATTGCTCGTTGCTGTGGCGTTTTTTGTTTACGAAACCATGTTTACCTCGCAGAGCTTCGCCATGGTTGACGACAGCCGTTCAGCAGAAGTTTTCGGCCGTCTGACCGCGCAGGTTGATGACCGTGATCCAGCGGAGGCAATGGTCTGGCTCGAAGACAAACTGGGAGAGCTTAGCGCGCATTGCGCGAACTAGGCCGCTTGGTAGATAGATTCAGAAAAGCCCGCCCGACGGCGGGCTTTTTTTATTCCCGCTCTTGTCCCGCTTAGGCCGCAGGGCTAGCGTTTTCATCGGGATAGAAATGAGGACAACGTCGATGCGTTTGTGGCTAACACTGGTCGCGGCAACATTTCTTTTGGCATTGGGGTTGGTGTTTCTTTTGCTACTCCCCCCGAAAGCCCTTGTAATGGCCGCCGGACCGGAAAACGGCGCCTACGCCCGCGTGGCAGCGCTGTATAAGGAAATTCTGGCTCGAGACGGAATTGAGTTGGACATTCGCTACACGAATGGCTCCGTCGACAACAGGGATTTACTTGAGAACGGCGAGGTCGACGTTGCCCTGCTTCAAGGAGGCATTCCGATTTCCAAAGACACCGCCGAAGCAATTGGGGGATTGTTTTATGAACCCATGCTGTTTTTGGTCCGTGCTCAGACCGACGTACCGCGGAATCCTGCCCACTGGAAAGGCCTTCGCATTACCGCCGGTCAACCGGGTTCCGGTACGGCCGCAGCCTTCGCCGACTTTCAGGAAGCAGTTGAACTAACCCCGGACGACAACGAAATCTTGTCCCTTCCCTACACGGACGCTGTGAGCGCACTGCGCGAAGGCACCGTTGATGTCGCCGTATTCGTAACCACGGTTGATGCTCCTTATTTGGAACAGGCGTTTAAAGCGCCGGATCTGTCCTTCTTGCCTCTGGTCTATCTGGATGCCATCTCTCGACGGCTAGACTACACGACCATCGCCACGGTCCCCAGTGGCGCGATTTCGCTAGAGAGCGTCATCCCACCGGCGCCGCAAAAGGTCCTGGCTCTCGAAGCCCGGTTAGCTATGGTGCCCGATCTGCACCCTGCACTGATTAATCGATTGACCATGGCCGCCAAGGAACTCCACGCAAAACGCGATATCATTACTGGTCGACATTTTTTCCCGACAATCGAAGGCACCGGTATGTCGGTGAACTCGGTATCCCGACAACTCATCCAGGAAGGCCCTTCCACCTGGCATGATCTTCTGCCCTACTGGATGGCCGCGCAGGTCAATCGCTTGCTGCTTCTAACTCTGCCGATCCTACTTTTTGTAGTTCCGCTGTTCCGTGTCCTCCCCTCCCTGTATGCCTACTTTATGGGATGGCGGGTCTGGCAGCACTATCCGCTCATCCGCCAGATTGAAGATGAACTGGCGCTGCAACCCAGCCCGGAAGAGCTTGCAGAGATGGACCGGCAACTGGTTGAAATGGACGAACGTATTGCGCGTCTTGGCCTACCCGCGGCCTATCGTCAGGCTGCATATCACGCCCGAATGCACATTGATCTTGTCCGCAAGCGCATACACGACCGCCAAGTTAACGTCACCTAACGCCAACGCAGACAACGAAAGTAGCCAAAGGACCTCGCCATGGAAGCCGAAACAGCCCTCTTTTCCAGCCTCTTCTCTGCCATCGTCATAGGTGGCCTTGCGGGTTGGCTAGCCGGCAAACTGGTCCGTGGAGGCGGCTTTGGGCTCATCGGAAACGTCATTCTTGGAATCGGGGGGGCCTTTTTGGCCAATTTTGCCTTGCCACTCATTGGTCTCGGCTTTGGTTCAGGCTTCTTGGGCTCTGTGATTTCCGCAATGCTTGGTGCGGCTGTTGTCCTGATCATCATACGGCTGGTCAAACAAGTCTAGGCACCGCACGGTGCACTTCTTGTGATTTAACTAAATGCCGACAGGGTGGTTCTCACTCAACATCCCCAAGCAGATTGAGATCTGGTATTTTATTTGACCGAAAAGTCAGCTTTCAGCCTTGAATTTCAAGCTGAGCGCAACTTCGCTACGTCGTTTGTGATCCTTTCGTGACATACTGCGAACAAGCCCTTAAGACGGGCGCAGCACGACTCAGGGATTCGGAGCCAGCCACGTGGATAGCGGCGCAAAACATGCCCAGACTCTACCCGCCAACGGCGGAACCTCCACGCACAGCCCATCCCGAGCGACTAATGTTTCGCAGCCCGAAAAAACGTGCATGTCGAAACGCCAACAATATTGCCTAGTCTGACAAAGGAGCCTGCGGATGTGCGGAATTCTGGGGATCGCCAATCGCAATGATGACGTCTTTGCCGAGATTTATGACGGGCTCTTGATGCTCCAGCACCGTGGCCAGGACGCATCCGGCGTCGTGACCTACACCGGCGGCTTCTTCCGCGAACGCAAAGCCAACGGTCTGGTAAAGGACGTATTCCAGCCAACAGACGCAGAAACACTGACCGGCCGCGTCGGAATGGGACATGTCCGCTATCCTACGGCAGGCTCGCTGTCCGCCTCCGAGGCGCAGCCTTTCTTTGTGAACGCGCCTTATGGCATCTATCTTGTACACAACGGAAATATCACCAATACCGAAGCGCAACGCGAGAAGGTCACCGGCAAATACAGCCGCCACCTGCGCACCACATCGGACAGTGAAATTCTGCTAAACGTGCTAGCTGACAAGGTCGCGGATGCGATCAAGGTCAACGGTAGCAGCGATGCAATCCGAAATATTTTTGCTGGCGTGAAAATGACGATGGAACGTGTACAGGGCGCCTACTCGGTCATCTGTCTTGTTGCAGGCGTCGGAATGCTCGCATTCCGAGACCCGCACGGTATCCGCCCGCTTTCGGTCGCCAAACGTCAAGCTGACGGTGAGGGCGACGATTACGCTTTTGCATCGGAAGATGTTGCATTTGGAATCAACGGATTCGACAAACTCCGCGACGTGAAGCCCGGTGAGGCTTTGCTGGTCGATCTGGATGGAAACCTGCATGAATTCCAAGCAGTCGAGGGTCGATTGACGCCCTGCATCTTCGAATATGTCTACCTTGCGCGCCCGGACAGCGTGTTGGACGGCGTGTCCGTTTACCAATCCCAGATCCGCATGGGAAAAACGCTGGCCAAGCAGATCGAGAAAAGCGGCCTCGAAATCGATGCTGTAATCCCTGTCCCGGACAGCGCCCGCCCGGTTGCGTTGGAAGTGTCCAACATCACCGGTATTCGGTACCGAGAGGCTCTTGTTAAAAACCGTTATGTGGGCCGCACTTTTATCATGCCAGGACAGGCTGAACGTCAGAAGTCTGTCAGGCGAAAACTCAACGCTATTCCCCGCGAAATGGATGGCAAGAACATTCTCCTGATCGACGACTCTATTGTACGTGGAAACACCATCAAAAAGATCGTTCAAATGTGCCGCGAGGCTGGCGCAAAGAAAGTTTACATCGCTTCTGCATCTCCGCCCGTGGCCTATCCGAACGTATACGGCATTGATATGCCTACCAAACACGAACTGATTGCCAACGGCCTTTCTATCGAGGAAATCCGGCAGGAACTTGGAGCGGACGCCCTGTTTTATCAAAAACTCGAAGACCTCGTGTGGGCAGCCAAGGAAGGCAATCCTGATATCGAGCAGTTTGATTGTTCCTGCTTTGACGGCAACTACATTACCGGTGGCGTGACACCCGAATACCTCGCCAACCTCGAAACAAGCAGCCGTGTCAGCAAAAAGATCGAAGAGGCGCCGACGCCCGGTGCAAGCTGGAACGGCGCACGCCTCGCAGAACCCACCTCCTGACCATGTTGCTGGCACTGGATAGCCGCTGGCGTCGTTTCAACGACCCCGACTATGTCTCACAATCAGGCAAGAGCTTTACCGGTGTATTTGACATCGGATACGACGCGCCGGACATATGGCCACATGCGGTACCGCGCGAAGCCGATGCGTCCGAGGTCGAGGTTGGGGACGACAAGCTTTCAGCCGATCTCTGCCGATTAGATGGCACTCGTTTTGTGCATTGCGTCCTGCCGCTAGCCATCAAGGGTAGCGACGAGGTTTTCAACTTCGGTCCATGGGCTGCAGTCGAAGCCGAGTTGTTTTATGCATACGTCGATGTGGCAACCGGCGCATCGGAGGGATTCGTTGGCGGGATTGCATTTTTGATGAATGACCTTCCTGGCTTCGAGTCTGACGATCCTATCGCTTGCCAATTGATCCCTGGCGCGGAGGGTCAGCGCCCTCGCCTCACTGCGCTGGATGGCCCGCTTAAGTCCGCGCAAAGCAACGGAATTTCCTTTGACCAACTGCTCGACATATATGCGCATACAGGCAACGACGTCCGTCCGCACCTGAATGGTTAAGGCCTGATTCACCAACAAATTAAGCGTTTTTTCGCCAATTCATGACATTCGGTTTGGCAATCACCCAGTTGGGAGTTACCCAGCCGTGCCGCCTCCACGGATGAGCGGCGAGAACCGTCAGTAGCGAGTACCCGATGTCTAACAAAACCCCCAAACATGTGGCCGACACAGCCACGCATAAGGGCGTAATGAAACAGCGCCAGCGTTTGACGCTGATTGGCGTAATGGGCACTCCCACATCGCCACGCGCCCTTCTGATGACAACCTCCGGCAGGACGATCAAGGTCAAGCTGGGGGACAACACACCGGGCGGCAAAGTCGCGGCCATCGGCACCGACACAATTGTCCTGCAGGGTGGCGGACGCACAACCACGCTGGAAATACCGCGCTAGAAGTTCCGCGACCGCTTGTCCCTTGACCTTGTGGCCTAATTTCCGCACATGAGGCGGATGACACAGAAGATTGCCCTCATTACCGGAGCTTCACGTGGCCTTGGCGCCGCTTTCGCAGAAGCCCTTTGTCAAAAACACCATATCGTAGCCGTCGCGCGCACCACAGGCGCGCTGGAGGAGCTTGATGATCGCATTCAAGCCAAAGGCGGTACAGCCACATTGGCGCCCATGGATGTCACCAACGGTGACGCCATGGCGCAACTGTGCCGGTCCATTCATGACCGTTGGGGCAAGGTTGATCTCTGGGTGCACACAGCCATTCATGGCGCGCCGCTGACACCGACCGGCCACATCGACCCAAAGGACTGGGCGAAGTCCGTTTCGATCAACCTCGACGCCACTGGACGCCTGATCCCGTTCCTGACGCCTCTTCTCGGCGAGGAGGGCCATGCCATTTTCTTCGATGACCCTCGTGGCGGCCAAAAATTCTTCGGGTCGTACGGTGCTACAAAAGCGGCGCAGATCGCCCTGGCCCGTAGTTGGCAGGCCGAGACAGTGTCCACGGGCCCCAGGGTGACCATCCTGAACCCACAGGGAATGCCAACTGGAACCCGCGCCCGCTTCTTCCCGGGAGAGCCTCGCGAGACACTGGTTAGCGCACATGACGAAGCCAGGCGTCTGCTTGAGGAACTAGGGCTCTAAGCGCTCGCCACTTGCGCGTAATCCGCAACATGAACCTAGATTTGCCAAGGGTTTGAAGCCAATGCTTGCCCCATCTCGCAGCCTCAACTAGACAGAGGCAGGACGGCAAAAGGGCAGGCAAACATGCGCATTCTGGTGACCAATGACGACGGTATCAACGCCCCTGGACTCAAGGTTCTGGAGCAGATCGCTCATGACGTTGCAGGACCCGAAGGCGAAGTCTGGATTGTCGCCCCCGCCTTTGAACAATCCGGTGTTGGTCACTGCATCAGCTACACGCACCCGACAATGATCGCAAAGATGGGCACGCGCCGCTTTGCCGCCGAAGGAAGCCCCGCAGATTGTGTTCTTGCCGGCGTGCATGACGTGATGAAAGACACACCACCGGACCTAATTCTGTCCGGCGTGAATCGCGGCAACAATTCAGCCGAGAACGCGCTTTATTCCGGCACTTTAGGCGCGGCCATTGAAGGTGCGCTTCAAGGCATTCCTTCGATTGCAATCTCTCAATTTCTCGGTCCGGCAAACTACACAGCCGACGATCCATTCGAGGCTTCAGCAGCCTACGGTGCGGACGTGGTGCGAAAAATTCTCGACGTCGCCCCGGCCAACGACGCAGCCTATCACTTGTTTTATAATGTCAATGTCCCCCCGGTTCTGGCGGCTGATGTCAAAGGGATCCGCGTCGCAACTCAAGGTCTTCGTGAAGGCACACGGTTTTCTGTGGAACCGCACAACTCCCCGTCCGGGCGTCGCTTCCTTTGGGCCAGAGGTGGCAATCAACAGGTCGCCACCGCACCCGGTTCCGATGCGGCGCTGAACCTTGAGGGCTATATTTCAGTCACGCCTATGCGGGCCGATTTTACGGCCCATGATGTCCTGGACGCGCTGAAAGGCATCGAATGACAGATCAGGACGCTCTCGCCGAACGCAAGATGCAGTTTCTCTTTGCGCTACGCTCTAAGGGCGTGACCGATCCGGCAGTTTTGACTGCGATGGAGAAAGTCGATCGTGGCCCTTTTGTTCGCGGGCTTTTTGCTGATCGCGCTTACGAAGATACACCGCTTCCCATCGCGTGTGGTCAGACGATTTCACAGCCTTCTGTGGTCGGCCTTATGACGCAAGCACTAGAAATATCGCCGCGCGACAGCGTGCTGGAAGTCGGAACCGGCTCGGGTTATCAGGCCGCTATTCTCAGCCAACTCGCACGCCGCGTTTACACGGTAGAACGTCACCGCCGCCTCGTACGTGAATCCAAACAAATCTTCGACGCGCTTGGGTTGGTCAATGTTACGTCTTTCATTTCAGACGGCAGTTTCGGTTTGCCAGATCAAGCGCCGTTTGATCGCATCATTGTAACTGCCGCCGCCGAGGATCCTCCGGGCCCCCTCTTGGCGCAACTCAAGATCGGCGGTATCATGGTGGTGCCCGTTGGGCAATCTGACGCGGTTCAAAGCCTGATCCGCGTACGCAGAACCGAGGCCGGGTTTGACTACGACGAATTACGATCCGTGCGATTTGTGCCTCTTGTTGAAGGCATTGCGCGGGAAACTGAATAAATTTGCACGGATATCCCCTTGGCAATCTGCACCGCAGGGGCCATGTGACAACAAACCCGGCCGGAACGGGTAGACGATACACGCAGCTACGGCGCAAGACCGACGAAACAGGCTGCTTACGAGGGCATCGAGATGGGCAACTTTCCTTCGCTGACATTCCGCACGACAGGCGCATGCCTTGCACTTGCGATAGTCGCCGGCTGTTCAGACGGGTTTGATATCGACCTGCGCAGCGATCTGGGAGGGGGGCTAGACACCACCAACGCAGCCCAAGGAGCCGCAGCCAAGCGCCCGCAACCGGACGCTCGTGGCGTGATCTCTTACCCAAGCTATCAAGTCGTCGTCGCAAAACAAGGCGACACACTGAATGACGTCGCCACGCGGATTGGAGTCGATGCAAACCAGCTGGGCGTCTACAACGGAATAAAACCCGACACCGCGCTGCGAGCAGGCGAAGTTCTGGCTTTGCCAACCCGCGTGGCAGAACCGTCTGCGGCCACAAACGGCGGTGTGGATATTGCCTCTTTGGCTGGCGGAGCCATTGATCGCGCCCAACCCGACGTTGAAACCGAAACACTGGAGAGCGCTCCGGCTGCAGCAGCTCCCCAAACCGGCGTCGAGCCCATTCAGCACAAGGTCAAGCGCGGTGAAACCGCTTTCACGATATCACGGCTTTACAACGTTTCTGTCCGCGCTCTGGCAGACTGGAACGGTTTGGACAGCGATTTCACAATTCGTGAGAACCAGGTTCTGTTGATCCCGCCAACCGATCCGGAAAGCTCAAAAAACGCAGCAGCGGTGGCTGCTGGCGCTGTGTTTACACAACCCGGACAGGGTTCTCCAACACCAACCCCACCCAGCTCAACCAAGCCTTTACCCAAAGACACTTCAGCTGCAGCAGCCAAGCCTCCAGAGAACAATCTCGGCAGCTCGCAGAGCGCTTCGAAAGCCGCGATGAGTTTCCCTGTGGATGGCAAAATTGTGCGCCCGTATTCTAAAGGCAAAAACAACGGCATCGACATTGCAGCGAAGGCCGGAGCCCCCGTAAAGGCCGCCGCAAGCGGCACCGTGGCGGCAATCACCACAGACGGGGACAACGTCAAAATTCTTGTCGTGCGTCATCCAGATAACTTGATGACTGTGTATTACAACGTAGATGACGTGAAAGTCGCCAAGGGTGCCAGCGTAAAACGCGGACAAACAATGGCGTCACTGCCCGCCAAAGACAGCTTTGTACACTTCGAGGTCCGCAAGGGATTTGACAGCGTTGATCCCATGCCCTACCTGAAATAGCCTATTGATTTCAGGCTTTTATTGCGACACCTCTGCGCCCGGCCAAATCAACAAAGTACTGCCAGGCCACGCGCCCTGAGCGAGCGCCGCGGGTGGCTTGCCATTCAATCGCCTCCGCCCAAAGTGTGTCTTCATCGATGTCCACGCCATGCGCATTGCAATAGCCTCGGATCATGGCGAGGTATTCATCCTGAGTGCATGGATGAAAGCCAAGCCAGAGACCAAAACGATCTGACAAAGAAACTTTCTCCTCAACCGCCTCGGATGGGTTGATGGAACTCGACCGCTCGTTTTCGATCATGTCCCTCGGCATCAGGTGACGACGGTTGGAGGTCGCATAAAACACCACGTTCTCTGGCCGTCCTTCAATCCCACCATCAAGAACAGCTTTGAGCGACTTGTAATGTTGATCATCGTGGCTGAAGCTCAGGTCGTCACAGAACAACAAAAAACGCTCTTCCCGACCACGTAGAAGGTTGAGCAATCGCGCTACGGACGGCAAATCCTCACGCTGCAGTTCAACAATTTTCAGGTTCAGACCCTCTGACAATATCTGCGCGTGTACTGCCTTCACCAAAGAAGACTTCCCCATCCCACGTGCGCCCCACAGCAAGGCGTTGTTGGCTGGTAGCCCAGCTGCGAACTGACGCGTGTTTTGTAAAAGAGTGTCGCGTGATCGGTCCACACCGACTAGCAAACCAATTTCTACGCGACTGATCTCAGCCACAGGTTCAAGCCTGTCTGGCTCCACATGCCAGACGAACCCGTCTGAAGCTTCAAACTCTGGTGCAGGCGCCGGTGCGGGCGCCATGCGTTCAAGCGCTTCTGCGATGCGGGTCAATTCGGTATTGCTCATGGCGCTCTCCTGTCGTGCAGGTCGCAAAAAATCATGAACGTCTTGCAATGACCAGCCATGAAAAAACGCGCTCAAAAAGAGCGCGCCTTTCAATTCCACGAAAAGTCAGATTACTTCTGTTCCGCCTCGTGTTCTGCGAGGTCGTCCTCTTCTTCATCATCTTCAAACCAAGTGCCGTCAGCCTTCATCTGAGCAATGCGCTTCTTTTCCACTCGGCCAACAAGAAGGATAGACACTTCGTAGAGACCATACACAACTGAAAACAAAATAAGCTGCGTGACGACATCCGGAGGGGTGACCAACGCTGCCAAAACAAGGATGCCAACCATCGCATACTTGCGTACCGATCCAAGCCCTTTTGCACTGACCAGCCCAGCCTTGCCCATCAAAGTCAACAAAACTGGAAGCTGGAAACAAAGCCCAAACGCCATGATGAACTTAAGCGTAATATCCAAGCTTTCGTTGACTTTACCAAAGAAGGTGATCTGAACCCCCTGCTCCGTTTGCGGAACGACAGGTGCAACATCACCCGGAACATTTTCAGCAGCAGGCGCAAGCAAATTGGCGAACACAGACGCCACATCGGCAAAACCAAGGAAGAACTGCATCGCAAGTGGCGTCACTACCAACTGGGCAAAGGTCGCGCCCAGCAAGAACATGAACGGGGAGGCAATCATGAATGGCAGGAACGCGCCCCGCTCATTCTTGTAGAGCCCCGGAGCCACGAACCGCCACATCTGGAACCCGATGACTGGAAAGGCCAAGGCAAATCCGCCGACCATCGAAATCCGGAAAAGCGTAAACAGGTATTCCTGCGGTGAGGTAAATTGCAAGGTCGGGGCTGGATCGCCCAAAGAACGCAGCACTTCCACAATTGGAGAAACGAGGAAATGCAAAACGTGCTCTGCGATGAACTGTCCACCAATCGGTACAAAGAAAAAGCTGATCGCAATGACGAAGGCCAAACCGGACCGGATAAGCCGCGTCCGCAATTCAGCGAGGTGCTCGATCAGCGGTGCGGAAGTGTCTTCAATCTCGTCCGTCTGGCTCATGCGTCGTCCTTTTTCACAGGGTCAACTGCCTCTGCTTCGCGTTTCGCGCGCACTTCTTTGGCCGCTTCCTGCATCTCTTCTTCCCGCGCCTTTGCCTCTGCATCCAGCTTGGCTTGGCCAACTTCCTGCGTTCGCTTACGAATTTTTTCAACAGCTTCGGCGCGTTCTGCAGCCAGCTTGCCGGTTTCGCTGTCAGGATCAAAACTCATCGACTTCTTGAAGTCGTCGGTTGTTTCCTTCAGTGCATCCGACGCCGCTTTCATCGGATTAGAGACTTTGTTCAATCCGTCTGTCGCGCTTTTGAGACCGTCAGTGACATCTTTGACGCCAGCCTGATCCGCCGCTTGGTTCATGGCACTGGAAAACTCCCGCGCCATACCCTTTGCCTTGCCCACGAAACGGCCAACGGCGCGGAACATAACTGGCAAATCTTTGGGCCCCACGACGATCAACGCAACAACGCCAATCACCAGAAGCTCTGGCAACCCCAAATCAAACATGTTTCGTCAGCCCCAATCAGGCTTTGTCTTTTTCATCTTCGGGGGTCACGTCTTTTGCGACCTCAGCAGCTTCGTTTTCAAGCTCCTGCTGCCCTTCGTTGATGCCCTTTTTGAACGAAGTGATGCCTTTGCCGACTTCTCCCATCAGACCGCTGATCTTGCCACGGCCAAACAGAACCAGAACCACAACCGCAATCAGCAGAATGCCCGGAAGGCCGATGTTTCCAATACCCATGTGTTTTCTCCAGTCTAAGATGCGTCCGCACCTGATTTCATGATCTGCCCCATTCCTACCGCCTGCACAGCCACCGAAAAAGCCGCAATCCTATTGGAAATTCGCAAAAATAGAGGTTTTCGCCACCTGATTTGTCATTATTCTGTCAGTTGCCAGTATTTTGTCAGGATTTGCCGCGACTCATGCCCACCAAGCTTCCTTCCAAACGTTCTGAACGGCTGTATTCCCTGGTGGACATACTCAAAGATGGCGCTCTGCACCGCGCAGAAGACTTGGCAAGCCGCCTTGAGGTGTCATTGCGTACCATCTATCGCGATATGGAAACCCTCATCGCAAGTGGCGTCCCGATTGAAGGTGAACGTGGTGCGGGATACCGCGCCTCCGCAAACGTATCTCTCCCTCCGCTGAACTTAACGAACGCCGAACTGGAGGCGCTGCACATCGGTCTTGCAGTCGTAGGTAATGGGATGGAAGGTGAGTTGAGAGAAGCCGCTGAAAGCCTGAGCGCAAAGATTGACTCCGTACTTCCAGAAGATGCAAGCAGCATCGGGCAAAGCTTCGGATTTGCAGTCTATCCTTTTGCGGACGCCGCAGCAGGTCTGCAACATCTTGAGCCACTTCGCTCTGCAATACGCTCACGCCAAAAGCTCGCACTGGACCTCAAGGACGACAGAACTCTAAATGTGCGCCCCTTGAAAATAGACTATTGGGGGCGGATTTGGTCGCTGCTTGTTTGGAGCGAAACAGACAATGAATTCGCCCAGATCCGGGTGGATCGCATCGGAAACATGGCATTGCTGCCAGGGTTGTTCGTTGACGAACCTGGGAAACGGTTGCAGGACTTTCAGAACCGCTAACTTTCCGCGCGGAAAACAAAACAACGATCGCGACGGATTGTCAGCCAAAGTGGTGTTCCTATTTTGGGCAAAAACACATTCGGAACAGTGACATGCAGCTCCGAGCCATCGTGATCCATTACGAATTCCACAAGGCTCTCATTGCCCATAAACCGCGCCCTTTTGACGATTCCACGCGCCGCGACGCCATCAGTGGGAGTCGGTAAGGGCCCGCGCCCCTCTCGATCAAAGTCGAGTTTGATATGTTGTGGTCGGATCACGATCTCGACGGCTTCCCCATCGCCGAAGCCTGGCGTTAGAAACTGACCAAACGGCGTCTCGGTCAAGGCGCCATTTGAACGGCTTCGAAAGACGTTTATGTCGCTGAAAAACGCAACCGCCTGCTTGTCCACTGGCGCATTGTAAATGTTGTAAGGCGCACCCTGCTGCACGATCTCTCCATCACGCATCAGTGCAATTTCATCGGCCATCCGCATGGCTTCCTCAGGCTCATGCGTCACGAGTAAAACCGCGGTGTCTTCCTCTTTGAGCACGGCCAAAGTCTCGTCGCGGATGCCATCCCTAAGACGATTGTCCAGACCAGAAAAAGGCTCATCCATCAGCATAATGCGCGGACGAGGCGCCAAAGCACGCGCCAGCGCCACCCGCTGTTGCTCCCCGCCCGACAAGACATGCGGGAATTTGTCTATAGCCCAACTCAGGTTCACTTTGGCAAGCAACTCTTCGACCCGCCGCCTTTTTTCCCCTGCTGCTCCCTTTAAGCCGAAAGCCACGTTATCAGCCACGCTCATATGCGGAAACAGCGCGAAATCCTGAAACATCAGGCCGATTTGACGACGCTCTGGCGGGATACGAAAAACAGTGTCACAAATCAGCTCACCGTCCACGTAGATTTCGCCGCTATCCTGCATTTCCACACCAGCGATCATGCGCAACGTGGTCGATTTTCCGCAACCTGAAGGCCCCAATAGACAGGTTACTTGGCCCGGCTGAACAGACAGAGATACGTTGTCGACCACCTGTCGGTTTCCGAACCGCTTTCGAAGGCTCCGGATTTCCAACCTGGGACTTTCAATGTTGGTTTGCAGCTGCACGCCTTGCCTCGTTCATAGCCCGAGCGAAAGGCTCGGGTTTTGCGAGATGTATCAGCCGCCTACCTGTGCTTCAACCCTGCGTGCCCCCATCATCACCGCAGCGAACCCGACAACCAAAACAACTACGCAAATCTGCAAAAGCTGTTCGTATTTGTGGCCCTCGTAGAGCACGGCTTGCAAAAGCGGGCTGTCTCGGAAGGCATAGGAAAAAGCACCAATGAGCGACGTCCCAAACGCCACCAGATACGCCCAAATCGCGACGTCACACCGAAAAACCAAAGTGGCGACCAATACAGGCGTGAGAAACATCGACGCCGTGCCGGAAACAGCAACAGCATCAAACAGCGTCTGATTGCCCCAAAAGGTCAAAACTCCGCCGATGACGGCGAACGCCAGCATTGCTATGCGTCCCCCTGTCAGGGATTGCGGCAAAAGTCCAAATTCCACGACTACGAGACGGGCGGCCGAGCTCAGTGCCGAATCCAATGTCGACAATGCTGAGACAAGCAGGGAAGTCATAAGCGCAAGAAAGACCCAAGGCGGGAACATATTGGCCCACGTCCCGATCAATTGGGTTTCATATGCGGCGCCTTCAATCGATGCCTGAACTCCGAACATTCCAAACGCGACAATGCACAAAACCGAAATCCAGAATGCATGCAGGAAACTCTTTTTTGTGGTTGATCGATCAACAATAAAACCACGGTCCATCATTACCGGATCATGAACCGGATAGGAAAACACCTGTAGACAGGCAACGACCAACAAGACCCATCCATTATGGGATCCTGATGCCCCACCTGCTGACGCAATCGCGGCTAGATCAAAGTCGGGCCGAAGCAGAAGAGCTCCAAAAGCTGCGCCAAAAACGACCAAGAAGATCGACATTTGCACAACGTCTGTTCGCAGAGCCGCGGACAACCCTCCCCACGCAGAATAGGCAAGCGCCACTATGCCGACCACAACTATGGAGACCTCTTTGGCGTGGCCGAATTCCGGCAGGACTGCTCCGAATATCAGCCCCACAACAATCAGGTTTGCGAAGACTTCCGACAACAGGCGCAGCACAATCACAACATTGTAGCAACTGGTTCCAACAGCTCCAAAGCGCCCCGTCAACCAGTCCTGTACTGAAATGGCTCCGCTTTCCCGCATGCGACCTACAACAAAAGCTCCTGTCAGGAAGCTGCCGTAGTACGCTGCGTACGCCAACACACCTGCGAAACCGTAGTAGAATCCGAGTATGGCGGCGTTCATCAGCGATCTTGCGAAGATCCAGGTCGTTACTTGGCTGAAGACGAGCGTCCAAAGTTCGGGCTGCTTGCCATGTGACGTTGTGCCCTCGAAGAAGCTTCCCACGGACACGCGTCGAGGCGCGGCCAGAAAACTGACGATCAGGATCAGGCCGAACAAAGCGGCAATCACTGTGGCTTGCATTGAGGGGTCCTCGGTTTCGTTTTTTGACCGCTTAGCAATGCAGAACATGCCACGACACCCCAAGCACGGAAACGTGAAGCGATGTCAGTAGGTTACGTAGGGTTCACCAGCTCAAAAGAGATCTCGCCTTGCACGCGCCCGTTGACTTGAACAGCCAACGTGTGACGCCCTGGATATAAAGTAAACGTGGTCGCATTGCCCTTGAGAACATGCCTCTTCGACAACCGAACACTTCCCAAAGCTGGAATTTCCGTTTGCTTCAATTTGAAAACCTTCCGACCTTCTCGACCGTTCGGCCGATGGAAGCGCATCTCATAATCCACAAGAACTGGAACTGGCGTCTTGCTATCTGTTTTCAGGGAAAGGTTGAACTCAAGCGCGTCACCAATAGCCACCTTGCTTTCAGACACCGAAAGCTCCGTCAAATGAACGGGTGCATCTGCGTGAAACCCCTGTAGAGCCAGCGCGTCCGCGTCGCCCTTCTTGACGGCGGTCCTCAAGGCATGGCGGGTCATCCAATTCAGTTCTTTCGGCTCTTGTTGCGCAAGATCATGCCAACCTTTCAACGTTTTCGTTACAACAGACGTGTCAATTTTTGATATGTCATTCAAATGGTTAGCAACTGACCGTGTCACGTATCTCGTCGGATCGGCATGTAGTTTTTCTAGCAAAGGCAGCGGCGAAAGCGGATCGATTTCAACTTTTTTGGCCCAAGGAAGCTTTGGGCGCGTGCCCTCACTGACAAGCCGGCGGACATGATAATTGCTGTCCTCGGCCCATTCCAACAGAACTTCAAATGTCTCGTCCGGCCACCGATTCAGGAAGGGGCGAATATAGAATTCCATCGAAAATCGCTTGGTTGCATTGTGCAATAGAACCAAGGCGCGCTCTCGATGGTTGTCCAACCCGTGCCGGACCGCCAGAATACCCGGAACGGCGTGGATGAACCGCCCGAAATCGTTGTCTGACAGAGTTGGATCAAGTGCCGGAGGCATTGCTGCCTCCAACTGCTGCGCCATCTCAGGGAATTCTGGAGCCAATTGAGCTTCAACACAGTCTGCGATCCACTCAAGTCGCTCCAAGAGCTCTCGTCCAGGCAGGCCTGCGACCGCTTCCGTATGGAATTGGTCAGCGTCAAAGTCGGGGAGACCTCTCTGATACTCACTGGCTAAATCACGTAAAGAATCCGCGTTAAATAGCTGATCTTTCAATGAAAACCCTTGAGACACACCAACACCCCTTGCCATCTAACTCATTTCTCACATGGCGGAGGCAAAGGCGCCCCCGTCGAGCAGAACGTTCTGCCCCACAATGAAACCAGCATGCTTGGAGCAGAGGAACGCACATGTCGCGCCGAACTCGTCAGAAGTACCATAGCGTCCTGCAGGGATCGTCGCTGCCCGGCGCGCTTTAGCTTCCTCCATGGAAATCCCCTGTTGTTCGCTCATTCCTTTGTCCAGAGAGACAGCGCGGTCCGTTGCGTGAATACCTGGCAAAAGGTTGTTAATTGTCACGCCGGAGCCAGCCACCTGTCGTGCAGTACCTGCGACGTACCCGGTCAAACCCGCTCGTGCCGCGTTTGAAAGCCCCAGCACCGGAATCGGCGATTTTACCGAAACCGAAGTAATATTGACGACCCGCCCCCAGCCGCGCTCCATCATTCCTGGAACCAGCGCTTTAATTAGCGCGATCGGCGCCAACATGTTGGCGTCGAGGGCTGCAACAAAGTCGTCACGGTTCCAGTCGGTCCACATACCGGGCGGAGGCCCGCCAGCGTTATTGACTAGAATATCAACGCCTTGAGCCGCTTCTATCAGCTTCGCCTGCCCGTCCTCTGTTGTGACGTCACAAGCCAGAGTAACCACCTCAACGCCGAACTCTTCACGTATTGCCGCTGCACTGGCTTCTAACGCCTCAGCACCGCGCGCGTTCATGATAAGGTTAACGCCCGCCTCTGCCAAAGCGCGCGCGCATCCTAAGCCAAGCCCCTTCGAAGATGCGCAAACCAGAGCGCGCTTGCCGGTCAATCCGAGTTCCATTTGATTCTCCCCGTTGTTTGAAGCACAGCAAATACACATTTACAGGGAGATGCCAGTATATTGCCGGAGCGCCGGCGCGCTGCTGCCACAATTCTTTGTTAACCATAGCGCAAGCATGTGGCGGTAGAGTGCGCGCCGGCCACGCAAGAAGGTAAAAAAAAATGACTAAGTCGCCCTATGACAACGCCCTGCCCTCGCAGCGTCTTCCGGTATATCCGGCAGAAGCTCTTGTGGTGAGCAACGGCGCAAATTTGGGTGACGCGCTTTCCTTCTCGGAAGAGCTGGTGCCAGACGACGTTTATACACTTTCAGCCAGAGCAGACGAGCAAAGCCTGTCGCTGCGCACAGATATAGATGGTGCACATTTCGTCGCCGAGGACAGTTCCCTTGGCACGCCTAATGCACGTATTTTCCTTGATTGCGTAGCAACTTTCATGCCTCCAAGCGGCGACACCATCGAAGTCCTGGTTCTTGTGGAAGTCGACGACGAAGGCGGCGTTGTCGAGATATTTGGCGCGCCGCTTGCGCCAATGACGCCAAAAACAGACTACGTTCTGGTTGGCTACGACCGTGACACAGCCGCCGTGCGTTTGGCCCAGCTTGCTTGTGTGAGTTTCACTGCAGGAACGCGTATCACGCTTGCCACCGGTGAACAAAAGTTGATCGAGGACATTAACGTCGGAGACCGCGTGCTGACACGCGACGATGGCCCACAGCCCGTGCGGTGGATCGGACACTCCATTCATCGCGCAACCGGCGAATTTGCGCCAATTGTCATCACGGCAGGAACGCTGAACAACACCGATGACCTACGGGTAAGCCCCGATCACCGCTTGTTTATTTACCAACGCGAAGACCGCCTTGGCGTAGGCCGTTCCGAGCTTTTGATCAAAGCGCGCCATCTGGTGAACGACACAACTGTTTATGCTCAGGAAGGCGGCTTTGTTGATTACTTCCAGATCATGTTTGACGATCACCAAATCATTTTTGCCGAAGGGATTTCTGCTGAGACCATGCAGATTGACACTCGGACGCAATCTGTTCTGCCTGACGAAGTAAAAGAACAAATGCGTGAATCGGGGGGTGAAGGTCGAAGCGCCGCTTCCCAATTTGAGGTCCACGAAAGTTTGCTGAAGCGACCGGACGCCGCTGCACTGCTTAAACGCGCGTCTTCGAAATAGCGCTGCTTTTTCTTGCGATCTTCCCCACCGCGACCTATACGCGCGATTATGCTGGACACAACAAATCGACCCGACCTGCCACCTGAGATTTCCCGCCGCCGGACCTTTGCGATCATCTCGCATCCCGACGCCGGCAAAACGACGCTGACGGAAAAATTTCTGTTATATGGCGGCGCTATTCAAATGGCGGGACAGGTGCGGGCAAAAGGCGAAGCACGACGTACGCGCTCTGATTTCATGCAAATGGAGAAAGATCGCGGCATTTCAGTCTCCGCCTCTGCAATGTCTTTTGATTTCAACAACTTCCGGTTCAATCTTGTAGACACGCCCGGCCACAGCGACTTTTCTGAGGATACGTACCGAACACTAACAGCAGTTGACGCGGCTGTGATGGTGATCGACGGAGCAAAAGGTGTCGAAAGTCAAACCCAGAAACTCTTCGAAGTATGCCGATTGCGTGACCTGCCAATCTTGACATTTTGTAACAAAATGGACCGAGATAGCCGCGATACTTTCGATATTATTGACGAAATCCAAGAAAACCTCGCAATCGATGTGACGCCGGCGAGTTGGCCGATTGGCATGGGTCGGGACTTCCTTGGATGCTACGACATGCTTAACGACCGCCTCGAACTGATGGACCGGGCCGACAGGAACGTCGTTGCAGAAAGCGTAAAAATCGACGGTTTGGAAGATCCGAGATTGGATGTCTTGATTCCCGCCGAATTGCTCGAACAATTGCGCGAAGAAGTCGAAATGGCGAAAGAACTATTGCCGCGCCTGGACCCGCAGGCCGTGCTGGAAGGCCATATGACGCCAATCTGGTTTGGCTCAGCCATCAACTCTTTCGGAGTGAAAGAGTTGATGGACGGAATTGGCTCTTACGGACCTGAGCCACAAGTCCAATCGGCGCAACCCAGAGAAATTGCGCCCGAAGAAAACAAAGTGTCGGGTTTTGTCTTCAAGGTTCAGGCAAATATGGACCCGAAACACCGAGATCGCGTCGCATTCGTTCGCATGGCTTCCGGTCATTTCAAACGCGGTATGAAGTTGACGCATGTCCGCACCAAAAAGCCGATGGCAATCTCCAATCCGGTCCTGTTCCTCGCGTCAGATCGCGAGTTGGCGGAGGAAGCATGGGCCGGCGACATTATTGGCATTCCAAACCACGGTCAGCTTCGTATCGGCGACACCCTCACCGAAGGCGAAGCTTTGCGTGTGACCGGCATTCCAAGTTTTGCACCTGAACTTCTCCAGGGTATTCGCGCCGGCGACCCGCTAAAGGCAAAACATCTTGAGAAAGCTCTGATGCAATTTGCCGAAGAAGGCGCCGCGAAGGTCTTCAAACCGATGATTGGTTCAGGCTTCATCGTTGGCGTTGTTGGTCAGCTTCAGTTCGAAGTTCTGGCAAGCCGGATCGAGATGGAATACGGTCTTCCCGTGCGTTTTGAGCAGAGCCAATTTACCTCGGCAAGATGGGTAAACGGCGAGAGGCAGGCCGTTGAAAAATTTGCAGAAACCAACAAACAGCACATCAGCTATGACCACGATGGAGACGTTGTTTACCTTACTCGCCTTCAGTGGGACATCGATCGTGTAGAGCGCGATTTTCCGGATGTTAAATTGACTGCGACGAAGGAAATGATGGTCTGATGCAATCAGCAATTGCACGGGCCTTACTGCCCGTGCAAACTGCACCGCATGAGTGATGAGCGCCTAACGTACCCCGGCGGCCTTGCAGCCATGATGGACCGCTATGAGGGACGCCGTGTGCCCTTTGACTTTGGTCCCGAAAACTTGCCCCCTTTGGATACCGATTTAGCAGCCCTCAAGACGCAAACTGTGCCGAACTCTGCTGCCGTCAAGACGCCAAACGACCCAAAAACTAGCTGGGCGCGAAAACGCCGCGAAATCGCAGAAGAGTTTGTCGGCAACTCGCAACTGGCTTTTCTGAATGCGCAACTTATTTCTAACTTGCGCAAGCGCGAATTCCCGCCGCACACCCCTGAGCTTTTTCAACGTATTTGGGCCGAAGAAAGTGGTCATCTGATCGAAGTCCTTTCGCTGCGATGGCTTGTCAGTACTCTCCAAACCTTTGCTGAGCATGGTAATACCCCGGCTCAACGCGAAGCAGGGCAAGGATTACGAATGCTGTTCGGGATTATGAAGCTCTACGAATTTGAACGCACCTTCAGCGGGTTAGGACCAAAACAGGAGTTTGGTTTCGGGAAGCGAAAGCGCACGCGTTTGCCTCTGGATATGGAACCATTCGCACTGAAATCCGGTGGTTTGGACATAAACTTACTCGCACCGGTCTGGGATTTGGCATTGACTGACACCGTCATGGCGCCACTTGCAAACGCGTTGATGGAAGAACTCAATCGAGAAAGCGGCGGCGTGTTCCGAAGGATTGATCGGATGCGTCAGAAACGCCTGCGGCAAGAGACACGCAAATGACGCGTTGGGGTGTTGTGGCCACGATCAAGGCCAAACCTTTGGACGTGCTCAACTTCGTCGCCTATCATTTGGATCTGGGCGCGGATCACATATTTATCTATCTTGATCAACGCACGCCGCGCGCCCTCGAAGCCTTGCAACCACATCCCAAAGTGACGGTCCAGCATACCGACAGCGAGTACTGGACGCGCGAAAACGGGAGAAAACCTCCAAAACATCAAGGTAGGCAAACAGTTAATGCAACCCATGCATATGGCTTAGCAAGCGGCCTCGGTCTAGATTGGATTTGCCACATAGACGTTGACGAATTTCTTTGCCCTGACAGAGACATACGCGATGCACTTGAATCGATTTCTTTGGAAAATCCAGGCGCCCGATTGCGACCGGCGGAAGCTCTTTCAACCGACGGGATCACAGGATTGGACCCGGCCGCGACCTACTGCAAGGCATGGATGGAAACTGGGTATGACCGCCGTTCAGTAGAGGAAGATTTATACCCCAAATACGGTGGGTACTTGCGCGGCGGGTTTGTCAGTCACCATGTCGGGAAATTATTCCTGCGCACAGGTATAAGCGACGTATCGTTTCGCATCCACCGGGCTTTCCAAAACGGTGAGGAGCTTCGACCAACCAAAGTCCTGCCTTCAATTCCACTTTGTCATCGACACATAACCAGTTGGGATCACCTGAAGTCCGTCTTGGAATTTCGCATGCAAAAGGGCTCTTACCGAGCGGAACTCAAACCGACGCGTAAGGCAGAAGCTGGGGGCATGTCTCTGCACGAAATCTTCAGCTTCCTTCAATCCGAAGGGGGAGAAGAGGCTGTGAAAGAGTTCTTTGAAGAGCTTTGTCTCGCGCGACCAGAGCTAATAGATAAACTCAACAAACACGGTTTACTTCGCGTTTTTCACCTCGGATTGGATGAAAAGCGGCAAAAACACTTTCCGGCATTCCGTTGAATTGTTTCTGATCTAGCAACAAATCTCGCGGGAAACCTCGGCTTTGTTGACCAGTCGGCCCGCGTAAGCTACAAGGCGCCGTGGATCAATACGCCAACAGTGTGCGGGGCCATCCGGGCCTGATCTAAATCAGCCGCTACGGGCCAAGAGTGTCCGTAAAACACGGATACACATGACAAAATTTTCTGATCTGAACCTCAATACGAAGGTGCTGAAAGCCATCAACGATGCGGGCTATGAAACGCCCACTCCGATCCAAGCTGGCGCGATTCCCCCTGCACTTGAGGGCCGGGATGTTCTTGGTATTGCACAAACAGGCACTGGCAAAACTGCGTCTTTTACACTGCCAATGCTCTCACTTCTGGCACGTGGTCGAGCACGCGCACGCATGCCGCGCAGTCTTGTACTTTGCCCAACACGAGAATTGGCAGCCCAGGTTGCCGAAAACTTCGACGCCTACTCAAAGTATCTCAAACTGACCAAGGCATTGTTGATTGGCGGTGTCAGCTTCAAGGAACAGGAAGCAATCATCGATAAGGGTGTTGATGTTCTGATTGCGACTCCGGGCCGACTTCTGGACCATTTCGAACGCGGCAAACTGATCCTGTCGGATGTAAAAGTCATGGTAGTGGACGAAGCCGATCGGATGCTGGATATGGGTTTCATTCCTGATATCGAGCGCATTTTCGGTTTGACTCCGTTCACACGCCAGACCCTTTTCTTCTCGGCTACGATGGCTCCGGAAATTGAACGGATCACGAACACATTCCTGTCCAACCCGGAGCGTATCGAAGTTGCACGACAAGCCACTGCGTCTGAGACGATCGAGCAAGGCGTAGTGATGTTCAAAGCCAGCCGCCGAGACCGGGAAGGCAGCGAGAAACGTAGAGTTTTGCGTGCGCTGATCGATGGTGAGGGCGAAGCCTGCACGAACGCGATTATTTTCTGCAATCGCAAGACGGACGTAGATATCTGCGCGAAATCGTTGAAAAAATACGGTTATGACGCGGCGGCCATTCACGGCGATCTGGATCAGTCTCAGCGCACAAAAACACTGGAAAGTTTCCGTAACGGCGAACTGCGTATTCTTGTGGCGTCTGACGTGGCAGCTCGTGGTTTGGATGTGCCAAGCGTGAGCCACGTATTCAATTTTGATGTCCCCGGCCACGCCGAGGACTACGTTCACCGCATCGGGCGCACTGGTCGTGCAGGGCGTGAGGGCAAAGCATTTACCATCTGCTCACCACGCGACGAGAAAGCCTTCGATGCCGTTGAAACGCTGATCCAGAAAGAGATCACCCGAGTCGAAAACCCGGTCAAGAAAGAGCCGCGCAAAACGCGTTCGAAAGCCAAAGAAGACGCTCCAGCGGAAACTGTAGAGGCTCCTGAGGTGACGGCGGAACCGCCCAAAGAGGAGCCTCGTGCCAAGTCGTCACGGTCTCGTTCGCGCGGTGGCCGCGGTAGAAACGACCGAAATGACGACGGCAAAGTGGTGGGAATGGGTGACCATCTACCAAGCTTCATTGCGCTAAGCTTTGACGAACGGCGTGCAGGCTGAAGTCTAATCGATAAAACTGTCAGATCGCATGCCTGCCCGTTCCAGATGAATGGGCAGAACGCGGCCGTAAAGCTGTCTGGTACGTTCCGGCGCGCCAACCATATTGGGCTCTTCCACGTAACTGAAAATGGCAACGTAACGTGGCCGCTCGCCCACGAGCGGAGCAACGCGATGCAGACTGTAGCGCCCTTTGAACAACTGCAGGTCGCCAGGTTGCAACTCCAATGACACGACCTTGTCGGACGAACCATCAAGCACTCGGCCTACCTCTTCAAAGTTTTCGTCGATGCTTCGGATATTTGGTGCATACTCGAAAGCACCGCCCGCGTTGGCGTTCTGAATAGCCAGTGTCACTGTGAAATTGTTGGTATCAAAGTGCCAAGGAAAGCCGTTACCTTCTTGCGCCGCATTCACAATCACATCCGCCAACGGGTCTGCGTATCTGAAAAAGCAATGGTCGGGCTCTTCCAGACAATCCTGAATGAAGCGATCAAATCCCGGACTGTCGTGAACCTGGCGGAGTGAGCCGGTTTTGTGAAAATTGTCGGCGGGTATGAAACAGTTTGAACGTTCGAAAAACCGCCGTTTTGGGTGATTTTCGGGAAGGGACGGATCGTCAGCCGTGAAATATGGGTTGGTTTTGTTGAAGCTGCGGTGACCACGATCGGCTACCAAATCCACCTCTTGAGTGATGCTTTCCAAAGCCTCTTGCGTCAGGAAACCGCGTAGGACAGCACAGCCATCTTGTCGCAAAGACTTCCGCACGCTTTGAACAATGCTGTCCCTCTTACTACCCGTTTCGTCAATCGGATATGCGTCGTAGTTGATCAGTCCCGCCATGCACGCTCCCCATCTGCCAACCAAAGGTCAGCTACACAGAGAGCCAGTCGCATGGTCTTCGTCTATTCAGTTTCCGCCGTGACAACGTCGCAAAATTGCGTTGATCAACTCAGACGCGAAACGATTATTGTAACTTCCGGCTTTTTGCCTATCTCATCACGCGCTGTGTTGCGCGCGATGCGGCGCAATTCCCCTTCAATCTTATCATCGTCGCGCAACGTCTTTTCGCCCGCTCGGCCTAAGAACTGAGTCAGGTCCTCTTCGAGCACGTCAACCAACGGGGCGTCAGAGCGGCCTATCTCCGGCAAGCCCTTGAGTTCCACCCAAGCGTCGCCAAGAGGCTCGTCATCTTCATCGAGAAGCACGTTGACCGTCACATGGCCATTCATCGCCATGCGCAACCGGTCGCGAACAATCCCGTCAAGCGCACCAATCTGTACCGCCCCGTCCAGATAAACACGCCCCGTTTCAACGTATCCCGTCACCTTGGGCTCATTGCCCGTCAGGTCGAGCATCGTGCCATTCACCGCGACTATCGATGCGCGCCCACTCTCGTTTGCCAGTTTGGCATGCTCTCGCAAATGACGGTGCTCGCCGTGGTTTGGAATCACCATCTGTGGGTTCACGATGTCATGAAGGCGTTGCAGGTCCGGACGGTTAGCGTGACCAGAAACATGGTACTTACCGGAGCTGTCGTCGACAACATCCACACCCATTTCGGAAAACTGGTTGATTATGCGAATGACGCCCTTTTCGTTCCCGGGAATGGTTTTGGAACTGAACAGAAAAAGATCGCCATCCTTCAATGTGATTCCGTTGTATTTCCCGCGCGCAAGCTGGGCGCTCGCCGCCCGGTGCTCACCCTGCGAGCCGGTCACCAAAAGCATAAGGTTTTCGCGAGGGATCGTGGCAGCGTCTTCCGGGCTGACGACCTTGGGGAAATCCGAAAGGACTCCGGTTGTGATGGCCGCTTCGATCATGCGGCGCATCGCACGTCCCATGAGGCAGATCGACCGCCCTGCCCTCTGTCCGGCTTCTGCCAATGTTTTTACCCGCGCCACATTGGAGGCGAAAGTTGTGGCGACGACCATATGAGGTGCGGCGGCCACCAGGGCTTCAATCTCGGGGCCAACAGAGGCTTCGGACCGACCCTCATGCGGCGAAAACACGTTGGTGCTGTCACAGATCAACGCCTTTACGCCGTCCTTGGAAACATCCTTCCAAAGTTCAGGATCAAAGGGTTCGCCCACGAGAGGCGTTTCATCCAGCTTGAAGTCACCAGAGTGGATCACGCGCCCAGCCGGGCTGTCGATGACCAGCGCCGCGCTTTCCGGAATAGAGTGGCTGACAGGAAGAAAACCGACGTTGAACGGCCCGGCCTCCGTGACCTCTGGCCATGCTGATACAGTTCGCACGACTTCTTCAGGCTGCCCCCTGTCCGCCAACTTATGGCGCGCAAGATTTGCTGTGAATGCACGAGCATAGACGGGCACGCCCAGCTTTGCCCAGTAATGCCCGACCGCGCCGATGTGATCTTCGTGCCCGTGGGTTATGAAAACCGCCTCAAGGCGGTCCTTGTTTTCCTCCAACCAGCGGATGTCCGCGAAGATCAGGTCAACTCCGGGGCTGGTGTCCATATCGGAAAAGGCGACGCCAATGTCGACAAGGATCAAGCGCTCCTTGTCTTGCGGCCCATAGCCATAAACGTAGGCGTTCATGCCGATTTCACCGGAACCGCCCAAAGGTAGATAGATCAAGCGGTCGCTCATGCGCCCTGCTCCTTGTTGTAGTCGTGAATGACGGTCAAACCGTGCATCGTCAAATCGTCTTCGATAGTGTCAAACAGATGATCGCCTTGTTCAAACAGCGGCGCGAGGCCGCCGGTGCCGACAACCTTCATCGGAGAACCGTATTCTGCTTTGACTCGGGCGATAATGCCTTCGATCAGGCCAGTATATCCCCAGAAGACGCCCGATTGGATGCAGCCTACGGTGTTGGTCCCGATCACTTTCTCCGGCTGCGAAATGTCGACATGTGGAAGCGCGGCGGCGCCAGAATGAAGAGCCTCGAGGCTAAGATTCACACCTGGGGCGATTACGCCTCCGACATAGGCGCCGTCTTCGGCCACAACGTCAAAGTTGGTCGCGGTTCCGAAATCCACAACAACAACGTTACCTCCGTGACGGTCAAACGCAGCAACTGCATTGGCAAGCCTGTCCGGTCCCGGTTGTGTTCCTTCGTCAACTCGCGGAGCAACCGGCAACTTGCACTCGGGTTTTCCAACTACGAGCGGCCGGCAACCAAAGAAACGATCAGCAAAAACACGCAGGTTAAAAACCACTCGCGGTACTGTGGAGGAGATGATCACATCGGTGATATCAGCCTTGATGCCGTAGTGATTGATCAGCGTGGAGTACCAGGTGAAATAGGCATCCGCCGTGCGGGCATGGTGGGTCGATGTCCTGAGGGTGCAGAGAAATTTCTCGCCATCCCAAATTGAGAAGACGGTATTTGTATTGCCGCAGTCTATGGCCAGAAGCATGAGCCTCAATCCCCTTTTGAGGGTCAGAAAAAAATATCGGCAGCGGGGATTGCCACGCGGCCTTTCGCGGTGTTCAACACCAGATTGCCTTGCGTGTCCACCGTCTCGAAGGTTCCTGTCGTTTCGTCACGGGTCGTGCGTGCAGTTATCACGTCCCCCAATCGCGCAGCACGGGCGAGCCATGCAGTACGGATCGGCTCGAAACCGTATGTCACGAATTGCAACTCCCAGTGGGCGTATGCGCCGGCAAGGAGGTCCAGAAAAGTCTCGGGATCGACGTTCGCGCCGGTTTCAGACAACAGAGACACCGGTCGTGTTGCCCCTTCCTCTACGCTTTCCGAGCCGGGGGCATGGGTCAGGTTCACACCAATTCCGATGGCGATATGGCTTACGGAACCACCTGAAAACCCAGCGCTTTCCAGAAGAATGCCAGCCACTTTGCCACCGTTGAGCAACACGTCGTTAGGCCATTTCAGGCTTAACCCATCCGGGCGCCCGGTGGCTTGCACAAAGGCGTCAAAGAGCGCCAGAGAGGCCACGAAAGAGCGAAGCGCGACCTGATCTGGAGCTTCTGCGGGGCGCATGACCAGTGTACCGGCAAAATTACCAACGGGATCATTCCATGCCCGTCCTCTGCGACCGCGACCGGCGGTTTGACGCAAACCCAAAATCCATTCGGGACCTGCCAATTCCCCGGCAATTCTTGCGGCTTCTGCATTGGTGCTGTCGACTTTGGCCAGCACGCGGCGACCGTATCCTTCGGGCCATGAGGTCATGGTGTCTGCTTTCGTTCACTTCTACAGGTCAATGGGTTTTGTAGTCCGGCGGGCGGGCAAGGGCCAGTATTTGCCGCGATTTTTACTGTCTGCAAAGCGTCGGCTTCGCGTCGGCATAACGTCGGTATTGTTCGCAGCACCGCCAAAAGAAACGGCGCGTCCTGATAGGACGCGCCGTTGTATCACTTCGCTCTTGATGCAAATCAGTTCAGCAGGGCCGCAGAAGCAGCCTGTGCCGCGCCATCCACACCAAAGAGGTTCACCACTCCCAGCAGCATGACAGCGGCTGCGACAACAACAAAGACATGCAGGACCGGCGCGCGGTTACGATCCAGCGCATCAGTCTCTTCACCGAAGTACATGAAGTAGACGATCCGAAGATAGTAGAAGGCGCCAATCACAGAGGCGATCACGCCCAGAACCGCGAGCCAAGCAAGTCCGGCGTCATAAGCAGCACGCAGAACGTAGAACTTACCAAAGAAACCCACGAGCGGCGGTACCCCCGCCAGAGAGAACATCAGCAGCAACACTGCCAGCGCTTTCACCGGATCCCGCTTCGCAAACATGTTGAGCGAGGCAATATCCACAACGGGCTGACCGTCTTTCTCCATCGACAGAATAAAGGCGAAGGTACCGATGTTCATGGTCACATAAATCGCCATGTAAACCAGCATCGCCTCGACGCCAAACGCCGTGCCAGCAGCAAGACCCATCAGCGCATATCCCATATGAGCAATGGACGAGTACGCCATCAGTCGCTTGATGTTGGTCTGACCGATGGCCGCAACCGCGCCAAGGAACATGGAAAGCACCGACAGAAGCGCGACAATTTGTTGCCAGTCGCCGACCACTCCACCAAACGCGTCGTGAAGCACGCGCGCGAACAGACCCATTGCCGCAATTTTCGGAGCTGTTGCAAAGAACGCCGTTATCGGCGTCGGGGCGCCTTCATAAACATCCGGTGTCCACATATGGAACGGCACCGCGGAAACTTTGAACGCCAGACCGGCGGTTACAAAGGTCAAACCGATCAACAGACCGATCGGAGTATGGTCATGGCCAGCCGCCTCGATGATACCAACAAATTTTGTTGTACCCGCGAAACCGTAAACCAGAGACGCACCATAAAGAAGCAAACCGGAACTCAGCGCTCCCAGTACAAAGTACTTCATACCCGCTTCGGTCGACTTGACGCTGTCACGGCGCATAGATGCCACCACATAAAGCGAAAGCGATTGCAGCTCGAGCCCCATGTAGAGCGCCATCAGGTCACCTGCGGAAACCATCATCATCATACCTACAGCGGCAAGCGCAACCAGCAAGGGATACTCAAAGCGCAGCATACCCCGTCGCTGCATGTACTCCTGTCCCATCACGAGAACAGCGCCGGCGGACAGCAAGATCGCGACTTTGGCAAAGCGCGAAAATGCGTCGTCGATGAACATGCCGCCAAAGGCAACGTTGGCCCCCTCACCGCCCATGCCGATCCATGCTCCGATCAAAAGGAACACGGCAGCAGTCAGCCAAGTGAGCATCGGCGCAAGCTTGTCCTTGCCGGTGTAGACGGCAGCAACAAGCGCCACCATCGCGTAAACCGACAGCAGGATCTCCGGCAGGATAATATTCAGATCAGCCTGGATCATGTCTCAAGCTCTCCTTAATGCGATGCCGTCTGGCCGGCGGCGTCAGCGCCCGCGCCCAGTGCGGTTTGATAGTTGGAAACAAGGTTCTCGACCGACGGGCCGATGATGTCGGTCACCAGCCACGGGCAAACACCCAGAATGAGCGTCATGGCCACCAGAGGTGCGAAGATCCACTTCTCGCGGGCGGTCATGTCGCTGATGGTTTTCAGGCTTTCCTTGATCAGATCACCAAGCACAACGCGGCGGTAGAGCCACAGCGCGTAAGCCGCAGAAAGGATCACACCGGACGTTGCGACCAGCGCCACCCATGTGTTGACCTTGAAAATACCCATCAGTGTCAGGAACTCACCGACAAAACCCGAGGTGCCGGGCAGGCCGACGTTGGCCATCGTGAAGAACATGAAGATCAGCGCGTAGGCCGGCATGCGGTTCACGAGGCCACCATAAGCATCGATCTCTCGAGTGTGCATGCGGTCATAGATTACGCCAACGCAGAGGAAGAGCGCACCGGAAATGAACCCGTGGCTGATCATCTGGAAGATGGCACCGTCAATCCCCTGCTGGTTGGCAGCGAAGATACCCATCGTCACATAGCCCATGTGCGCCACAGACGAGTAAGCGATCAGCTTCTTCATGTCTTCCTGCACAAGCGCGACCAGCGATGTATAGACAATCGCAATAGCCGACATCCACAGGATCAGCGGCGTCATGACCTCGGCACCGATCGGGAACATCGGCAGCGAGAAACGCAGGAAACCGTACCCGCCCATCTTGAGCAGAATGGCTGCAAGAACCACCGAGCCCGCTGTCGGAGCCTGAACGTGGGCATCCGGCAACCAGGTGTGGACCGGCCACATCGGCATCTTCACGGCGAAGCTGGCGAAGAAGGCAAGGAACATGAGCGTCTGCATACCGCCAACAACGGTGATGCCGAGCACGGACATGGTTTCCGAACCGAATTCGAAGTTCATCAGGGCCACGATGTCTGTGGTTTGCGCCTGAGAGTACATCGCCACCATTGCCACCAGCATCAGCACCGAGCCGAGGAAGGTGTAGAGAAAGAACTTAAAGCTGGCATAGATGCGATTTGCACCACCCCAGATTCCGATGATCAGGAACATCGGGATCAGGCCGGCTTCGAAGAACAGGTAGAAAAGGATCAGATCCAGCGCCATGAACACGCCGAGCATCAGCGTTTCGAGCAGCAGGAAGGCGATCATGTATTCCTTGACGCGGTGTGTGACGTCCCAGCTGGACCAGATCACCAAGGGCATCATGAAGGTCGTGAGCATGACAAACAGGATAGAGATGCCATCGACACCCATCTTGTACTTCAGGCCCATCAGCCAAGCGCGTTCTTCCACAAACTGCATGTTTGTATCGGACGGATCAAATCCGGCCAGAATGAACAACGACACCAGGAAGGTGATCACGGTGGCCACGAGTGCCACCCATTTGGCATTTCGTTGCGCCGCGGCCTCTTCACCACGCAGGAAGATGGCGAGGATCGCCGCCGCCAGCGCAGGAATGAAGGTCACAAGGGAGAGCAGACTGTCGTTCATTAGTGCGCTCCTCCGCTGAGCGTCATCCATGTGATCAGAGCCACGATGCCGAGCACCATGGCGAGTGCGTATGTGAAGATGTAGCCGGACTGCGCCTTGCCAGCGAGACGTGTGACCCACGGGATGAAGCCCATGGCGATCCCATTAATGGTGCCGTCAATCACGTTGCCGTCGCCTTTCTTCCACAAGAAGCGGCCGATTGCGCTCGCCGGGCGCACAAAGACAACGTCATACAGCTCGTCAAAGTACCACTTGTTGAGCAGGAACAGGTACAGCGGTCGTTGGCTCGCCGCCAGCTTCGCCGGCATGGACGGGTTCCAGATATAGAACCAAAGCGCCGTCAGAAGACCGATGACCATAGCGATGAACGGGCTGACTTTCACCCATTTCGGGGCATGGTGCGCCTCGTCCAGCACATGGTTGTCGGGGTGCATGAAGATCGCGCCTTCGGGCGCTTTCGCCATCGCATGACCGTCGGCATGAGCTTCGCCCTCGCCATCTTCGGTTTTTGCGTGATCGTCGGCATGGTCATCACCATGGTCGTCCTTGGCATGATCGTCGGCATGGTCGCCATGGCCTTCGCTCGCCTCGGCGTGATGATCAGGGATACCAAAGAACTTGTTCACGCTGGAGTGGTCGCCGAAGAAGCCGTTGAACCAGATCATCCCCGCGAAGATCGCGCCAAGAGCCAGCGCGCCCAGTGGGATCAGCATGATGGTCGGGCTTTCATGCGCGTGGTCATGCGTGTGTTTGTTGCCGCGCGGTTCACCATAGAAGGTGAGGAACATCAGGCGCCAGCTATAGAAACTGGTGAAGAGCGCCGCGACGACCAACATCCAGAAACCGTAGCCACCCATCGTACCGGCCCATGCGCTTTCGATGATCGCATCTTTGGAAAGGAAGCCTGCGAACCCGTAGTGGGTCAGCGGAATGCCAACACCGGTGATGGCCAGCGTACCGATCATCATGGCCCAGAACGTGTAAGGGATCTTTTTGCGCAGACCGCCGTAATTGCGCATGTCCTGCTCGTGATGCATCGCGTGGATCACGGAACCGGCCCCAAGGAAGAGCATGGCCTTGAAGAAAGCGTGTGTGAACAGGTGGAACATGGCAGCCGAGTAGACGCCAACGCCTGCGGCCACGAACATATACCCCAGCTGGGACATGGTCGAATAGGCGATCACGCGTTTAATATCGTTCTGCACGAGGCCGATGGTGGCCGCAACAAAGGCGGTCGATGCGCCGATAAACACCACGAATGCCATGGCTTCAGGCGCGTATTCCATCAAAGGCGACATGCGGCAGACAAGGAAAACACCCGCCGTCACCATGGTTGCTGCGTGGATCAGCGCGGACACCGGTGTCGGACCTTCCATCGCGTCCGGCAACCAGGTGTGCAGGAAAAGCTGCGCAGACTTGCCCATGGCCCCGACGAACAACAGGAAGGCCAGCAAGTTCGCCGCGTTCCATTCGCGCCACAGGAAATGCAGGTTTGTTTCGGCAAGCGCTGGGGCTTGCGCGAAGATCACGTCAAACTGAATGCTGTCAGTCAGCATGAAGAGGCCGAAGATCCCGAGGGCAAAGCCGAAATCGCCGACGCGGTTGACCACGAAGGCCTTGATGGCTGCGGCATTGGCAGAAGGTTTCTTGTAGTAGAACCCAATCAACAGATAGGAGGCCACGCCCACACCTTCCCAGCCGAAGAACATCTGAACGAGGTTGTCAGAGGTCACCAGCATCAGCATGGCAAAGGTAAAGAACGACAGATAGGCAAAGAAACGTGCCTTGTAGTGCTCGCCGTCTTTCCAGTTTTCATCGTGCGCCATGTAACCGAAGCTGTACAGGTGCACGAGCGCGGAAACCGACGTTACAACGATCAGCATGATCGTCGTCAGTCGATCCACACGAATTGACCAGCTGGTGTCCAGAAGGCCCGACTGGATGAAGGTCATGATGTGCACGGCCTCGTCTTCCTGTGCGCCTTGCAGGAACACGATCCAGCTGAGCAGACAGGCGAGGAACAAAAGCGAAGTGGTGACAACTTGCGCCGCTTTCTCGCCAATCATGCGCCAGCCGAAGCCTGCGATGATGGCGCCGATCAAAGGCGCAAACAGGATAGTCTTGTAGATCATCTGATCAGCCTTTCATCACGTTGACATCTTCCACCGCGATCGAGCCGCGGTTGCGGAAGAATGATACGAGGATCGCAAGGCCGATGGCGGCCTCTGCTGCGGCCACGGTCAGCACGAAGAGCGTAAAGACCTGCCCGACCAGATCGCCCAAAAAGCTGGAGAATGCCACCAGGTTGATGTTGACCGACAGCAGAATGAGTTCGATCGACATCAACAGGATGATGATATTCTTCCGGTTCAGGAAGAGGCCGAAGATGCCGATGACGAACAGCGTCGCCGCCACGCCCAGATAATGTTCCAAACCAATCATGTGTGGTCCCTCGGTTCTTTTTTCTTATCCGGCGGGCTTAAAGCCCCTGCCCCGGTTTTACGTCTTTGAGTTCCATGGAATCTGCCGGATCGCGCCACATCTGTTCCAGAACGTTCTGGCGTTTGATGTCCTTGCGGTGGCGCAGGGTCAGTACGATGGCCCCGATCATGGCAACCAGCAGGATCAGGCCAGCCAGTTGGAAGAGCAGGAAATATTGGTCGTAGAGGATGACACCCAGAGCTGCGGTGTTGTGCATCTCCTCAGGCGCCGGTGCCACGGCTGCGCGGGCTGCCTCGGCTGTGTCCGCGAACTGCCAGACGCCAAAGGCCATGCCAAGTTGCATCAGGAGAACAACACCGATCAGCAAGGCAAGTGGCATGTATTGCGCCATACCTGCCTTAAGCTCGGCAAAGTCCACGTCCAGCATCATCACCACAAAGAGGAAGAGCACGGCAACCGCGCCCACGTAGACGATGATCAGCAGCATGGCCACAAACTCTGCTCCCAGCAGGACAAAGAGCCCCGCGGAGCTGAGAAAGGCCAGAATGAGCCAGAGCACGGAGTGCACCGGATTGCGGCTGATGACGGTGAATAGCCCGCCAGCGATCACGCAGATCGCAAACAGCCAGAATGCTAATGCCGCGATGGTCATGTATCACTTCCCTCTTGTTCCGCGAGCACCTCTTGCACCAGTTCCATGGCACGGGTGGTTGCGGGAATACCGGCGAACATCGACATCTGGCCGATGGTCTCCACAATTTCCTGTTTCGTGGCTCCTGCTTCCACCAGATGGCGGACGGTGAGCCGAATTTGCGCGTCTGCCTGTGCGCCCAGCATTGTGAGCGCGCCAAGGGTCAGCAAGAGGCGGGTCTTGGCATCAAGCCCGCCCTGATTGATCGTATTGCCGAAGAACATTTCCATCACGTCCTTGGGCATTGTCGGCCAGAGCGCCTCGAACCCTTTGGGCGTGAATGACTCCAGCGCAGGATTGAAGGCCTTGGCCATCTCCTGATACTGGGCGAACATCGCCTGATATGGGTTCTTCGGATCGGTCATCGGTACGGCGCGTCGATTTCGAGGTTTTTGGCGATTTCCGCTTCCCAGCGCTCACCGTTCTCAAGCAGTTTTGCCTTGTCGTAGAACAGCTCTTCGCGGGTCTCGGTGGCAAATTCGAAATTCGGGCCTTCGACAATTGCGTCCACTGGGCAGGCTTCCTGGCAGAAACCGCAATAGATGCACTTGGTCATGTCAATGTCATAGCGCGTGGTACGGCGCGAGCCGTCTTCCCGAGGTTCCGCATCGATGGTGATTGCCTGCGCAGGGCAGATCGCCTCGCAGAGTTTGCAGGCGATGCAGCGCTCTTCGCCGTTGGGATACCGGCGCAGGGCGTGTTCACCGCGAAAGCGCGGGGAAAGCGGGCCTTTTTCGTGCGGGTAGTTCACCGTGGCTTTGGGCTTGAAGAAATACTTCATGCCAAGGCGGAAGCCGCCGATGAAGTCTTTCAGCAGGAAATAGCCGGCGGCGCGTTTGTAGTCGATTGCCGTCATATCAGCCTCCGATGGCCCAGCGGGCATAGGCACCGCCGAAGAGTTCGAATTTCGCGAGGAACGCCACCAGAACAACCCAGAAGAGCGACAGCGGCAGGAAGACCTTCCAACCGATGCGCATCAGCTGGTCGTAGCGGTAGCGCGGGGTGATCGCCTTCACCATCGAGAAGATGAAGAAGACAAAACAGATTTTCAAAAGCATCCAAAGAATGCCGTCTGGCAGCCCCGGGATCGGCGACAGCCAACCGCCAAGGAACAGAAGCGATACCAGCGCGCACATCAGCACGATCGCCACGTATTCGCCGATCATGAAGAGCAGGAATGGTGTTGAGCTGTATTCCACCTGATAGCCCGCAACCAGTTCGGATTCAGCTTCCGGAAGGTCGAATGGCGGACGGTTCGTTTCAGCCAGTGCAGAGATCAGGAAAAGGAACAGCATCGGGAAATGGGGCAACCAGTACCAGCTGAAGATGCCGTACTTTCCGTCCTGTGCGTTCACGATGTCGCCGAAGTTCATGGAGCCCGTCGAGATGATGATGCCGATGATGATCAGGCCAATCGACACCTCATACGAGATCATCTGTGCTGCGGAGCGGAGCGAACCAAGGAACGGATATTTCGAGTTGGATGCCCAGCCCCCCATAATCACGCCGTAGACCTCAAGCGAGGAAACCGCGAACACATAGAGGATCGCCACGTTCAGATCGGACACAACCAGGCCGTCTCCAAACGGAATCACAGCCCAGGCAATCAACGCCATACAAAGAGTGATCATCGGGGCCAGAAGGAAGACAGCCTTGTCTGCACCGGCCGGATAAACGATCTCCTTCACCGCGTATTTGATGAAGTCGGCAAAGCTTTGCAGCAGGCCAAAAACGCCCACAACGTTGGGGCCGCGGCGCAGCTGCACGGCCGCCCAGATCTTGCGGTCGGCGTAAAGTAGAAACGCCAGCGCCACCAAGAGCGGAACAACGACCAGCAGGACCTGACCGACGACAGTCAGTAAAATCCCGAGGTTTGTGTTGGTAAAGAATTCAGTCATGGGGCCTCACACCGTCGGTATGCCATTGTCTTCGCAGTCGGCCACGATGACCTCTGCGTCAATTGTCTTTAGCCCTTTCGGCAGGGCTGCGGAGATCACATAAACCGCGTCACCGGTCCAGTTCTCTTCGGATTTGTCAGTGGTTGTGCGCACATGGCGGGCAAAGCCGAAGCCACGGATCAGTGCATATTGTGCCGCTGCACATTCTGCGTAGCGGTGCACGTCCTGTTCATTGCGTGCGCCAGCCATCTCGACGTGGAAATTCACCAGATCCCCCTCCAGAAGGCGCGTGTCGACGCCGCCATAGATGGGATCGAACACAACATCCTGACGCGCCACAGACCCGTCGGTCTGAGGCGTGCAAGCCGCGAGCCCGGCGAAGACCGCCAGACTAAGGCCAAGGATATGTGTCCGGGTGATCACTCTCGTCTACTCCGCCGCGATCTTCTTGCTGTTGCGTTCCTTGGCGTTGGCTGAAAGCTCCGCCATCAACTCGCTCGCGCGGGCAATTGGGTTGGTCAGATAGAAATCGGAAATGGCATTGCCAAAAGCGCCCTTGCCGAGTTCTTTGACTTCCAGCGGCGTCCAGCCGTTGTCGATGACCTGATCCACCTTTGCAAGATGGGGCACTTCAGCGACCAGAGCCTGACGCAGTTGCGCTAGGCTGTCATATCCAAGCGTCGCTTCCAATTCGGCGCTCAGGGCGCGCAGTATGGCCCAGTTCTCCTTGGCGTCACCAGGAGCGAAACCGGCGCGCATCGCCAGTTGGGGGCGGCCTTCTGTGTTCACAAACAGGCCGTTTTCTTCTGTATAGGCCGCCGCTGGCAGGATCACATCCGCGCGGTGTGCGCCTCGATCGCCGTGGGAGCCCTGATAGATCACAAACGGGCCTTCGGCGATGTCGACTTCGTCCGCGCCGAGATTGAAAACCACTTCGGCGCCCTCGAGAGCGGCATCAACACCGCCTTCAGTGACGGCACCCACGTCCATTGCGCCAACGCGGCTTGCAGCGGTGTGCAGAACCATCATCTTGCCGCCGAGCTTTTCGGCCAGCGCCATCGCCTGACCGAGGACAGCGACACCGTCGCCCTCCGCAATGGCACCCTGCCCCACGATCACGATCGCGTTCTCCGAGGGCTTGGCTTCAGCCACGGCACGGTTCAGCATCAGGCGACCCGGCCCCATGAAGTTGAAGTCATAGGTCAGGTCCATGTTTTTTGGACCCGCAACGGTGACGTTCGCGCCTTTGGACCAAGCCTTGCGGATACGCGCATTCAACACCGGCGCCTCAAGCCTTGGGTTCGTCCCAATCAGGTAGATTTCCTTTGCGGTATCAATATCTTCGATCGAGGCGTTGCCGACGTAGGCTGACCGGTTGCCAGCCGGAAGCACTGCGCCGTTTGTGCGGCATTCGATGTTGCCTTCCAGGCCGTCAACGATCTGTTTGAGCGCAAAAACAGCCTCGGTCGGAGCCAGATCACCGACAAGAGCGGCAACTTTTTTGCCTTTCATCGCGCCTGCAGCGGCGGCGAGCGCTTCACCCCAAGTTGCAGGCTTGAGCTTGCCATCGACACGCACGTAAGGCTTGTCGAGACGCTGGCGACGTAGGCCGTCCCAGACAAAACGGGTTTTGTCCGAAATCCATTCTTCGTTCACGCCGTCGTGGTTGCGCGGCATGATGCGCATAACTTCGCGACCCTTTGTGTCCACACGGATGCTTGCACCCATTCCGTCCATCACGTCGATGGTTTCGGTTTTGGTCAATTCCCACGGACGCGCGGTGAAGCTGTAAGGCTTAGACGTCAATGCACCGACGGGACACAAATCAATGATGTTGCCCTGTAGATTGCTGTCGAGGGTCTCATTGAGGTAGCTGGTGATCTCGGCGTCCTCGCCACGACCGGTCTGGCCCATCTGGGTGATGCCCGCCACTTCGGTGGTAAAGCGCACACAACGGGTACAGGAAATACAGCGGGTCATCGCGGTCCCGACTAGCGGGCCAAGGTTCAGGTCGTCTACAGCGCGTTTGGGTTCGCGGAAGCGGGAGAAATCAACACCGTAGGCGACAGCCTGGTCTTGAAGGTCACATTCCCCCCCCTGATCACAGATCGGGCAATCCAGCGGGTGGTTGATGAGCAGAAACTCCATCACACCTTCGCGGGCTTTCTTGACCATCGGCGAGTTTGTTTTAACAACCGGCGGTTGGCCTTCGGGACCGGGCCGCAGGTCGCGCACCTGCATGGCGCAGGAAGCTGCAGGTTTGGGCGGGCCGCCTACAACTTCGACAAGGCACATGCGACAGTTGCCCGCAATGGAAAGGCGCTCGTGATAACAGAAGCGCGGGATTTCCACGCCCGCCTCTTCACAGGCCTGAATGAGGGTCATTGCGCCCTCTACTTCGACCTCAGTCTCGTCGATGATGATCTTGCGTAGGTCAGACATCGCCTATTTCGCCCTCAGATACGCGCCGATCGCGCTGTTTCGTTCGATTTCCGCTTTCCCGAAGGTGCAGAAGGTTTCAGGTGTCTCATAAGACACCCCCCTGCTCGCCAGATAAGCCTCGCCACGCGTGCGCATGCGGGCCTTTTCCTCGTCGGAGCGGATGTAGGTTTTGATTTCGTCGCGGCTGTAGCCCATGGATTGCGCCTTGCTGGCCAGCGACCAGAGGTCGGATACCGCCTTGAACTTGCGCGCATCAAGCGACGCGCACTGCTCGGAAATCTCGTAGGCCAGTATCCCCCAGAAAATCTGGTCGTCGATCTCCTTGACCTCACGCAGCGGCGGCTTTGCCAACGCGGCACCCGCCGCCAGTGACGCTATCAAGGTCGTCATTGCGAGATGTTTCATGCCATCACTCCCTTCGTCCAAGCGAGCGAAGTGCCCGCAAGGCAATGGGAGGCGCGAAAGCCACCAGTCAGGCAAGAACAGCCGGGATATGCGACACGCATCATCATGTCGGGCGGCAAATCCCTTCGAGACGCAGCACGTCGTCGACAGGCACGACGGCCTCGTTTTCCGGACCCACAACCCAATCGATGCGGGAGGTGCCGTATTCCTTGATGCAGTAACGCGTACCCTCGTACCGGCCGGCCTCGCGGGCGGCCTTCAGATCCTGATTGGCCCCTTTGACATTGACCTCAAAATGCTCGCGCACCTCTTTCGACACCTGATCCGATGTTGATTTGAAATAGATGCCATTGAAGGCGAACTGGTCGTCCTTCCTGCGATCACAAGCAGTCAGCGCAAAAGACGCACACAGCAGAAGTGTAAGAGTGCGAGCTACCATGGCCAATTACTCCGCCGCCATGGCGCCCATGCGCCCGGTTTTCTGAGCCTTGATCCGGTCTTCGATCTCTTCGCGGAAGTTCTTGATCAGACCCTGAATCGGCCAAGCAGCCGCGTCGCCAAGAGCACAAATTGTATGGCCTTCCACCTGTTTGGTTACGTCAAACAGCATATCGATTTCTTCGACTTCAGCTTCTCCGCGCACAAGGCGGTCCATCACACGCATCATCCAACCGGTACCCTCGCGGCAAGGCGTGCATTGGCCACAGCTCTCGTGCTTGTAGAACTTGGACAGACGCCAGATCGCTTTGATGATGTCGGTCTGCTTGTCCATGACGATCACCGCAGCGGTGCCAAGGCCAGAGCCGAGTTCGCCGCGCAGGTAATCAAAGTCCATGATGGCGTCTTTCATATCTTCGCCACGTACGCACGGCACAGAAGACCCGCCCGGGATCACAGCAAGAAGGTTGTCCCAACCGCCACGAATGCCCCCACAGTGTTTTTCGATCAGTTCCTCGAAAGAGATCGACATCTCTTCTTCGACAACACAAGGCGTGTTCACGTGACCGGAAATACCAAAGAGTTTGGTGCCTGCGTTGTTGGGGCGGCCAAAACCGGCAAACCATTCTGCGCCGCGCCGCAGGATTGTTGGCACAACGGCGATGGATTCCACGTTGTTCACCGTCGTCGGGCAGCCATAGAGACCCGCGCCCGCAGGGAACGGCGGTTTCATGCGTGGCATGCCCTTTTTGCCCTCGAGGCTTTCGATCAGAGCGGTTTCTTCGCCACAGATATAGGCCCCTGCGCCGTGGTGCAGGAAGAGGTCGAAATCCCAGCCGGAGCCAGCGGCGTTTTTGCCAAGCAAGCCAGCGTCATAGCATTCGTCGATGGCGGCCTGTAGCGCTTCCCGCTCCCGGATGTATTCGCCTCGGATGTAGATGTATGATGTGTGGGCGTTCATGGCGAAGGACGCGATCAGAGCGCCTTCGATCAGGGTATGCGGATCATGACGCATGATCTCGCGGTCCTTACAGGTGCCGGGTTCGGATTCGTCCGCGTTGATTACGAGATAAGCCGGGCGACCGTCGCTCTCTTTGGGCATAAAGGACCATTTCAGCCCGGTCGGAAAGCCTGCACCGCCGCGTCCACGCAGACCGGAGGCCTTCATGTGTTCGACGATCTGCTCACGCCCCATCTGGATAAGCTTGGCGGTGCCATCCCAATGGCCGCGTGCTTTGGCCCCAGCCAGCGTGCGGTCATGCATGCCATAGAGGTTGGTAAAGATACGGTCCTGATCCTTGAGCATCCCGTTACCCTTTGGTTTCACGGCGATCCATCGCCATTCTAAAAATTTGCACCAAGGCGAACACGAAGCCCGCCAAGGCGATTAGGTCGAGCAACCCTTTGGTCCTGTCTGACAGGTCCCAGAAATTGCCAGCGGCGATAGCCAAAATCCAATAGACGCCCGTTCCCGCGATAGTTATCGCAGCGAACCGTCCCTGACGCCTTTGCTTTTGGATCTTGCCCTCTCCACTCATGCCTCAGCCCTCTGCGAGCTTCTTGGCTTGTTCCACCCATCCGTCACGCTCGATGCGGCCTTTGAACGACAGCTTGTCGTCCATGTCGGCGATGTCTTCAGGTCCCCATGCGGCGATCTGTGCGAAGGTTGTGACGCCGTTGGCGTGAAGTTTCTTCTCCAGCGCGGGTCCGACGCCCTTCAGCACTTTGAGATCATCCGCGCCACCTGCCGCCGGCGCTGCAGGCGCAGCTTCGGGGGCTGCGGCCGTATCGTCAGTGGGCTTTTCGTATTTCCACGTGCCTTTGCGCTCGGCCAGTTCTTTTTGACCGGGCAATTCGGTGCTCGGCTTGACCAATGGTTCTGCGCTGTCCTCTGCGGGCGCTTCATCGGCCATGGCCGCATTCGCGTTTGCAGCAGCTTCATCCGCAGCAGCCTCGGCAGCAGCAGTCTCTTCAGCTGCAGGCGCTGCGGGTGCCGTCGTCGCCGCTGGTGCAGGTGTCGACGCCGGGATCGAAGCAGGTGCTTCGGCGGCCGCGCAAAAGGTTTTCACCATCCACATGCCCAGAAGAACCGCCACAACCGCACCAAGGATGAACGCAAGAAAGCCCCACAGGATGCCATTCAGCACCATAAAGGCGATCACACCGACTATCGCGGCGATCACCCAGCACACAATTGTGCAAGTCATATTATTGTTTTCAGTGGACATTTTGCGTTCTTCCCTATGTTGGTCTTCCTAGTTTATTTTGCGTCCTTTGCGCGTTTGGAGAATTCTGTTTCTCCGCCTTCGGCCAACAGTTTTGCCTGTTCGACCCAGTTGTCACGAGCGATGCGACCTTTGAATGACAGCTTGTCATCCATGTCCGCGATGTCTTCCGACCCCCAAGCCGCAATCTGAGCAAAGCTGGTTATGCCGTTGTCATGCAGCTTTTTCTCCAGCGCAGGGCCGACGCCCTTGAGCAGTTTGAGATCATCTGCAGCCGCTTTTGCGGTCTTTTTAGGTGCAGCCTTCTTGGCGGCAGGCTTCTTCTCGGCCTTTGGTTTTTCAGCTTTGGCCGCTGCCTTTTTCGCAGTCTTCTTGGGCTGTTCTTCCGCCTTGGGCTTGTCGTCAGCCTTGGCTTTCTTCGCATCTTCCGCCTGCTTGACCGCAGGTTTTGGCGCAGGCGCCGGTGCAGGCGGGTTGGCTTCGGCCTCGCGGCCTGCAACTTTGCCATCCTTGCCGACCCAAGGTGTCAGGATTGGCACTTCACTGCCGTCGATGCGTTTGATTGTGTCGCCCAGATCCGAAGCAAGCTGCACCGACGCATTGTATTGCGTATGACCGCTGTCAAATTCCTTGAGGCTTGTCAGACCACTCAGAGGTTCTGACGCATAGCGGCCATTTTGCGGACCCGGCAGCGGCAAATTGCCCGCAGCCATATCATCAAGCATTTTTGCGAAGCCCTCCGCAGTCAGGTCTTCGTAGTAATCCTTGCCGATCTGCGCCATCGGCGCATTTGTGCAGGCACCGAGGCACTCAACTTCTTCCCAGCTGAATTTGCCGTCGGCGGACAGCATATGCGGCTTGTCCGCGATCTTCTCGCGGCAGACCGCAATCAGATCTTCCGCGCCGCAGATCATGCAGGAGGTCGTGCCACAAATCTGAATGTGCGCAACTTTGCCGACAGGTTGCAGCTGGAACATGAAATAGAATGAGGCGACCTCGAGCACGCGAATATAGGCCATGCCAAGCATATCGGCCACATATTCAATCGCGGGTTTGGACAGCCAGCCTTCCTGTTCCTGCGCGCGCCACAACAGCGGGATCACGGCCGAGGCCTGCCGGCCTTCGGGATACTTGGTGATCTGCGCCTCCGCCCACGTCTCGTTCGCGGCGGTGAAAGCAAAGCTCTCTGGCTGTTCATGATACAGACGACGTAGCATCTCAGACGGCTCCGTTACTTAGTTCGGTCCACGCTGCGACGGCGGCTACAAGAGCAGCAGCCACACCGGCAGCGGTGTGTTTGATATGCGGGTGTCCCGCGCGGGCATAGATCACCCCGTCCGCGAAACCCATGAATGCAAAGGCTGTGAACAACACGGCGATCACGCCCGCGTCGCCGTGCCAGGCCGCTGCGAGAGACAAAAAAACGAACGCGACATAGCGGTCTGTCATCACTTGCGGCAATTGTTCAAGGCGATGAGTGGCGGACTTCATACCGGCTTCCGGATCGCGCCAGAAAGTGAAGGCAAGAATGCCAGTCACAACAGTGCCTCCGAGGCAGAGCAGAATGGTCAGCGTGCCCATATCCATCAGCCGCAGGTCTCCGTCGCCAGTTTGAAGGTGCCACTGTCGATCTGGCCTTTGCCCTGCTTTTGCAGGTAGCGCAGCGACTTCTCGAACGTACGGCCTGTAAAGCCCGCCGGCAGCAGTTCTGCCTTGGCCAGATCACGGGTGATGAGGCAGTCGTTGGCCTCTCCCACCTGAATAATCAGGTCGAGCATGTCTTGCGACACAGGCGCTTCGTCCGCAGCCCAAACGGGTGCGGCAATCACAAGCGCAGCTGTGGCGGCAAGAAGGCGCATCAGCGGTCGATCTCCCCGAACACGATGTCCATGGTGCCGATGATCGCCGCGACGTCTGCAAGTTGATGGCCTGTCGCGATGTGATCCATCGCCTGAAGGTGCAAATAACCCGGCGCGCGCAGCTTGGCGCGATAAGGTTTGTTCGTGCCGTCCGCGACCATGTAAACGCCAAACTCCCCCTTTGGGGCTTCAACGGCGGCATAAACCTCTCCTGCCGGCACATGGAACCCTTCGGTATAAAGCTTGAAGTGATGGATCAAGCTCTCCATGGACGTCTTCATATCGCCGCGTTTCGGCGGGGTCAGTTTGCCACGCGACAGCACATCACCGGTGGCTTCGCGCAGCTTGTGGATCGCCTGACGCATGATCGAGAGCGACTGGCGCATCTCTTCCATACGCATCAGGTAACGATCATAGCAGTCGCCATTCTTGCCAACCGGAATCTGGAATTCGAATTCATCGTAACACTCGTATGGCTGCGCACGGCGCAGGTCCCAAGCGAGGCCAGCCGAACGGGCCATAACGCCGGACATGCCGTATTGAAGAACTTCTTCTTCGTTCACGACGCCAATATCGACGTTCCGCTGTTTGAAAATACGGTTTTCTGTCAGCAGGTCGTCAATGTCCTGAATGACATTCGGGAACTCTATGCACCATTCTTCGATGTCGTCGATCAACTCGTCGGGCAGATCCTGATGTACGCCACCCGGGCGGAAGTAGTTCGCATGCAGACGCGCGCCACAGGCCCGTTCGTAGAAGATCATGAGTTTTTCACGTTCTTCAAAACCCCAGAGCGGCGGGGTCAGCGCGCCGACGTCCATCGCTTGTGTGGTGATGTTCATCAGGTGGTTCAGGATGCGGCCGATTTCGCAGAACAAAACGCGGATCAGCTGTGCACGGCGTGGCACTTCGGTGCCAGTCAGTTTTTCGATGGCCAAGCACCATGCATGCTCCTGGTTCATTGGCGCCACGTAGTCGAGGCGGTCCAAATAAGGCAGGTTCTGCAAGTAGGTGCGGCTTTCCATCAGTTTTTCGGTGCCACGGTGCAAGAGACCCACATGCGGGTCGCAGCGCTCAACGATCTCGCCGTCGAGTTCAAGCACGAGGCGCAGCACGCCGTGGGCCGCAGGGTGCTGCGGGCCGAAGTTGATGTTGAAATTGCGGATTTTCTGTTCGCCGCTCAGCGCGTCCACGCTGCCGTCGTCAAACTTGGAGCCGTCCATCATTTCGCGTCCCCCTTCTCGTCACCGGGCAGGATGTAATTTGCACCCTCCCAAGGCGACATGAAATCAAACTGGCGGTAGTCCTGCGTCAGCTGCACAGGCTCGTAAACCACGCGCTTCTGGGCTTCATCATACCGAACCTCGGTGTAGCCGGTTGTCGGGAAGTCCTTGCGCAGCGGGTGGCCACGGAAGCCATAGTCCGTCAGCAGGCGACGCAGGTCCGGGTGATCGGAGAAGATGATCCCGAACATGTCGAACACTTCACGCTCGAACCAGTTCGCGGAAGGGTGAACCTCGGTGATCGACGGCACCATTTCATCCTCGCGGACAGCCACGCGCAAACGGACCCGCTGGTTCTGGTACATGCTGAGCAGGTGATAGACCACGTCGAAGCGCTTCGCGCGTTCTGGGTAATCCACCGCAGTCACGTCCACGAGTGTGGAAAAGCGGCAATTGGGATCAGCTTTCAGAAACTCGATGAAGCCGGCAATGTTCGTCGGCGTGACATCAATGTTGAGTTCACCGTAGGCGACGTCCCAAGACAGCACACAATCGGGCCTTTTGAGCTCGATGTGGGCGCCCAGTTCATTCAGTGCGTCACTCATGTCTCACGCGCCCCCGTTAGCGTTCGATAGTGCCGGTACGGCGGATTTTGCGTTGCAGCTGCAACAGACCGTAAAGCAAGGCTTCAGCGGTCGGCGGACAACCTGGCACGTAGATGTCGACGGGCACGATGCGATCACATCCGCGCACAACGGAATAGCTGTAGTGATAATAACCGCCGCCGTTGGCGCACGAGCCCATAGAAATCACATAGCGCGGCTCCGGCATCTGGTCGTAAACCTTACGCAAAGCGGGCGCCATCTTGTTGGTCAACGTGCCGGCAACGATCATGACGTCGGACTGGCGCGGAGATGCGCGCGGGGCAATGCCAAAGCGTTCGGCGTCGTAGCGCGGCATGGAGGTGTGCATCATTTCAACCGCGCAACAGGCAAGACCAAAAGTCATCCAGTGCAGCGAACCGGTGCGGCCCCAGTTGATGAGGTCCTCTGCGTTTGTGAGCAGAAAACCCTTGTCTTGAAGCTCGGTATTGATGGCCTGAGTGACCACTTCACGATCGACACCAGCGGTGTTCGCGCCTGTCATCACTCCCATTCCAGAGCTCCCTTCTTCCATTCGTAGGCAAAGCCAATGGTCAGCACCGCAAGGAACACCATCATCGACCAGAACCCAACCATCGAGATGTCCTTGAACCCGACGGCCCATGGGAACAGGAAGGCAATTTCCAGATCGAAGATGATGAACAGGATGGAGACGAGGTAAAAGCGCACGTCAAACTTCATCCGGGCGTCATCAAAGGCGTTGAAACCACATTCATACGCACTCACCTTCTCGGGATCGGGGTTACGTACGGCCAAAACAACTGCGGCAAGAATGAAAACAAGGCCAAGTGCGATTGCGACGGCCAAAAAGATGATAATGGGGAAGTACTCCCGAAGCATCTCTTCCAATGGTAGCTCCTTTCATGCACGCGAGCGTGGTGCAGTCAGCTGGCTGTATTAGGTCTCTGTCGGGGTTTACCCTTGGGCCATGTCGGGGTCAATAAGCAGGGGAGTTACCGCGATCCGGGTCGAAACAACGATTTTCTTTAGTTTTCAGGCGTTTTTTCAGGTTCGGAACCCGTCCGGGCCGATCTGCCTGCGACGATTTTTTACGGCCTACCTCTTGAAGTTCCTCCCCTGCGCGCTTTGATTCCAACATTGGCTTTCCCAACAGATTCCCTCGACTAAACCGATGCAGGAATTCTGCCGCCCATAAGGCAGGCAAACGAAAACAGGCCGGACTGCGACAGCCGGCCTGCTAATTGCGCGATAGTGGAAAAATCAGCCTTTGACCCAGGGGGCCTTTTCCTTGGCAAAAAACGCGGTAATGCCGTCTTTGGCCTCCTGCCCTTCCCAGCAGGCAACAAGTTCACCAATTGTGTGGTCGATCACGGCGTCATCGATGGTTGGCCCGAGTTTTCTGGTCAGTGCTTTTGCGCGAGCCACCGCACCTGGCGCACAAGCAAGATAGGGCGCAACTTCGGCTTCCACCGCAGCATCCAGTTCTTCAGCGGGAACGGCCTTTGCGAGCAGCCCAAGCGTGACAGCTTCTGATGCCTTGAACAAACGGGCCGACATAAAGACACGGCGAGCCATGGCCTCGCCCATACGTGACAGAACGTAAGGACCGATCGTGGCGGGGATTAGGCCAAGCTTGGTTTCTGTCAGCCCCATTGTCAGGGTTTCCACCCCAATTGCCACGTCGCAGACACTTGCCATGCCGACGCCGCCACCAAAGGCATTGCCTTGCAACTTGCCGATCAACGGTTTGGGCATTGTATTGAGGGCCTGAAGAGCTTCTGCCAACTTGCGCGCCTCCACAAAGCGGGTTTCGCTGTCCGCCGCCATTTGCGCTTGCATCCAGCCCAAATCGCCGCCCGCACAGAAACTCTTGCCCGCACCAGTCAGGACAACGACGCGCACATCATCATTCGCGCCGAGAGCTTCGGCGGCTTCCCTGAGTTCAGCAATCATTGCGCCAGACATCGCGTTGTGTTTCTCGGGTCGGTTCAGCGTCAGCGTCGCCACCCCGCGCGCGTCAATTTCGATGGTCAGCGTTTCAAACATCATTCTTTCCTTCTGCGCGCATTGCCCGCACCATGCTTGCGGCTTCTACAAGCACATTCGTGTTCAGTCCCGTCTCGTAGCCCAACTCTTTGAGCCGTGAGTCAACGGCCTCGGTGGCCACATTGCCCTTGGCACCCGGTGCATAAGGGCAGCCGCCCAATCCGCCCACGGCCGCATCAAAAACGCGAACGCCAAGATCGAGAGAGGCTTCGATGTTGATAAGCGCACGGCCGGAGGTGTCGTGATAATGGCCCGCGATTTTTTCGGCTGGAACAGTTTCCAGCACTGCATTCAGCATCGCGGTGATCGTTTCTGGCGTCCCCTGTCCGATGGTATCGCCCAAGCTGATTTCATAGCAGCCGGCGTCAAATAGGTGCTTTGCAACTTCGGCGACCTTTTCCGGTGGCGTCGGACCGTCATAGGGGCAATCCGTGACGCAACTGACATAGCCACGCACTGGCAGCCCGGCCGCTTTTGCCGCCTCCACGACAGGCGCGAAACGTTCCAGGCTTTCGGCGATGGTTGCGTTGATATTCGCCTTGGAAAAGCCCTCGCTCGCGGAACCGAAAATCGCAATTTCGTCGGCTTGTGCAGCCACGGCTCCTTCAAAGCCTCGCATGTTCGGCGTTAAGGCCGCGTAACGCACTCCTGCTGCGCGGGTAATGCCTGCTAGAACTTCCGCGCTGTCCGCCATTTGCGGAACCCATTTCGGGCTCACGAAACTCGCCACTTCAATCCGCTTGAAGCCGGCTGTGCTCAAACAGTTCACCAGAGCGATTTTTTCGGACGTCGGAATCTGGCGCTTTTCGTTCTGAAGACCGTCACGCGGCCCCATTTCGAAGATCTCGACAAACTTGGACATGGTCACGCCTCCGGCAACTCGTAAAAGTCCTGAGTATAGAATTGCTGAGGGCCCTCGGCGGCCTCTGCAGCTTGATAGGCTGCCCGCGCCTTGATGCGCGCGAGGTACTGAGAGGTTTGCGGATACCCGTCAAAGCGCACGTAGCGTGACGCGCTCTCCAGTGTGAACCCCATCATCACGTCGGCCGCGGAGAACCCGCTTGCCAGCAAATAGCTGCGTCCGTCCTGCAAAGCAGTTTCTACAGCCTTTAGCGCAATCGCCAGACGCTTGGTTTCGATCCCCATAACGGTAGGAGATTTCATCCATTCCTTCGGCAGAAAAAGGTGCTGCATGTTAAGGTTCTGCACCCCGGCACCGATGGTTTCCGCATAGTGAATCCACTGCAGCCAGCCAGAGCGTTCATCGCTGTCAATTGCAGGCATGAGGCTGTGGCCGGTGCGTGTTTCACACAGGTATTGGACAATCGCGCCACTTTCATAGAGCACACGGCCATCAAGCTCGAGCGCAGGCACACGTCGCGCCGGCGACTTGGCCTTGAACTCGGGATGCTGCAGCGACCCGTCCATAATGGCGTAAGGCACGATCTCGACCTTTTCGCCAAGCTCGTGGAGCAGCCAGTTCACCCGAAAGGACCGACTGCCGGCAATCGAATGCAGGATCGCAGCCATCAGGCCTCTTCCTCGTCTTCCAGACGCACGAGGGCTGCGCCATCCTCAACCTGAGCGCCTTCGGTGGACAAAACTTCGGCCACGACACCATCACGCGGCGCCAAAAGCGCATGTTCCATTTTCATGGCTTCCAGAATGGCCAGTCGATCGCCTTTGCTCACGCCCTGTCCAGCCTCCGCAAACACGGCTTTGACCAACCCCGGCATCGGCGCAGCGATCACGTTGCCCCCTGCCCCTTCGGCGTCCTCGCGCACCAGCGGGTCGACAACGTGGAAGCGGTAGCCGTTGCCCCAGAAAACGGTCAGCTCATCGCCATTGCGCGCGGTGCGGGCGAGCACTTTGGTCGCGTCCACCCACCATGCGCCACCTTTGTAGGTCACGCGGTGCTGCACCTCGCCGAGATCAACGGTGAAATCTGCCGTGTCATGAACAGTGACGCGGGCGGTGATCGCCTCATCATTATGGGTCAGATCAATTACGTGGGTCATGGGCGACCAGAGCACCAGAATGGGCTTGGGCGCGCCGTTGACCATCTCCATCAGGCCCATCGCGGTCAGCGCTGCCACGGAACGCGCTTTGGTACAGGCCACGGGTTGCGCTGCGAGCGCGTCGATGTGGCGTTCGATCAGACCGGTGTCAACGTCGCCCGCGACAAAGTCGGGCTGTGCGGCCAGAAGCGCCAGGAAGCTCACGTTGGTCACGGTGCCGCCCACATCGGTAAAGCGCAGGGCGCGTTCCAGCTGTTTCAGTGCCACGTCGCGGGTTGGACCATGCACGATCAGCTTCGCAATCATAGGATCGTACCAAGGGCTGATCGTGTCCCCCGCGCGGACACCGCTGTCGATGCGGGCCTCGGCGGGGAATTCAAGATGGGACAGGGTGCCGGTCGCAGGCAGGAAGCCTTTGGGCACGTCTTCGGCGTAAATGCGCGCCTCAAAGGCATGGCCGGTGATGGTCAGCTCGTCCTGCTGTTTTGGCAGCGGCTCGCCAGAGGCGACTCGCAACTGCCACTCCACAAGATCAACACCCGTGATCAACTCGGTCACAGGGTGTTCCACCTGCAAGCGTGTGTTCATCTCCATAAACCAGAACCCGTCGGGGCGAAGACCGTCAGAGCCGTCCACGATGAATTCGATGGTGCCCGCACCTTTGTAGTTGATCGCCTCGGCTGCACGCACAGCGGCGTCGCCCATGGCGGCGCGCATCTCGGCGGTCATGCCCGGCGCTGGGGCTTCTTCGATCACCTTCTGGTGGCGGCGCTGCAGCGAGCAGTCGCGCTCAAAGAGATGCACGGCGTTGGTGCCGTCGCCAAAGACCTGCACCTCGATGTGGCGCGGGCTGGTGACGTATTTCTCGATCAGCACATCAGGGTTGCCGAAAGCCGTGGTCGCTTCACCTTGCGCGCTGGCAAGCGCGTCAGCGAAATCCGAGGCCTTCTCGACAAGGCGCATGCCCTTGCCGCCGCCGCCAGCCACGGCCTTGATCAACACGGGATAGCCGATCTGCTCGGCCTGTTCGGCCAAGAACGCCCCGTCTTGGTTGGCGCCATGATATCCCGGAACAACCGGCACATTGGCCTCTTCCATCAGCGCCTTTGCGGCGTCTTTGAGGCCCATGGCGCGGATCGCTTTGGCGGACGGACCGATGAAGGTCAGGCCAGCGGCCTCGACCGCTTCCACAAACTCGGGATTTTCCGAAAGAAAGCCATACCCCGGGTGGATGCCCTGAGCGCCTGTTTCGAGCGCGGCTTGGATGATCACGTCGCCCTTGAGGTAGCTTTCGGCAGGGGCCGCGCCGCCGATGTGCACGGCCTGATCCGCGAGCGAAACGTGTTTCGCGGTGGCGTCCGCGTCGGAGTAGACGGCGACGGTTTTCACACCCATCTCGCGGGCGCTTTCGATCACACGGCAGGCGATTTCACCGCGGTTGGCTATCAGGATTTTTTCGAACATTTCGTGGCCTCCCGACCTTTATATTCATCTTGCCGGAAATGCTCCGGAATTTTGGGGCCAGTCCCCACGTAATCACATCCGGAAGACACCAAACTTGGTTTCTTCAATGGGCGCGTTCAGCGAGGCAGACAAGCTCAGGTGCAGCACGTCGCGGGTTTTGCGCGGGTCTACGATGCCATCGTCCCACAGGCGGGCGGAGGCATAAAGCGGGTGACTTTGTTCTTCAAACATATCCAGCGTGGGCTGTTTGAAGGCGGCCTCTTCTTCCGCGGACCATTCGCCGCCCTGGCGTTCAATGGCGTCGCGTTTCACGGTGGCAAGAACGCCTGCGGCCTGCTCGCCGCCCATCACGGAGATGCGCGAGTTGGGCCATGTCCACAAGAAACGCGGGCTATAGGCGCGGCCGGCCATGCCGTAGTTGCCTGCACCGAATGAGCCGCCGACCAGCATGGTGATTTTCGGCACTTTGGTGGTGGCCACGGCGGTCACCATTTTTGCGCCGTGGCGCGCGATGCCCTCGGCCTCGTATTTGCGGCCCACCATGAAGCCGGTGATGTTTTGCAGGAACACCAGCGGGATGCCGCGTTGGGAACAGAGTTCTACGAAATGCGCGCCCTTGGCGGCGCTTTCGGAGTAGAGCACGCCGTTGTTGGCGATGATGCCGACGGGGCAGCCTTTGACGTGCGCAAAGCCGCAGACCAGCGTTTCACCGAAACGCTTTTTGAATTCATCAAAGCGGGAGCCGTCCACAACCCGCGCAATGACCTCGCGGATGTCATAAGGCGTGCGCAAGCCGCCCGGTACCACGCCGAGGATTTCCTCGGGGTCGTAGGCAGGCTCTTCGGGGGACTGCCAGTCCACGGTTTGCGGTTTGGTGCGGTTGAGGTGGCGCAGGGCATCACGGGCCAGTGCAAGTGCGTGGGCATCGTCATCCGCGAGATAGTCAGCCACGCCAGACAGGCGCGTGTGCACGTCACCGCCGCCAAGATCTTCGGCGGATACAACTTCACCGGTTGCTGCTTTCACCAACGGCGGGCCTGCGAGGAAGATGGTGCCCTGCTCTTTGACGATGATGGTCACGTCAGACATGGCGGGCACATAGGCGCCGCCTGCGGTGCAGGAGCCCATGACCACGGCAATCTGCGGTATGCCTTTGGCGGACATATTGGCTTGGTTATAAAAGATGCGGCCAAAGTGATCGCGGTCGGGGAACACCTCATCCTGCTGCGGCAGGTTCGCGCCGCCGCTGTCTACCAGATAGACGCAAGGCAGGTTGTTTTCCTCAGCAATCTCTTGCGCCCGCAGGTGTTTTTTGACGGTCATCGGGTAGTAGGTGCCGCCTTTGACCGTGGCATCGTTGCAGACCACCATGACCTCCTGGCCGTGCACCTGACCGATGCCGGCGACAGCGCCCGCGCAAGGGGCCGCACCCTCATACATGCCATGCGCCGCCGTTGCGCCGACTTCAAGGAAGGGCGAGCCGGGATCGAGCAGGCCAGCCACGCGGTCACGCGGCAGCATTTTGCCACGGCTCAGGTGACGCGCTCGGGATTTCTCGCCGCCGCCCTGGGCGGCTGCCTGCGCGGCCTCGCGCACGGTCTCGATCATGCCGAGATGCGCCGCGCGGTTGGCCGCGAAATCGTCAGAGCCCGTGATGACCTTGGACTGGATTTTGCTCATCGTTACTTTCCGTTTCTCATTCAATCAAAGCGACAGCTTCGAGGTAAAAGACCTGTTCCGCAGTCAGAAAGAGGTGACAGGCCTGCACTTCTGGCGCGTCGGGTTGACCGGAGCCCCAGAGCGTCTGTTCAAAGGCACAGGCATCTGCGCGGTATTGCAGCCAGCTTTCCTGCGCTTTTGCCAACGCTCCAGCCTGATCACGGGCCTTGAGCTTCAGATGCTTGGCGTCATCGTCCTTGCCCTTGGCGCGGTCCAGCACCAATGCAAAGGCCACGTCAAGGCGCGTGTCCCAATAAGTGATTTCGGCGGCCATGCAGATGGCTTCGTCGGTTTCCTCGCCGCATTCCCGCGCAGATGCGCCAACACAGATGCGGCGGTCGGTTTTGCGATCGAGGCCTGCGAGACAGGATTCCGTCGCAGAAGGCGAAAAGGCGTCTTGCGCGTATGCTGCTGTGCTTACGCAGAGGGCAAGCAAGATGGGGAACAAACGCATCAAGTCACTCCACAATCGCATCTGCTTCGAGGTAGAGCGTTTGCTCGGCGGTCAGGGTGACAAGACAACTGAGCGTGGCGGGCCCGCCCCCGGTACCGCCGCCCCAGTGAGAGCGCTCGTAGTCACATGTGGCGTCGCGGTAGGTGATCCAAGCGCGTTGCATAGCCAAAAGCGCGTCGGCCTGTTTCGGTGCGGAAGAACCGATATCGCCGAGTTCCTTGTCCGTCTTACGGCGCATGTCGCGCACTTTGACGTAGGCTTTGTTCAGGCGCGCGTCCCAGTATTCGTACTCTTTGTTGAGACATGCACCCATGCCCACGGTGGACCAGCCGCCCGGCGTGGCCTCCATACAGGCGTTGGCGGAGGCTTCGAAACAGCTGCGCGGGTTCTGATTTTCCGACATGCCGGACAGGCAGGCGAGCGTGGCGTCCATCGAAAACGTCACATCCTGTGCAGAGGCCGTCGCCCCCGCCGCCACAAACATCGATGTTGTCAGAAATTTCCACATGTCAAAACGCTCCAAATCAATTTTGAGGGCAGCTTAAACGCGAGGGACCCGCGCCCCTACCCTCAAAACCAATTCAAACTCAGCTTTGCGCCACCATCAGCTCTCGGCCGATCAGCATCCGGCGGATTTCGCTGGTGCCCGCACCGATTTCCATCAATTTGGCATCGCGGAAAATCCGGCCCACTGGGTTGTCGGAAAGATAACCCGCGCCGCCAAAGGCCTGCACAGCCTGATGCGCCTGTGTCATGGCGATTTCGGACGCGTAAAGACAGCAAGCAGCGGCGTCCTGACGGGTGATACGGCCCTGATCGCAGGCTTTGGCACATTCATAAACATAGGCGCGTGCGGAGTTCATCGCAGTGTACATGTCCGCGATCTTGCCCTGCATCAGCTGGAAGTTCCCGATTGGCTGACCGAACTGTTTGCGCTCCACCATGTAGGGCATGACTTCGTCCAGACAGGCGGCCATGATGCCGGTACCGAGACCCGCAAGAACCACGCGCTCATAGTCGAGGCCCGACATCAGAACAGCGACGCCGTTGCCCTCTTCGCCGAGGACGTTTTCAAACGGCACCTCGACGTCTTCAAAGATCAGCTCGGCAGTGTTGGAGCCGCGCATGCCCAGTTTGTCAAAGTGCGGGCTGGTGGAGAAGCCCTTCATCTCTTTTTCGATAAGAAAGGCAGTGATCCCACGCGATCCGGCGTCCATATCGGTCTTGGCATAGACCACGAGAGTATCGGCGTCAGGCCCGTTTGTGATCCAGTATTTGTTGCCGTTCAGCACGAAGCGGTCGTTTTTCTTGTCGGCTCGCAGCTTCATCGACACAACGTCGGAGCCGGCAGAAGGCTCGGACATTGCCAAGGCGCCAACGTGTTCGCCGGACAAAAGGCGTGGCAGGTATTTCTCTTTCTGCGCCTGATTGCCGTTCAGCTTGATCTGGTTGACGCAAAGGTTGGAGTGCGCACCATACGAGAGCGCCACTGAGGCGGAGGCGCGGGCAATTTCTTCGCAGACAATCACATGCGCCAGATAAGACATATCCGCGCCGCCGAATTCCTCGGGAACCGTCACACCCAGGATACCGAGATCGCCGAATTCTTTCCAAAGCTCGTTGGGAAATTCGTTTTTCTGGTCAATCTCCGCCGCCATGGGCTTGATGCGCTCTTGCGCAAAGCGGTGCACCATGTCGCGCAGCGCGTTGATATCTTCACCAAGATCGAAATTCATCGAGTGCATGAACATCTGTCCGCACCTCCCGTTATTGAACAGTTGTTCATATAATTACGGCGAGTCGGGAAACGGATCAAGATGAATTGTTGTGACGCGGGGTCCATCACTGACGTCAAACGCGAAACGCGCGGCAGAAACCGCGCGTTTTTCTCTCTGCATTTGGCAAGAAATCAGCCGTCCTGCATCACTCTCTGCCTTTGTTTTCCAAGGCCCGTGATACCCAGTTCCATCACGTCCCCTGCTTTCAGAAAACGCTGCGGCGACATGCCCATGCCCACACCCGGAGGCGTGCCGGTCACAATCACATCTCCCGGATGCAGCGTCATCATGTGGCTGAGATAGCTGATCACATGCGCAACGCCAAAGATCATCGACGCGGTGTTACCTGTCTGCATCCGCTCGCCATTTACATCGAGGTACAGGTCTAGCGATTGTGGATCCCCAACTTCGTCCGGCGTCACCAACCATGGGCCCAACGGCCCGAAAGTGTCGCAGCTTTTGCCTTTGGTCCACTGTCCACCGCGTTCAATCTGATAGGCGCGTTCGCTTACGTCATTGGCGACGCAATATCCCGCCACATGCGACAGCGCATCGGTCTCGGAAACGTATTTCGCGGCCTTGCCGATAATCACGCCAAGCTCCACCTCCCAGTCGGACTTTTCGGAGCCGCGCGGCAGGATGACGGGATCATCCGGACCCACAATGGCGCTGGTGGCTTTCATAAAAAGGATAGGTTCATCAGGAATGGGCATACCTGCCTCTTCGGCGTGATCACTGTAGTTCAGCCCGATGCACAGCATCTTACCCACCTGCCCGACGGGCGCGCCGATACGTGGATGATCCTCCACCAACGGCAGGCTCTCCGGATCAACCCTTGGCAAAGCCCCAAGCACATCCCCCGCGATGTCGTCCACAATACCGCTCAAGTCACGAATGCCGCCGGCGCTGTCCAATACTCCGGGCTTCTCCTGCCCGACCTCGCCAAATCTCAGATACCGCATGGTCCCTCTCTTTCTATGGGCACCATGCTATAGCGCACGACGCCAATCGCAACCGCCCCTTGCAGGCCCCCACCCTCTCTGCCTATCTGTTGCCCAACACGATTTACCGTTCAAAGGATGCATGATGTTGAACCTGCCCTTCCCCGTTTTTGATGCCAATGCCAGCGCCGCTTCCGGCGATTTCGGGGACTTGCCCGAATGGGATCTTTCTGACCTCTACGCAGGCGACGACGCGCCCGAATTGCTGAAAGATCTGGACTGGCTTGAAGGCGAATGCGCAGCTTTTGCTGCCGACTACGAAGGTAAACTGGCCGATCTTGACGCGGCAGGTCTGCTCGAATGCGTCCAGCGCAACGAAAAGATTTCTCAGGTTTCGGGCCGCATCATGTCGTATGCGGGGCTGCGGTATTATCAACTGACCACTGACGCCGAACGCGCCCAGTTCATGGCCAATATGCAGGAAAAGCTGACGAATTTCTCGACGCCATTGGTGTTTTTCACGCTGGAACTGAACCGTATCGACGATGACGCCCTGTCCGCAGCCTTTGCAGAAAACACCGAGCTGGCACGCTATGAGCCTGTCTTCCGCCGTATTCGCGCAATGAAGCCGCACCAGTTGTCGGATGAGCTGGAAAAATTCCTGCACGATCTTGGCGTCGTCGGAGACGCCTGGGAACGCCTGTTTGACGAAACCATCGCTGGCCTGACCTTTAGCGTAAACGGCGAAGAGCTGAACATCGAAGGCACGCTGAATTTCCTGACCGATCCGGACCGAAGCAAACGTGAGGCGGCAGCGCGAGAGCTGGCGAATGTTTTTAACGAGAACATCAAGATTTTTTCTCGGGTGCATAACACCGCAGCCAAGGAAAAAGAGGTTATCGACCGCTGGCGCAACATGCCGACAGCCCAAACCGGACGGCACTTGTCCAACGACGTAGAACCGGAAGTGGTCGAGGCGTTGCGCGATGCAGTTGTCGCGGCCTATCCGAAACTCAGCCACCGCTACTATGAGCTCAAGCGCAAGTGGCTTGGGCTGGACAAAATGCAGGTCTGGGACCGCAATGCTCCCCTGCCGATGGAAGACCCGAGCACCGTGGATTGGGCGACGGCACAGCAGACAGTGATGGATGCCTATAATGCTTTTGACCCGCGCATGGGCGAAATCGCGGAACCCTTCTTCACAAAGGGTTGGATCGACGCAGGTGTCAAACCCGGCAAGGCGCCCGGCGCGTTCGCCCACCCCACGGTCACCAATGTGCACCCCTATGTGATGCTGAACTACCTCGGCAAACCGCGCGACGTCATGACTCTGGCTCACGAATTGGGCCACGGTGTGCATCAGGTGCTGGCAGCCGAGCAGGGCGAAATGTTGTCCTCCACACCGCTCACGCTGGCAGAAACCGCTTCCGTATTTGGCGAGATGCTGACTTTCCGTGCCTTGCTGGACAAAGCTGAAACCCAAGAGCAGCGTAAAATTCTGCTGGCGGGCAAAGTTGAGGACATGATCAACACCGTGGTGCGTCAGATCGCGTTCTACGATTTTGAGTGTAAACTGCACGCAGCGCGCCGCGAAAGCGAACTTACTCCCGAAGATATCAACGCACTTTGGATGTCGGTACAGGCAGAAAGCCTCGGCGATGCCTTCGAGTATATGGAGGGCTACGAAACCTTCTGGGCCTACATCCCGCACTTCGTGCACTCGCCGTTTTATGTCTATGCCTATGCCTTTGGCGACGGCTTGGTGAATGCGCTGTATGCGGTTTACGCCGAAGGCGGCGAAGGCTTTGAGGACAAGTATTTCGACATGCTCAAAGCGGGTGGATCGAAGCATCACAAGGAACTGCTCGCGCCGTTTGGGCTGGATGCATCCGACCCGAAGTTCTGGGACAAAGGTCTCAGCATGATCTCCGATATGATCGACGAGTTGGAAGCGATGGAGTGACAAGCTCCTAGTTGGTGAGACATCACTTGAAGGGGGTCCTTTGGTCCCCTTTTTCTTTTTGCTATTTTGGCCTTGGCTACATTCTTGAAGGCATTTTCTTCCAGCAGAGGTACATTTGTGAGTAACACTATTTTCTTTGCCGCTTTTACAGCCCTATGGGCGACCGGTGTGTATTCCCAAACGCTTCACGGCGACTGGACCTGCGCAGACAAATCACCGGAGGGAGAAATGCAAATGTCTATGTCGTTTTCGCCCGAAGGAACTCTCAAATCCGAGGTGCTCCTGAAATTCGAGGAAGAAGGCGCAGAAATAGTTGCGGAACTGACGGCCCTCAGCCGCTATGAATACCTGCCTGCTGGCATTTTGAGAGACCGGCCGACGGACACCACGCTTTTGTCTCTGACCGCTGATGGTTTCGACATCAAAGACCTCCCGGAAGCCCGCGAATTGGTGGACTATTTGCTGATGAGTAGCGAAGAAACCTATCGCGTGGACAGGCTTACAAATTCGGAACTGGTGATGAGCGCAAACGGCGAGAGCCTGACGTGTTTCAGGTAGCGTCTGCCGACCAGAAAATCAGAACATACCAAGCGCGAGACCGGCACCCAGTGCCGCTCCGAGTTCGGCGCAGCGCGTCAGATCGTCCGTTTCGATCGTTTTGAGAGCGAGAATAGCCTCCGGCGATTGCGACGAAGTGTTCACGATGATCGGCGGCTGCACTTCCCTGAGCCGCCAGCCTTTTGCTATCCGTGCCACCTGCCGCGCTGCGCCTTCACCATCAGATCCGGCACAGATCATTTGCGCATAAGGGCGCCCGTTTAGTTTGCCTAGAACCGGATAGTAACAGCGGTCGAAGAACTCTTTCATCATGCCCGACAGCGACGCCAGATTTTCAGGCGCGCAGAAGATGTAGCCGCTGGCGGCGAGCACGTCCTCCGGCCCCGCCTCCTCAGCTGATAGCATCACCACCGGCCCCTCGGATGATGCGCCGTCATAAGCGGCCTGTGCCATTTGACGGCTGCCACCTGTGCGGGAATGCCAAACGATCAGAAGGCTCATTTCAGCTGACTGTCCTTGCTGCCGCGCCGGTTGATGCCCGCGCGGGCCTTGAACGCGCCATCGCGGTCTTGCTGGCAGTCGATGCAGAGTTTCACGCCGGGTCTGGCCAACCGCCGCGCCTCAGGTATTTCCTCTTCGCATTCCGCGCAGAACCGCAAGCTTTCGCCCACAGGCTGTTGCTGCGCCTTCATGCGGGCCAATTCATCGCTGATGCTGGCTTCAATCTGTTCGCTTACCGCGCCATCGCGCGCCCAACCGCCTGCCATTGTTCTCCTCCGCCGGACAGAGCAACAGCTTAACCGCCCTGCCCCGTGGAACACAACGGCCCAAGCGTTTCCCTTGATTTCGCAGCACGGCAGCCTACCGTGCGACTCAACCAAAACGCGACCAAAATGGGGGAATTCATGCGTACATTCGGGAAATGGCTGGGGCGGTTGTTGCTCATGGTGGTTCTGGCGGTTGCGGGTTTTTTTGTGATTGCACCGGGATTTGTAGAAAAATCACGTAATGTTGTGGCCGAACACTCCCCTTTCGATATCAGCCCTGACGCGCAGACGCTGCACGACAGTCTGGTCATCGGCGATTGGCACGCTGACACGCTATTGTGGAAGCGCGACCCTCTAAAGCGGGCAGATCGCGGGCATGTGGACGTGCCCCGAATGCAAGAAGGCAACGTCGCTTTGCAGGTTTTTGCGGCTGTCACCAAATCGCCTGCCGGACAGAACTACGAAGAAAACTCCGCAGACGCGCAGGACAACATCACTCTGTTGGCCATCGGGCAACTCTGGCCCGTGGCAACATGGGATTCACTGTATGAACGCGCACGGTATCAGGCCGAACGTCTTCACAAGGCCGCCAATAATTCCGATGGCCAGTTACGGGTGATTACCAGCAAGGCAGATCTGGATCAGCTTTTGGCGGACCGCGCGGCTGGCCAAAGGGTATCCGGGGGCTTGCTCGGCATTGAAGGCGCACACGCGCTGGAGGGAAACTTTGACAATCTGCAGGGACTGGAGGACGTCGGATATCGCGTGATCGGGCTTCACCATTTCTTCGACAATGAACTGGGCGGCTCCCTGCACGGGATTGGCGATCAGGGGCTCACCGATTTCGGCCGCGCAGTGGTCACGGCCATTCAGGATCGGAACCTTGTATTGGATCTTGCGCATTCCAGTCCTCAGGTCGCGCGCGACGTACTTGGGATGACCGACATGCCACTGGTTGTCAGCCACACGGGGATCTATTCCAACTGCCCTGTGGTGCGTAACTTTCAGGATGACCTGATGCGTGAAATCGCTGCGACCGGTGGGGTCGTTGGCATTGGTTATTGGGCGGATGTAACCTGCGACGACAGCCCCGAAGGCGTCGCAAAGACCATCCGCGCCGCGATTGATCTACTTGGGGAAGATCACGTGTCTTTGGGGTCGGATTTTGACGGATCCGTGCCGACTGTGTTTGACACGTCAGAGCTGGCCGCAGTGACGCAGGCGCTCATCGCCGAGGACCTGACAGACGCACAAATCAGGAAAGTCATGGGCGAGAACATGGTGCGCGTGCTTCGTGAACGGCTGCCATAGGCCGAAAGAGGTTGCGGTTATACCGCTGCAAACACCTGATCCATCATCGCCTGCGTGCCGCGGGCATCCTCAAGCGTCCAGTCGTAGGGCGCACCCTCCTTCAGTGAGCGGCCAAAGGCTTCTACTTGCAGGACGTATTGGTTGACGCGCGGGAAGCGTTCGATCGTGACCGATTGATCCGGTCGGCTGATGTGGATTTCGGCCTGATCGAAAATACCGGCATTGAACGGACAGGTGAGCGACATCACCGCCTGTTCACCGTGGAAATGCACCTCTTGTCGCGGAGCCATGCGGATCGACGTAAAGGCCTGATATGAAAAGCCTTCAAAGGCAAATCCCATGTCGGCAAAAAGATCGATCCCCTGATCCATCTCGGCCCGCGCATAGTCCAGCCGAAGAGGCTCCTGACCGGTTGCAAACCGGGCTGCGCCCATCACGTAAACACCAATGTCGCGCAAGCCTCCGCCGCCCGCCTGCGCCTGATTGCGAATGTTGCCCATGTCATCGTTAAAAAACGAGAAGGCTGCGTTCACATGACGGAGTTCGCCGATCGCGCCTTCCTTCAGGAGCGCCTGCGCACGCTGCCACTGAGGGTGGTGTACGATCATGTAAGCCTCGGCACAAAGCAGTCCACTGGCATCGCGCGCCGCAATAAGCCGGTCAATCTCTGCCGTATTCATCCCGACCGGCTTTTCACAAAGAACCGCCTTGCCTGCTTCAAGAGCCTTGATCGACCACTCAACGTGCAGATGGTTGGGCAACGGAATGTAGATCGCATCAATGTCGGGATCAGACAGCAGATCCTCATAGTTTTCGTGCACACGCATTCCTGGCGCGAAGGCCTGAAAAGGCGCGGCTTTGGCCGCGCTGGAAGTCCCTAGTGCCACCAATTCTGCCCCTTTGGCGGCGTGGATCGCTGGCCCCATCTTATCCAGCGCAAAGTTGGAGGCGCCCAAAATGCCCCATTTGACAATGCTCATGAGGAGCCTCCTATTCCGCGGCCAGCTTTTTGCCGGACGCTTTCACATCATAGCCTTGAGCCGCCATACGACGTACGACCTGTCGCGCGAGCACCTTGTCGCGGCGGCTTGCGTCCAGACACTGAAGACCAAAATACCAATAGAGATACTTCGCATAAACGCGACCGCGGGGTTCCTGCTCGAGCAAAACCTCGAGCATCTCCGGTGTTTTTGCCACATCTGCGACGTGATGGAAGTCGGCCTGTCCGCATAGGATCACCGGTTTCCGGTGCATATAGGCTTCGATCCCCACTGCCGAGTTGATCGTGACAACTCTCTGACATTGCGCGATGATATCGTGAATATTCCCAGTGACCACGTGCAGGTCGGGGTTGATCTTCTGCATCTCGTCAAGACGCGCGCCCATCATTGGATCGTGGTCCTTGGGATGTGGCTTGACCACAACCGAGCCTTCCCAGTTTTTGAGCACTGTCTCCAGCATGGTCCAGCGGTCCATGTAGCATGTCTCCTCGACGCCGCGATGCTCCTCACTTTGGAAAAACACTGCAATCGAGTCATCGGGAATGGTTGTATGTTCTTCGGGCTGGGCATACCGCGACGTGCGTTGATCCATCAGCCGCCGCCGCAACTTGCCAAAGAACTTGCGGGCTTTTTCGTCATCCACCTGCCCCGCCAGAAAACGTTTGTCGGCAATCGAGGACTGCGCACGTATCCCCATAGGGTCGACATTCCAGAACGGATATACGTAGGCAATGCCCGCGTTCATCGCGCGTTCATGTTGCACCTGACCGTGGTTATAGATGTGGAACCAGTCGTCTTCCGCGACACGCTCTTGGGCCGCATCTCGATTTATGGCCTCCATGCGCCACGCCACGCCGATTTCGTCAAATCCCGCTGTGAGTTTTCTGTAAAACGGCAGCACAGCATCGCTGTCCGGAGACAGCCAATCCTCGGGCACGTGCAGGACAACTCCGCGCTCAGCCATTGATTCTGCTCATAAAAAAGCCTCTCCCGTTCGCACGGAAGAGGTTAATATGTTTAGCTTGGCTCGCCAAGAGCTTGTGCGTCAATGAGACGCCATCATGCCCTTGGATGCTGCCAATTCGCGCATCCGCTTCTGCAATTTTTCAAACGCCCGTACTTCGATCTGACGAATGCGTTCGCGGCTGACGTCATATTGCCCGCTCAGGTCTTCGAGCGTCACAACCTGATCCGCCAGACGGCGCTGCGTGAGGATGTCCTTTTCGCGGTCGTTGAGCACGTCCATCGCCTCGGCCAGCAATTCGCGGCGCGCCTCAAGTTCGTTGCGGGCCTCATAGTCGCCAGCCTGATCGGCGTCTTCATCCTCAAGCCAGTCCTGCCACTCCATCGTGCCTTCGGACTCGGTGCCGACCTGTGCGTTCAGCGAGGCATCCCCACCGGACATGCGGCGGTTCATTGAGACCACCTCTTCCTCGGTCACACCAAGGTCGTTGGCGATGCGCGCCACGTTTTCAGGACGTAGGTCCCCCTCTTCCAGCGCGCCAATGCGGGCCTTGGCCTTGCGCAGGTTGAAGAACAGCTTCTTCTGCGCCGATGTGGTGCCAAGCTTCACCATCGACCAGCTGCGTAGGACGTATTCCTGAATGCTCGCCCGGATCCACCACATCGCGTAGGTCGCCAGTCGGAAGCCTTTTTCAGGGTCAAACCGTTTCACGGCCTGCATCAAACCGACGTTGGCTTCTGAGATCACTTCCGCCTGCGGCAGGCCATAGCCGCGATACCCCATCGCGATCTTCGCTGCGAGTCGCAAGTGGGATGTCACCATTTTATGAGCGGCTTCAGCGTCTTGCTCCTCCACCCAACGTTTGGCGAGCATGTACTCTTCTTCCGGCTCCAATAGGGGGAACTTACGGATCTCCTGCAGATAGCGGTTCAGACCGCCTTCCGGTGTCGGTGCAGGCAAATTTGCATAATTGGCCATGATTGTGCTCCCTCCGTCTTCAATGTTTATCTCGTTAACATGGATTTAGTGAGCGCTAACGAGCTTTCAATGCCCCCGAAGGCAATTTCTCTTCAAAACGTTAAGATTTTTTCTGCGCGCGCACCATAGGCAACTCTGCGCATTCACGCGCATGTGCTGTTTGTTGCCGGTTATCCGGATTTGCTGCCCAGCGCGGCAATCAGCGCAGCCATGTCGGCAGGAATTTCGGCCTCAAACCGCAGCATTTCGCCGCTGAGAGGATGCTCGAACCCCAAAACTGCAGCGTGAAGCGCCTGACGCGGGAAGGTTTTCGCGGCTTCGATTCCGGCTGCGCCAATGGCTTTTTCGGCAAGCTTCCGGCGGCCGCCATATACCGGGTCGCCGACCAGCCCATGCCCGGCATGCGCCATATGCACACGAATCTGGTGGGTGCGACCGGTTTCCAACCAGCATTCCACCATGGCTGCCACAGCCGGTGAGCCAAACGGCTCGACGATGCGCACCCGTGTCACCGCGTGACGCCCGCCCTCAAACAAGACTGCCTGTTTTTGACGATCGGTTTTGTGGCGCGCCAGATGGGTCGTGATCTTCATAATGTTTCCGGGTTCGAAGTTCACACCGCGCACCCCGCGCAATCGCGGGTCGTTGGCATCAGGCACACCATAACAGACCGCGCGGTAGTACCGTTCGACGGTGTGCGCGGCAAACTGATCAGCCAAACCCTGGTGGGCCGCGTCGGACTTGGCGACGACCAGCAAACCGCTGGTTTCCTTGTCGATGCGATGCACGATGCCGGGGCGCTTCATGCCACCAACACCCGAAAGCGTATCTCCGCAATGATGCAGCAGCGCGTTGACCAAGGTGCCATTTGGTGTGCCGGGCGCCGGATGTACGACCATGCCCGCAGGCTTGTTGATCACGATCAGATCGTCGTCTTCCCAGATCACGTCCAGCGGAATGTCTTCCGGTCCTATGTGGCTCTCTTCAGCCTGAGGCACAGCAATCTCTACTGCTTCGCCACCAGATACTTTGGCTTTGGGGTCAGACACGACGATACCGTCAACTTTTACCGCGCCTTCTGCCAGCAATTTGGCCAAACGGGTTCGGGACAGGCTCGCCTCTACTGGCACATTCAGCGAAAGCGCCTTATCAAGGCGCTTGGGCGGGTTTTCCGCGATCACGAAAGTAACAAGGGCTTCAGCCATGACAGATGCTCCGGACCCGATCGAGCCAGCCAACCTTCGGTTTCTGAGGCTGCTTGTCACAGGATTGACGACGGTAATGATTGTCGGGCTTGTAACGGTGGTTGCACTGATTGTCATGCGCTTCCGTGACGATGGCCCGATCCTGCCCGAAGAGATCACTTTGCCTGAGGGCGTCACCGTACAGGCCGTGACCACCGGCGACGGATGGTATGCGCTTGTGACCGATGACGGTCGTATCCTGATCTATGACCGCATCACCGGCGCCCTGCGGCAGGAAGTCATCCTGGGTCAGTGATCTACACGACCATTTTCACTGCGCTGGTTCTGACTCCCGTGCTTCGTTAAAGCTCGCGCGGTAAACCGGAACGGGGTCAGTATACCCTTTCAGCATGACTGCGGGCTGCGCTTCCATGTCGAGGTCGATATCAACCACTTCGCTGGTCTCCTTGTCGACCAGAACTTCCCACGGCCCTGCTTTGGAGCAAAGCCTCGCTGCAAGGTTTACGGTGGAGCCCAGCACCGTAAAATCCATTCGTTCTCTTGCGCCCATCGCGCCGAGTACAACGGCACCAGAGGCAATGCCAACGCCGACCGCAAGCTCCCGTCCAGTCTGCGCGCCAAAGCTCTCTGCCAGGGCTTCCTTGATTTCCACACCACAACGCACCGCTCGGTCTTCCTTGTCCTCGCCGACAAACATCGCCATCAACTCATCGCCCACAAACTTGTCGATGTCGCCGCCATGGCGTTCGACGATGGCTGACTGGATTTCGAAATAGCGGTTCAGGACCTCGATCACCTCCTCGGGCGTTACGGTTTCAGAAAAGGCAGTGTAGCCGCGAATGTCGGAAAACAGCATCGTGACATCCCGCCGTTCCCCGCCGCGCTTCATCCCTTCCCCCTCGCGGGCCTGAATGGCGCTGACCGTTTCCTGACTGACGAACTTCATCAATTCCATACGCTCGCTCAACTGACCTGCCATGACATTAATTCGTCCGGCCAAATCGCCGATTTCGTCACGGCTACGCACCTTTTCCACCCGAGCGCCAAAATCACCTTCGCCAATGGCGTCGGCCACACGACCAATTTTCAGGATCGGCCCCGTCAGGCGTTTGGAAAAAATCAGGGCTGCAACGGATGCCGCAGCAAAGCCCAGCGCCCCTACCATGATGATGCGCCGCATCATTTCCGCAATCACTGCATAGGCGCTCTCTTCACTCAGCTCGGTGATCACCGCCCAGGGAAACCAGTCCGGAAAGGCATAGGCGCCAAGCATCGCGCTGCCGTCGGGTCTGGTGTAGGCCTGCAACGCATCCGCGCGCGCGCCTGCAACAATCAATGGCATCGCGGAAGCCACGATCGCCCGTTCGTTCATCACTTCGGGATCATCAACAAGCGCAGTCCGTCCGGCGTGATCAACAATCGTAATGTCTCCGCGCTGGTTAAACGGATGCCGGGACACGGTGCGTCGCAACGTTCCAAGATTGATCCGCGCCGCCAAGGTCAAAGAACGGCCCGCAATCTGGCTTTCCATCGGAAGGGCAAGCGTCGCCAGCCAGTCACCGGTTTCCGGCAATTGGCTAATCAAAGGACGACCGAACTGTCCCGTTCCCTTGATATTGGCAATCAGATCGGGTGACGCCGCGAGTGTTGCCACAGGATCTAGTCCGGCAGACGTGAGTGCCTCGCTAAAGCTCTGATCGCTGACCAGAACTGGAATGTCCGAACCCTCGACGCTCAATTGCAGGGCCACCACATCCTCAAGCTGCTCCATACCCTGTGTCAGCAGGGAGACTTTTTGCGCAACGTCCAGGTCGGGATTGTCCACGCCGGAGCGGATCACCATCAACGGCGCCAACCATCGCCCCTGATACATACTGTCGAACTCGCTACGCACCTGTGCGGCCACGCCGGTCAGGTCCTCGTTTACAGCGCTCTTCAGTTCATCCCGCGCGATCCGCACAAGGTTGTCACCGACCAGTGCCAACGGCACCACCGCGACCAGCGCAGCGAAAAGAAAGAATTTGAGCGGTAGAGGGAAACGCATCAATTGCCGCCCTCACGTGCCGTGGCCGACACCAGCGCGGTATCTGTAGAAACGCCGCAGGCCAGCCCGCTACTGTCGCGCGCTGTTACCGTCACGGTGTAGTCTCCGGCACTGGCATACCGATGCCGCGCGACCGCACCGGACAAGCTGGTACCGTCGCCGAAGTCCCATGAAATCAGAACCCCCTGCCCGTCGGGGTCCGAGGCGGTGCTGGCGTCAAAGCGCAAGACGTCGTGGGCAGCGCCGACAGGTGTGCTCTGATCTGCTCCGGCATCCACGGATGGCGGAGTATTCACCAGTATCAAAGCCGTATCCTGTCCGGTATTGCAGGTGGCCCCGCTGTCATCGACCACACTCAGGGTCACTTCCACGGGTCCCGAAGCCTCAAAGCCGCGCACTACGTCTGCGCCACGCAACTCCACACCGTCGGAGAATGTCCAGATGTAGTCCGTGATGGCGCCGTCCGCGTCATAGGCGCCTGCCGTGAAAGCAACTTCTTCGCCGGGACATACAGTTCGGTCGGGTCCGGCATCGGCCTGAGGCACCGCGTTAACGCGCGCGTAGACTTCTTCTCGGTAGACTGAATTCGCCAGCCCTCGGCCGTCGTCCGTCGTGACAGCCACCGGATACAAACCCGGTTTCGAAAAGGCGTGTTCAACGGCCAGGCCGCTTGCGGTTTGCCCATCACCGAATGCCCAATCCACAATCACTCCCTCGGCGGCGGCCACCTGCCAATTGCGCGGGGTATTCACGCAAAGCGCAGGCGGCGTGTCCAGTCCGGCTATTGGCACTGGGTTAACAGTGATCTGGCGTTCGGCAACGACCACTGAATTGGCGACGTCAGCATCATCTGTCACCTCCAGACGAAGCGTATATGTTCCCGCCTTCTGGTAGCGGTGATTGCCGACCACACCCGTTGTGGTCGTGCCGTCGCCAAAGTCCCAAAGATAGTTGGTGATGACACCGTCGACATCAAGCGAAAGCCCCGCATCAAAGCTTACCAACGCGCCGGTGGCAACGCTGTCCGGCCCGTCGATCAGAGGCTCCGGCGCAGCATTCACAACAATCTTATGGCGGCTGAGCAGTTGCCCGCAATCTTGCGTTCCGCCTTCCAGCGTTGTCGTCAGAGTCACGAGGTATTCGCCCGGTTGGGCAAAAGTATAGCTGGCCGTCTGGCCGCTGGCCTCTCCTCCGTCCGAAAAACTCCAGTCGAAGGCCACCGGGTCTCCCGTTCCGGCTTCATCCCCCAGCTGTGCGGTGAAAGAAACCGCAGACCCGACCGGCGCCCGCTCCACCGCCACGATCTCTTGGGTTTTGGCCGGCAAAACCTCCACAGTGACCGTATCCGTATCCAGAGGGCTGCACTGTCCAACCGCATCGCCCGTTATCGTCAAAGTCACCGAATAGGTACCTGCCCGTTCGAAGCTTTTGACCGGTGTCGCGCCGCTGGCGCGGCTGCCATCACCGAATGTCCACTCAAAGCCGTTTACGGATCCGTCTGCATCCGTTGATCCGCTGCCGTCCATGCGCACTTCCTGATTGACGCAGACGGTCATGTCAGGACCCGCATCAGCGATCGGGCCTTCCTGCACGATCACGGCAACCCTGTCCCGATCCGTGCCTCTGGCGGACCCGCTCTCGTCCGCTACCGAAAGGGTCACAGGATAGGTGCCCGGCATTTCGTAGGTATGCGTCGGATTTATGATGTCGGACCGGCTGCCATCCCCGAAGTCCCACACATAGCGCAGCAGGTCACCGTCGGCATCGGAACTTCCCGACGCATCAAACAGGATCGACTCGCCGGAACACACATCCCGATTGCCGCCCGCGTCGGCCACAGGTTGCGCATTGATGATGACCGTTGTGGCATCCACATCGCGCGCATTGCTGAGACCCGACCCGTCATCAACCCAAAGGGTGACGGGAAACTGTCCGGCCCTCGGAAAAACATGCGCCACCTCCCGCCCGAAGACCGGCGGAGACCCGTCGCCAAAGTCCCACGTGTACACCAGATTGTCTCCGTCCGCGTCGCTTGACCCACCTGCATCGAGTTTCACAAGCAACCGGTCAGTATCGATGACCGCCCCCGCCTCTGCTTCCGGACGGTGATTGACTTGCACAACAAGGCTGTCCTGCGCCGTGGCGTTTGCGACACCACTGTCATCGCGCACAATCAGGCGTACGTTGTACACGCCTGCCGTGGGCCATGCCCGTTCAACTCTGGCTGCCTCAAGTGGTGTCTGCAGATCGTCAAATTCCCAACTGTAGCTGCCTATGGAACCGTCGCGATCAAACGATCCAGCAGCGTCGAACACCGCACTTTCGTCCGGCGCGATGCGAAGGTCCGGTCCGGCCACGGCAACAGGCTGATCGTTGACGGTGATCAACACCTCACTCTCATCCTGCGCCCCACCGCCCTGGAAATCATCGGTAACCGCCAACTGAACGCGATACAAACCTGGTGCATCAAAGCTGTGCTCTACGCGCACGCCGGACTTGAGACCCCCATCGCCAAATGTCCAAACATGGTCCACGACCCGGCCATCCGGATCTACCGATGCGCCGGCATCCAACAGAAAAAGTTCCCCCGGCGCGACCGTTAGGGCCGGTCCCGCATCGGCGATCGGCGCCGCGTTCACCACGACGGTCATGGTGTCGCGGTGGGTGGATTGGGGGGCTCCGCTGTCGTCCTGAACCGTCAATGCCACTTCATAGGTTCCGGGGCGGGCAAAAGAGTGCATCGGACGCGGTCCGCTGCCGCTCCGCCCGTCACCAAAATCCCAAACAAAACCCGATATCTGACCATCAATGTCCCGGGATGCGCTGCCGTCAAACTGAACGTCTGACGCGGTTACGAACTGGTCCGGACCGGCATCCGCCACTGGGCGCGTGTTGACCACCACCTCATAGGACACCCGTTGCGTGGCGGATGTTGTTCCGGAATTATCGGTCACGCTCAGGACAACGTTGTACACCCCCGGCTTTGCCCAAGCATATTCCGCCATCTCGCCTTCGCCGATTGATCCGTCACCAAACTCCCACAAGTGGCTCAAGATGACTCCGTCCGCATCCGAAGACTTGCTGCCATCAAGCACCACGGCTTCGCCAACAGCCACTGGTTCGACAGGACCTTCGATCACAGGCACTGGCGGTGCATTGACCCGAATGGTCAGCCGGTCAGAAGAAGTGGCATTGCTGACGCCGCTGTCATCGGTCACGGATAGCGCTACAGCGTAAATCCCGGGTGCGTCATAAACATGGGTGACACGCGCACCCTCAAGAACAGTTCCATCCCCCATGTCCCAGCTGTGTGTGCCGATCTCTCCGTCCACATCATAGCTGGCCGCACCATCCAGAGTGATGGCCCGACCGACGATTGTGCTTTGGTCGGTGCCTGCTTCTGCCACGGGCGATGCGTTCACAGTCACCAAACGCGTGGCAACTCCGAAGTTGCAGGGGTGGCTGCTTGCATCCGAAACCCGCAAAACCGACCTATAGGCTCCGGGTTGACCGTAGACGTGTTCGGCGGTCGCCCCTTCCTCGGCCTCACCGTCCCCAAAGGACCAGATATACCGTGTGATCGGACTGTCGCTTGGCACCGAATTACTGCCATCAAACGCCACAACGTCTCCGGGCGCTACGATCAGGTCCAGCCCTGCGTCCGCGACAGGTGCGTTTCGGATGTGCACGGGCACAGTGGCCTCAGCCCCCCGCGCAGCGCGCGACCCGGGCAGCAGTACACGCAACCGCGCCTCCAGGTTCCCGGTCATTGTATAGCTATGCGCGCTAACTGGCTCTTCGCCATCAGCTCCGTCACCATAGTCCCACATGTAAGCCAACAGGGCATCCGCGCCTTCGTGGCTGCCGTCGAATGCGACCGAACGACAGTCCGCCAGTTCCCGCGCGCGGGGGATCGCCTCAGGCCTCTCGGGGACGGGTGCCAACCGAGGCGGCATGAGGATCGGCAAGGCCTGCCCCGTTTGGTCGAACACCGAGAGCGTCACATCGTTGGGCGTTTCAAAACCTCCGCGGAGGGTCAGAGCCAGAAGCGCCTCTTTTGTATCCACCTCTTCAGAGACCCAGACGTTTTGACCGGAGGCCTGCAAGCGAATGTCCGAATACATCTGGTTCAACCGCAAATCTCCGGCCGCGCCGTCAAAGTTTTGAACGATCAGCGGGCCTTGGGAGGGATTTAGCAATTCGACACGCGTTCCGATCAATCCTCCCGGCCAGCGAATGGTGGGTTGGTAAGCTTCCATCACCAAGCCTTCCGGACGCCTGTGCACATCTCTGGCGAGGCTGACATCGACGTTGAAGCCGTTGCCGTCGTCCCCGTCCGCGCCCACAACATCCAGCCGGAACCACGCGCGGTCTCCGATGATTTCACCCTGCCGCGCACGCACCGCCCCGATCGAAACCCACTGCCCGTCAGTCTGCGGATCGGCCGCAAATGTGGTTTCTCGCAAGGTCTCTCCGGAACGAGCCGCCAGTACGTCTGCCCGCTTTGCTTTTTGGGGTTTCGCCCCATCCTCAACTGGCTCGGGCATCGCTATGCCTGTGCGCGCTCCGTCCCCCCCGACAATCCGGTAAACGGTCTCGGTTGCACCATATCGACCATAGCGGAAATCATGATCCCCGCTCATCTCGGGATCAAAAATCCGGACGTAAACTCGGTCTCTCAAATCATTGGGAACACTGAAAAAGATCGTTTCCCTGTGATCGATATCACCTTCTCTCGTCGGTGCCAGAACACCGTAAACAACCAACAATCCCTGATCCGCCGGGGGTGCCACATCCTGTGCATTGGCCCAAGAAGCGCCATGCAAAACCAAACCCGCCAAGAACAGACGCGTTACGCGTTTCAACATCCTCACCATCCCCGCTTCCGCCCCCTCACCTGAAGGCCTCATTTCCCGCGTAGTCCAGAACGACCACCTCGATCAGCGTCATCGCGCCTTGGGTGGCCGGTAGGCTCGCCCGACAAACACCCGCGCGACTGTCGCACCGCAGGTATCCCTCAAATTCCCGATCTCCGACTTCGACGAGGTATGGTGCGGCTTGCCGCAGACCACCTTCGTCCTGTGCTGTAACCACAATCTCAATGGGCCCGGCATCACCTTGCGGGCGCGACATCTCGGCCTGGTTGATCACAGGCGGTTCGAGATCAAGCAAAGTCTCAACCAATAGAACGCCGACGTTTCCTGCAGCATCTTCCGCACGCATTTCAAAGACATTTCGACCAGAACTCAAAACCACTTGTGTAGCGAAGAAATCATCAAATATTTCAATATCTTCCCCATCGATACTCAGGCTGGTGGCGACACCGATCACGCCGGTAAGATCCAGAGTTTTTTCGGAGGTGGCCCGCGGTGGAGGCACATCAAGAACAATCTGTGGCGCTTCGTCATCCAGCTGCACGGCAAAGCCAATCTCGCCGACGCTAGCGCCACCGCGCGACAGCACTTCGATCCTAAAGGACGCAGGTTCGTGCCGGGCCGGAACCGTCATTGCCAGACGTCCATCCGCGCCAATGCGTGTCCGCCCTATCTCGGCCCCGGTTGCGTCCCAAAGAACGGCTTCCAAACCGGGTTGCGCTGTGGTTGCGGCCGTGACGGTCATCTCCGCTGTGCGACTTACCAATACGTCTCCCTCTCGCGCGAGCCCTTCATCAAGTGAAATGTCGACGCCTTCCCGGGGGACATATATCACATTGCGTCGCTTTTCCGACCTGTTGCCGGCCGCATCCATCGCAACCAGCACAAGGGGGTTCTCTCCTTCGACAAGAGGAACCTGCACAACAAAACTGCCGTCAGCGTCTATTTCTATGGCTTGCCCGTTCAGCTCCAAAACGGCGTCAACCTCTGATGCGCCCAGCACCTCCACAGTGTCTGCTTCCACCAATGCAGCATCGCTTGGTGTCAGCACGGTCAGAAATGGCGGCGTCTCGTCAATTCGCAACTCGAAAGCGCGCGTTTCAGACCATTTTCCCGGCAAACCCAAAGTATCCAATGCCGCCACGCGCCAGAAATGCACGCCGGGGGTCAAGCCCTCCACCCTAAAACCGGTTTCCTTGACCCCCCATTCAGTTGTGATCATCCGGTTGAAGCCAGCGTCGGCAGCAACCTCAAACCAGTATCCGCTGGCTTCCGGAAATGCCTGCCACGCCAAGTCAACTCCCGAGCCGAACACTTCCGCCTGATCCATCGGACCCGATAACAAAGTTCGGTCAAGCACCTCTGCCCGAGCGGCCACGCCCGCATCCGTAATCACCACTCCTTCGTCCTGTCCAAGCGACACTTTCGCTGCGCCACTTTCGATGTCCAAAGCCGCGGTGTCGTAATTCACAAACAAAGCGCTGTCGTCTTCCTTCTTGATCCAGAAATCGTCGCTTTCTGTGGTGGTCTGGATACCCGGCACATCAATCTCGAAACTGTCCTGATCGCTCAGCTGGTTGAGCAAAGCGTAAAAGTCGCCGCTCTGCAGGCTGACTTTGGTAACCTCCTTGCCCGTCAGGGGATCGGAGCGCATGCGCTGGATGGTGGCATTGGAATTGGGGTTCAGGCGCAGCCTGCTCAGATCGCGAAATGTCACCTGCGTGGTCGAGTTGGTAAGCGTCCGGACCCGCTCGAACTCCACGAGGATGTCGTCAAGCGCACGATCCGACCATGCAGCCTCCGTTGGATCGCGCCCTTCGACACGACCGTGAATGTCGGTGATCAGCGCCTCTGCGGCCCGGTCACGTTGGGCCACCGCAATCTCGAACGCCTCCTCTGCATGCTCCGTGCTGGATCCGGCAAAGGTCACAACATCGCGCCATTCCCCTTCTCCACGGCTTTCCACAGCTGTGTCCCGATCTGCCAACGCGTCGCCAATCTGGGTCGGTGCGAACAAGCGCGCGCCTTCTGCTGTTGCCCGCTGGATTGCCGCCAATGACAACGCCAACGCCTCATCCGCCAAGGCAACCTGAACCACCGGCATTTGCAACACATCTCCGGGTGCCAGCTCAGCGACGGATGCCATGTCATTTATGCGCAGTACGGTCGGCCAAAGGTCGGGATCATTGAGATGTCTGGCTGTGAAATCCCGGAGCGTGTCTTCACCGGAAAACGGGACCAGTTCATAAGGCGCGTTTAACGGATCCACTTCTGCAGACAGTCGAACGCCGCTGCTGTTGCCGCCAAAGGCCAGCAACAGGCAAAACGCCCCCAATAGTCCGGCACGCATATTTCGAATTGTCGCAGGGAAGAACATGGCAGCCCCCTGTTTGTCGACCCGCTGATCGAAATGCGTAGTGCTAAAATAGTTAACGCAACAAATGTCCTTGTTTTTATGACCTTACGCAAGCCTTTTGACCTAAGGTCAACCAATTAGCCGCGATTTCGGAAACAAATTGCGGTGAATGACACCAAAAGCGCCATTTTGGAAACGAACTATCCTTTCGGTCAGCGGGCCGCGCCAATGCGTGTGTCACTAGCCCTCCGCTCCGACGCGAGAGCGGCGTGCGACGACTAGGTTTAGGCCAGTCCCACAAACCCGAGCCTAGAATGCAAGTGCATCATCAACCTCCAGATCCGGCCACAGAGCCCATGGTGACAGCCCCACTGCTGTTTGAAAAACCGTGCGGCACTCAGGTAACGATCCAGAATTGGTCGCTGGCCGCGCTCGCCTGGCCTGAAGATGCAGGCGAAGCGCCGAAAACCGGCACTCTGAACGTTCCCTTTCAAGGCGTGGATGTCCGCTTTCCTGTGCGTCTCAAACCCGCTCCGGATCGCCCGGGCGAACTCTGCCTCAGCGGACTTTCAGGTCGCCAGCGCGAAACCCTTGCGCTGTTTTACCGTTCGCTGCTTTCAGGCAAGATGGCCAGCTCCGCCGAGGTTATCACCAGCCTCGACACGCCGCTCGATCTCGTCCCGATGGAAGAGACCGAGAGCGAAAAGGCTGCAACTGAAAAACCGAGCGCTGTCCGCACCTTACGGGCCGTCTTGAATGTCGTGGTCTATATGGCTCTGGCCTTGGCAATTGTGGGTGTCGTGGGCCAGAACATCCTGACCAACCTCAACCGGATTGATATCCAGCACGGCCGCGTGGCCAACGTCACAACCGAGGTCCAGGCACTCGCCGACGGCGAAGTGAAGTACGTCAACGTCACCGCCGGTCAGGCCGTCGAAAAAGGGGATGTTCTCGTCACTCTGCGCAATCGCAAGGGCGAGGCTGAGCTGAACAAGGCAAAGAATTTGCTCGGGCCTGCCAAAGACGCACATCAGGCGGTGAAAGATGATCTGACCCGTCTGGATGCGCTCACGCAGGAACTCGACCCGGCGCTGCGCGACGCAGGCCTGGCCCTTTTGTTTGAAAGCTATTTACCGAAACGCCGGTTTGAAGATGTGAACACCCGTTTCCAGCGGATCGCATCAAATACACCGGCGGCGGCTGCGCCCTATGATCCGGCTGTGATCCTGCGCAGCGCAATTCTCAAAGAACGGGATATTCGCGCCGTTGACGTTAAGAAACGTCGCGCGGATGTGCTGGGGCGGCGCGACTTTGTCCAGTCCACCCAGATCGTCGCCCCAGCCAACGGAATCGTTCGCGAGGTTCTGATCTCCAAAGGTCAGTTTTTGCCTCGCCGGACTCCGGTCCTGACCTTTGAAACCGATGAGATGCGCCAAACAGTTGGCTGGGTTTCCGAGAAGTTTGCCGAAACCCTCTACATCGGCATGCCCGCAACCATTGGCTTCAACACCGATGGAACACGCCAGCGGCTCACGGGCACAATCGTCGATCTGCAAGCCGACAACAATCCGCAGCGTCCGGGCGAATACGGCATTCTGGTGTTCGTGGAGCCGAACGACCTGTCCGTCACTGACGCCCGCGCCCAATTGCGGGTCGGCGCTCCGGTGAATCTGGAAGCATCCCGTCAAACCTTCCCGCGATTGAAGCGCTGGATCTCATCCCGGACCGCCCCCGATGCATGAACCAGAAAGCGAATACGCCTTTGACAAGGACCTGACCAACCGGTTGAGCCATTTCAAAGGCCCTGCCCCGAATTTCTTTGGCAAATGGTCGATCGGACACTTTTCGTTCTTCCTTGTCGTGTTCATGGGGCTGCTTTGGCTGTTGGCCAATGTCCCCAACCGGTTTTTCAACCCATCTGTCATGCACATAACCGTGGCGCTCGGAACACTTGGTTTGTGGCGGTTCGGCTGGTGGTTCACACATGCGGTGCGTGCGCGCATCTATGCGAATTTTAAATGGCCCGGCATGCGCAGCCGCGCAGATGCACTTTGGGCCGATGGCTGGCGGCCACGCCGGCTCCACATTCAGATGACAACCTATTTCGAGGAGCCCGCCATCACCAAACGTGTGATCGGCTCCGTTCTGGGTCAAATCCGGCGCGAAAAAATCCCGACGACGATCTATATCGGAACCGGCTCGTCCTATGATGAACTCATCATTCGTCAATTCGTGGAAACCTACGCTCAGGACATCCCTGATGACCTCGCATCGCTGGTGTTCATCCGCCAGAACCAACCTGGAAAACGTATGGCGATCGGTCTGGTCCTGCGCGCCATCTGCCGTTCGATGCCGCATCCTGATGACCTGGTGATCTTCATGGACGGAGACGCGCTGTTTGGCGATGACGTCCTTCGCAAGACCCTTCCGATGTTTGCCGAAGATCCGGAGCTTCAGGCCCTGACCACCGACGAAGAAGTCATTGTGTATGGACCCAAATGGATCGCCAACTGGCTCGACATGCGCTTTGCCCAGCGTCGTCTTGCAATGCAAAGCCACGCGCTTTCCAATCGCGTGCTGACTTTGACTGGCCGCATGAGCGTGTTTCGCGGCGAACACGTGTTGACCGAGGCCTTCATCCGCAACATTGAGGCGGACCATCTGGACCATTGGCTCTGGGGGCGCTTTCGCTTTCTGTCAGGTGACGACAAAAGCAGCTGGTATCGCCTGCTCTCACTGAACTGCAAGATGACCTACGTACCCGACGCGACCGTCTATACAATCGAGGTCATCAAGGAAAACGGTCTGGGTCGCATGGTCCAGAACTTCCGCCGCTGGTCCGGCAACATGCTGCGCAACGGCGCCCGCGCAATTGCCCTTGGCCCTCGCGCAATGCCGTTCTTTATCTGGTGGTGTCTCGTGGACCAGCGGCTCGCGATGTGGACGATGATGGTTAGCCCGGTAATGGCGGTTCTCGGGACCATTATCGCTCCGGGCTATTTCTGGAATTGCGTGATTTGGGTGCTGTTCTCACGCTGTGTGCTCAGCCTGTTCTTGTTTGGCTATGCACGTCGCGCCGACATGAGCTGGCCGTTTATTCTGTACCTGAACCAGATCATCAACGCGTCGGTGAAAATCTACATGATCTTCCATCTCTCAAAGCAGAAGTGGTCCAATCGCGGCAACCAGTCTTCCGGCGGTGGCTCGGGCTGGCGCGAGACGGTTCGCAACAGCTTCGCAAAGTTCCAGTTGGTCACAGCCACAGGCGCCTTTCTCGTCGCGTTGATGGCTTACGTTGGCCTGATCGACCTCCCGTTTCTCTGAGAGATTCGCAACCGACGTTATACCGACGCACTACCGACGTTTTGCAGACAGCCGCCTCCGGGCGGTTTTTTGTTTGGATCACCGACCTTTTGACAATCGGAAATCGCAAATTTGCGCCGTCCTGACCCAAAGGATAGCCCAAGGCGAATTCGCCACCGCTTTCTGACCTCCCGCGACATATATCACAATTTTTCAACAACTTATCTTGAGTTCAATAACGGAGGACATCCCATGGAACTCAAGAAAATCGACTTCACCCAGGCACAGTTTGTACCTGCCCCAACAACCGCAAAACCCAGCATCAGCATCGTCGGCCTCGGCTACGTCGGCGCCGTATCAACAGCCTGCCTTTCCAGCCTCGGCCACGAGGTTATCGGTGTGGATCTGGACGCGCAAAAGATCGCATCTGTCGGTCGCGGCGAGAGCCCGATCCATGAGAAAGATCTCGAAGAAACCCTGACCGCAGGTGTCGAAGCTGGCCTGATCACTACAACGGACAACCTGGTAGAGGCGGTTTCCCAGACCGACGTCACTTTCATTTCCGTTGGCACCCCGACAGCGGCAGACGGAGGATGCGACTACAGCTATATCAAGTCCGCAGCTCGCAGCATGGGTCTCGGCCTGCGCCGCAAGTCCGGCTTCCACGTCTTTGCAATGCGCTGTTCCATCCCACCAGGCACGACCATGTCCGTAATGGCGCCTATCATTGAAAAAATCTCAGGCATGAAAGCCGGTCGCGATTTCGGTATCTGCTTCAACCCGGAGTTTCTGCGTGAAGGCGTCGCAATCGCGGATTTCCACAATCCGCCGAAAACAGTAATTGGCGCCACTGATCTGCGCACGGCCGACATTATGAAGGCGATCTATGATCCGGTTGACGACAATCCGATCGTAACCACCATCGAAGCGGCTGAAATGGTCAAATATGTCGACAATGTATGGCATGCCACCAAAGTGTGTTTTGCCAATGAAATCGGCCGCTTGTGCAAGCCTCTTGAGATCGACAGCCACGAGGTTATGGACATCTTTGTTCAGGACACAAAGCTCAATCTGTCGCCCTACTATCTGCGTCCGGGGTTTGCTTATGGCGGCTCCTGTCTCCCTAAGGAAGTTCGCGCGGTCACGCACATGGCAAAGGCGGCGGGCGTTGACCTGCCAATGATCGGCAACCTGGATCGGTCCAATCAAGCCCAGATCGCAGAGGCTGTGTCCATGGCGCGCGCTTCTGGTGCACAGAAGATCGGCGTTCTCGGCCTCGCATTCAAACCCGGCACGGATGACCTCCGTGAAAGCCCAATCCTCGACGTGATGGCTGCTTTGAAGGCGGACGGAACCACAGTCATTGGACACGATTTGGCAATTACAAAAGAAACGCCGATCCATGCGCAACTCGGCTACGTCAAACACGGCAATCCCGGACTGACCAAGCTGGCCGAAGACCTGCCGGAGATGCTCGTCGAAGATCTTGATGCTCTGACGGACGAAGCGGAAGTGCTGATCGTTTGCCATGCAAATGACACCTACCGAGCGGCTGCCAAAGCTTCCGGCAAGCCGGTCATCGATCTGGTCCGTCTCTTTGACGAGATCGAACCACAGTCTGTCGTTGTGAACGGAATCGGCTGGTAAAAGCCCAACGTTACCCACTGAAAAGTAAAGGTTAATCATGTCTACAACACCCGATATCACGCAAACCGGAACCGGTCTTTCCGACGTCCTTACCGGAACAAACGAAACAGACGTTATTGCCGGCAATGCCGGCGATGACACGATAACTGGCGCGGCTGAAGGCGATGTTCTGATCGGTGACTACGCCTCGGAGAACCTTCTTGAAGGCTCTGAAGGCAATCAAGGCTTCGGTGACTATGCCGCAACCGGAAACTGGGCCGTCACGCAACTGGATGGCGGCCATCAATCGATGTCACAGACCGTTCAAACCGAAATAGGCGGCGTGTACGAAATGTCGCTTGAACTTGCGTCTAACTTTGCTGCCGGAGTGACGAGTATCGGGGTGGAAATTCTCGTGAATGGCGTGGTGGTCCAAACCCTGACTTCAGACAGCGGCGCATTCAGCGAACACCTTTTGCAAATTACCGCATCGGGAACCGAAACCGAGATCACGTTGCGCTCGATAGACGGGCCTGACTCAGGTCCCCCCATCGACACCTCGGGCCCAGTCTATACTTATGAAACAGAAATAGACATTGGCGGGACTGTGGTCACCGTACCAGCCTTCGCTGAGGGACAGGCGAACCTTTATCAGGTGTTAAACGGTACCCTGCATGTTTTCGACACCGAGTCGCAGACCTATGATTTGGCAGGCAGCTCAGCAACGGTGAACGTTAACTCTCTTGGGTTCAACGTTGAAAACAATATGCTTTATGCGATCGCTGTCGGGAACGGGACCGATAGTCTTGGCAATGCTGTGTCCCGTGCTGATCTGGTCATGATTGATGCTCATGGCGACACATATCGTGTCGGCGAAACGCCCTATCGGTCGTGGACTGGAGACTTTGATGACCAGGGGAATCTTTGGTCGTTCCAATCGAGCATGGATCATATTGCGGTCATAGATGTCGACAGCTTTGACGCTGACGGAAACCCCGAAACAACGGTGTTCAAGTTGCCCAAGGAACTTGTGAACCTGCGGGTGTATGACGTTGCTTTTGATGCCGCGACACAGACTTTCTCCGGCGTTGCGCGTCCGTCAGCGGAAGGCGAAAACGCCACCTTATTGCGCATCGATATTTCGTCCGGAAGCCCTGTGTTTTCCACCTACCCAGTCACATCGACTGTCGTGGATGGTGTGACGCTGGTTGGTGCTCCGGCAATGACGTTCGGCGCTTCGATCTATGACGGTGACGGCAATCTCTATGTCGGTGGGAACTCTGGCGACCACGACATGAACGACGGCACCAATTCATCCGGCGGGATATATCGGGTCACATTTGATGAAGACTCAGGAACAGCGTCTCTGGAGCTTCTCGCAGATGCGCCCAAATCGAGTTCCAATGATGGAGCCGCCGATCCACGTGCCCTGAGCCCTTTTGCCGAAGTCGACCTGGAATCAGCCGTCCTTGTTCGAGATCTAAGCCTAGTCGCGACAACCGAAGGCGAACTCACCTACGATGACAGTCTTGTCGGTGAAGGCGGACAAGACACGATAGACGGAGGCATCGGCGACGATGTCGGTATCGGTGGCAGCCTGGGCGACACCATCATGGGCGGAACCGGGAACGACGAACTACATGGTGGCGCGGGGCCGAGCGGAAACTCCGATATCGTTTCCACATACGACGACGATGGTCTGCGATATGACCAATACGGCAACCTCCTACCTGAAGATGATGACTATCTGCTCGGGGGAACCGGTGATGATGTAATGAGCGGCTCTGCCGGGCACGACAGTCTGGACGGTGGCGCCGGAAACGACGTTCTTAACGGCGGTTCGGGTTGGGATAACCTTGTCGGCGGGACGGGCAACGACACTCTCAATGGTGGAAGCGATACTGACACGCTGTCCGGAGGCAGTGGAGAAGACGTCCTGACCGGTGGTTCGGGTAACGACGTTCTGTTCGGCGGAAACGATGCAGATGACTTGGCTGGCGGTTCAGGGGACGATTCTCTTGACGGTGGCGGCGGTGCAGACGCCCTGTCGGGCGGATCCGGACACGACGAACTTTCCGGTGATGACGGCGAAGACGCTTTGGATGGCGGCAGCGGAAACGACACGTTGGATGGTGACGCCGGGAATGACCAACTCAAAGGCGGGTCTGGCAACGATGTACTTTCCGGCGGAGCCGATCAGGATGATTTGAACGGCGGTACTGGAAATGACGTGCTTTCCGGCGGGTCGGAAAATGACACGCTCAAGGGAGGCTCTGGTTCAGACGCCCTGAACGGCGGCGACGGCAACGACTACATGAACGGTGCCAGCGGAAACGACACTCTGGACGGCGGAGAAGGTCGAGACAGACTGTACCTCGGGTCCGGCGACGATGTCGCAACCGGTGGACTTGGCGCAGACCGCTTTGTGTTCCGGTCCTCCGACCTGGACGGCGGCTCCAATGCGATCACAGACTTCTCGTTTGACGAACGTGATTGGCTGGATTTGCGACAGCTTAGTCTGGACGACAGCGAGCCTGATTTGTCCGCTTGGTTCTCAGATGCCACCAACCAGCAGAGCAATGGTATCGCCCTTAACCTATCGGGTACTACGGTTCTGTTTGAAGGGCTCAGCGGAAACGACGATCTGGCAGCGTTGTACGATGCGATCCTGTTTTAAACGAAAAATGCTGGGAGGCTGGTCAAAACAGACCAGCCTCCTTGGCAATCATGGCCGCGTGGGTGCGGTTCTTGGCCTCGATCTTGCGGCAAAGCGTGCGCACATGCAGCTTGATCGTGACTTCCTGCAAATCAAGTTCGCGCGCAATTTCCTTGTTGGAGAGGCCACGGCACAAACCGTTAAGTACTTCGATCTCGCGGCTGGAAAGTTGCGATTTCAGCGGATGATCCGGCGTTTCCGATTCAGACCGCAGCAAATCGGCGGGAATGTATGTCTCTCCGCTCGCCATGAAGCGGATCGCATTCAAAAGCGATTTGGCGCCCATGGATTTTGGCAGATACCCCATAGCACCGGCATTGACCGCCTCTTGCGCGGTTCGGTTCGGGGCGGAACCGCTCAATATGGCAAATGGCTGATTGGGAAAACGCTCGGTACTGCGCTGCAAGCCCGCAAGCCCGTTCATGCCCGGCATATTAAAGTCCAGGAGCACCAGATCAAAGCGTCCTTGATCCTTCAAAATTTCAAAAGCGCTATCGAGGTCTTGGGCTGTAGTAACCTGAACGTCGCCTTCGCTCGAAAGGAATGCGGCTATCGTATCCCGCACCATTCCGTGGTCGTCTGCAATAAGAACCCGCATAACAGTTGGTCCCGTTTCTTTAATCAATGAACTGGAGTGTACGGCAGCATAGGAGTTGACGCTAGATGCCTGATTAGAAAAGTCTCGCGAAGGTTGCATTGGGTGTTCCTCATACGATTTCCCCCGAGGAATTATGATAAAAACGAACTTGAGACATGGGTTCCTCCCCAATGGTGCAGAGTTAAACGCCTTAGCGCAGAAGTCCTATACGAAAGGTTAGTTTGATGACCCTTTGCACGCAAATTGTGATGCAAGGGGCTGATATACCTATGGCCGGACAAAGATTTTGGGGAGACAAACATGTTCAAAAGAACCTTAGGAACGTTGCTCACCGCAGCGACATTGTGCCTTTCCACCACCGCTTGGGCCGCGCCTTTGGCGTCACCTGAGAATGAAGTCATTCTTACTGTCAGCGGTGAACTCGCACAGGTGAATGCCGGGGGTACGGCGCAATTTGACCTAGCTATGATCAAAGGACTGCCGGCCGTAGAGTTGGTAACAGAGACCATCTGGACTGAAGGCTCGCAAACCTTTGTTGGCACGCCGTTGCATGAAATCACGACCGCGCTCGGTGTGGAAGCCGGCACACTTAAGGCTTACGCCGTGAACGACTACGCCGTCGAAATCCCAGTGACTGATGCTGTCGAGGGCGGTCCAATCGTGGCTTATCTGCACAACGGAGCCGAAATGTCGCTGCGCGACAAGGGTCCGCTTTGGATTATCTATCCTTACGACACCAATCCAAGCTACAAATCAGAAACCTACTATTCCCGAAGCATTTGGCAGCTTGACCGGATCGAGGTCATTCCTGCTCAGTGAGGAAGACGCCGATCGCTACTGAACAGCCCTCGAAACGTTCCGTTTGGCTCAGAACCATACTCCTTGGCGCGATGGTTGTGGTCTTTTTGACCCAGTCGATTGTGCTTGGGCGTGTGGTTCGGGAGCAATTGGACCGACTGGCCACTGCGCGCACAGACAATGTTCAGTGGAACCTTGCCCAGATTGAGGTTGATCTACTTCAACTGCAACTGGCCATGGAAAGGGCCAACGTCGAGGGTATCCCTGCCCTGCGGGAAATGCGCAAAAGATTCGATATCTTCTACAGCCGGCATGCCATCATTTCGCAAAGCCCAATCTATGCGGAACTGCGTGAGAACGCGCGAAACAAAGTGCGTCTTCGTTACTTCAAAGCTTATCTGGATCAAGCCATCCCGTTGGTGGACGGCCCTGACGAAATTCTCCTGACGCGCATGGATGATCTACTTGCGGCGTCAGACATTTTGCATCGCGATGTACGAGCGCTTGCGCTTGAGGGTGTCAGTATATTTGCTCAGACCGACGAACGTACGCGCGGCGAGATGTCGTCAACCCTCATTAAACTCGGGCTATCCACACTGGCTTTGATCGCAGCCCTGTCGGGCACGGCGGTAATTCTTCTGCGGATGTACCGGCGCGGGAAAATAGCCGCCGAAGAGAACGAAGTGATGCGCAACCGGTTCGAGGCAATGGTCAGCTCGTCGCTGGACGCCATTCTTGTGATTGACCCCAAAGGACAAATTATCGCCTTCAATGGCGCGGCTACCGAAGTTTTCGGCTATGAACGGGAAGAGGCCATGGGACAAAACATGGCTGATCTTATCGTGCCGGAACACTTGCGCGAAGCCCATACCAAAGGCATGCAACGGTATCTGACAACAGGCGAAAAACGGGTCATCGGTGCCGGTCGCGTGCGCTTGGAAGCTTTGCACAAGTCTGGTCGCATCTTTCCGGTGGAATTGTCGATTTCTGCCGCCGAACACCAAAACCGAACGGTACTCGTCTCCTTCCTTCGAGATATCTCCAAGCAAGTTGAAGACGAAGCGGAGCTGGTGCGCGCGCGCGACGAAGCTCAGGCAGGTGAGCAAGCCAAAGCCGAGCTTCTGACAGTAATGAGCCACGAAATGCGCACACCGCTAAACGGTATTCTGGGTTCGTTGGACCTTATCGATCGCGGCAATCTCAGCGCTGATCAGATGCGGTATCTAGAGGCCATCAAAGTATCCGGCGACTTGCTTTTGGGGCACGTGAATGACGTTTTGGACGTATCACGCCTGGATGCAATGGACGACGCACCTCAAACGGCGCCGTTTGAACTATCGAAAATGGCACAGGCGCTTCTGGATAGTTTGTTGGCCAATGCCAAAACCCGCGGGAACAGCTTGAACCTGTCACTTTGCTCTGATGATCTGACCACAGTTTCCGGCGATGAACTGCGCCTCAAGCAGTGCCTGCTCAACTTGCTTGGAAATGCGAACAAGTTCACAACAAACGGTGAGATTTCGCTGGAGATCGAGAGACAGAAGTCCAACCCGGATATCGTCGAGTTCCGCGTGTCAGACACCGGCATAGGGATAGCGGAAGCGGACCTCGAAAGAATATTCGAGGACTTTGTAAAGATCGACTCCGGCTATGCGCGGCGAGACTCCGGAACCGGACTGGGCCTGGCAATTACCAAACGGCTCGTCACCGGTATGGGCGGGTCAATCTTTGCAGATAGCTTCGAAGGCGAAGGCAGCCTGTTTACAATGCAAATCCCCCTACCCCTGGTAGAGGCAGGCGCCCATGCCACACCAGAGATCAACGCCAAGTCCGACATCACAGCAATCACTTGTCTTGTCGTCGACGACAATTCCATCAACCGGATGATTGCTGCGGACATGCTAAGGTCGCGGGGCGTGGAAGTGTTCGAGGCGACTGGCGGATTGGACGCCATCGAGCAGAGTCAAAAGCGTGCGTTTGAATTGATCCTGATGGACATCAGCATGCCGGAAGTGGATGGATTGGAAGCGCTGGCGCGCATACGCGCAGGCGATGGGCCGAACAAGGAAACACGCATCGTTGCCCTGACCGCACACGCTGCGCCGGAAGACAAAGAGCGTATTCTAGCGGCTGGTTTTGAAAGCGTTATTACCAAGCCACTGACGCAGCGCGCCATTGCCAAGCTTATTGTTGCTTCTGCAACGTCCGAAGAGGAAAAAGCCGGACCAGACGAGATAATCGCGCTGCTGGGGCAAGAGCGCTACGACGCGGCACTCGACGAATTCAAAGGCGACCTAAGAGCTTTCGAGGCGCGTATTTCTGATGCGCATTCGCCAAGCGAGGACCTCGCGCAAGAAGCACACATGTTGGTAGGAGCGGCCTCTGTTCTGGGCCTTGGCAACCAATGGGAGTGTCTGCGTCAGGTCGAACGGGCAAAAGAACCGGACTGGACCACGGCAAAGGCGGAAGCTTTGGCGGCAATCCGGAACGCAGACCTTTAGCGCCTATTTCTGCAAAATCGCGCTTTCCCACTCTGACAGGAATGCCTGACGCTTCAATTGATCCAGAAAAACCAGCAAGCCAGGTCCGATGCGGATACGGTTCAGCGCTGTTGCCGCGTCATCCATACCGAGAACCGGATCGGTCAACAGGGCACCGCCTCTCCCATGCGCACGCGCAAGCATGTGATCGATGAACCTTCCGGCCATTTCCGGGCTCTCTGCGTTTTGCGGTATCATCGCCGTGCGCAACATGACTGTTGTGAAATCGCTTGGCAGAACGATTGCAAATTCGTCGCTGTCTTCACGTGCCACCGCGTAGCTTCCCAAAACATTGTAGGCGATCAATAGTTCTCCGCTTTTGACAGCGTCAATCATGTCTGAGGAACAGCAGTAGAGGCGCGCACCAAGACTGCCAAAGACTTCTGTCAGCCGCCAATAGGTCTCAGAAGCCCGAGTATCTTGAGTGGCAAACAGATATCCAAGGCCGGATTGCCGCACATCATAGGTCCCTATACGGCCCCGAAACCGCTCCGGATCTTGGCGGAGGAGGTTGATAAGATCGTGCCGGCCTTGCGGAACAGCGCTTCCCTCAAAAGCCTTTCTGGATACAACAATGGCTGCTGGCTCCTGCGTAAACGCAAACAGCATATCGTTCCAAACTGCCCATTCGGGGAGGTTTTCTGTGGTGGCTGACACGTGTTGTTTGGCCCATCCGTCATTTGCCAACTTGGTTTGCAAGTCCATTGCGCTCGAAATCGCCAGATCAAACCTTGCTTCACCGGATTGAACTGCCGCCAGAACGTCGGACGAACTTGCCACGGTATAGTCAATCGCGGCCTCCGGATTGGCCTCAAGGAACGCAGCGATGACCGGCTGAAAAAAGCGGATGTCAGCGGTCGACAAAATACGCAATTCCTGCTCGGCAACCTCGGACCCAAAACGCTGGTTGTCCTCTATTTCAAAGGCTTGTGCACCCAAAGCCCAGAAAATCAGGCCGAAGGAAAAGACAAAGTTACGCACGCGCCACCTCCTGTAGAGTTTGAAATTGTGAGACTGCCGGAGTGTGCTTCCACGACCTCTTTCGCGATTGTCAGTCCAAGTCCAGAGCCAACGATGCCATGTGCATTTTGACCTCGCGCAAACCTGTCGGTCAAAAGATCAAGTTCCGCATTTGGAAATCCTGGCCCGCTGTCGGAAATTCCAATCACGGAATTTGAGCCTTTGCTCGCCAAAGTGACCGATACTTCGGCACCTGATGGCGCATATTTCAAGGCATTATCCAGCAGGTTGAGCAACGCATTTTGCAACAAAATACGGTCTCCCTTAACCGATAGCTCCGGCAACTCTCCGGTACGAAGCTCGATGTCTTTGATATCCGCAACCGGCCGCAATCGCTCGACGGTTTCCTTGATCAGCTGAGGCAGCGAGATGTCTTCCTTCAACAAATGATCAAGCCGAAAAGTCACCATTGCATGGTCCAACAACTGACCGGCCGTCCGGGAACTATCGTCAATGGCATGGATCATCTCGGAGAGCGCTTCCTGAGTGGCGGTGTCCTCTGATCGTCGCGCGATTATCTCGGCCTTCGTTCTCACAATCGCCAATGGTGTCCTAACCCTATGCGCCGCTTCTGCGATAAACTCCTCAGAACGTGTCAGGGACTTTTGCAACCGCCCCATTAGACTGTTGAGCGAGGCGACAAGGGGCACCATCTCGCTTGGAACTGGCGCGGCGACGGGCCTAAGATCTTTTGGGCCGCGACGCGATACCGAAATGGTCAGCCGATCCAATGGCCGGATCGCGGATTGTGCCACCAGCACCGCCAACAACGCGCTAACGACGAAGAACCCCATCCCCACGGCCAAGGCAGTGCGAGAAATACGTGAAAGAGTCTCCTTCTGGCCAGTCAGTGTCTGCGCCACTGAAACCTGCAGGAAGCTTTGTCCGACATCGGTTGAGACCGCCCGTTGAACGGTTGCCACACGCACATCAACACCAAGGAAATTGGACGAAAGGTAAGACGGTATGTCTGATGCATCGCCTTGCGCACTTGGCAATTCCGCGTATCCGCTCAAAAAGGTGTCTTCCAGTCGGATTTTGTAGAAAACCCGCTCGTCAGTGACGCTATCGAGCATTGAAAGTGCGGAATAGGGAAAATCGACCCCCACCTGTCCGCCAGATACCCGCGCGCTGTCCAAAATGGACAATGCCGACGCGGCCAGCACGTTATCCTGACTTTCTTGCGCCACTTGCCGTGCCACCGACTGAACGACGAAATAGACCACAACTGCCAATACAGCCGCGCCCGCCATCAAAGATAACAGCAACCTGCGCCGTATCGATCCTTGCTGGTTGGGCCCGCTCATGCAGCCTCCAACTTGTATCCGAGCCCGCGGACTGTTGTGATTTTCACAGAAGAGGGTTTCAAGTGCCGCCTCAAGCGCCCAACGTAGACTTCGATTGCATTTTCCGAGACGTCTTTGTCATAGCTGAACAACCGATCAACCAGCGCGCCCTTGGAGAAAATCTGGCCGGGCGCGTGGATAAAAACCTCAAAAAGACGGAGTTCGCGGGTGCGTAATTGCACATCCTGACCGGCCACTTGAAGGATGCCGGCGCGCGAATCAAACCCCAGATCGCCATAGCGGATCAGGTTGTGCGCCTCACCACCGCGTCGCCGCAATACGGCGCGACATCTCGCTTCCAACTCGGAAAAATCGATCGGTTTGACCATGTAGTCGTCTGCCCCAAGATCGAGAATGCCAACGCGATCCGAAACCTCTGAACGGGCTGTCAAAACGATCACCGGCGTGCGTTCCTGCGCTGTTCGATGTCGTTCCAGAAAGGCTCTACCGTCCCCGTCTGGGAGCATAATATCCAACAAAATCAAATCGTAAGAAGTTGTTGCAACAAATTCCCACGCCGTGCCGAGATCAGCCGCATGATCCACAACATGCCCATCCAGCGACATTCGGTCGACCACCGCCTGCGCAAGCGTTTCCGTGTCCTCAATCAACAGAAACCGCATCTGTTCCTCTCCCCGCATCACCGAGATACGACCGTGTCAGGCTCGTGTCAGGTTTGCTCTTCAATCTCCCCTGTCATGCGCGGAGCGATCCGCCAATGTCAAATGGGAGGAAAATCTGATGACATTCGAACTGGGCCGTCGCGCCCTGCTTGCTGCTGCGGCAGCTTTCGCCCTGACCGGTCCCGCAATGGCCGACGGACACAAGGTCATGGACAGCATTCACTTTCTGATCCCCGGCGGCGCCGGCGGTGGCTGGGACGGCACAGCGCGCGGCACAGGCGAGGCGCTTACAAAGGCTGGCCTCGTAGGCAACGCGTCCTATGAAAACATGTCTGGCGGCGGCGGCGGCAAGGCAATTGGTTACCTGATCGAAAACGCCGACAGCCAGCATGGCACCCTAATGGTGAACTCCACACCGATTGTGATCCGTTCGCTGACTGGAGTGTTCCCGCACAACTTCCGCGACCTGACCTTGGTGTCCGGCACGATCGGTGACTACGCTGCACTGGTTGTGGGCAAAGATAGCCCGCTGAACTCGATGGAGGACCTTCTGGCGGCATATGATGCGGATCCTTCAGGTACTGCGATCGGCGGCGGGTCTGTTCCTGGCGGAATGGACCACCTCGTAGCGGCCATGGTGATGGAAGCTGCCGGAAAAGACGCCTTGAATGTGAAGTACATTCCGTATGACGCGGGCGGCAAAGCCATGGCAGCGTTGCTCTCTGGCGAAATCAAGGCTCTGTCCACCGGTTTCTCCGAAGCCGTTGCGCTGGCGCAAGCCGGCGAAGTCAAAATCCTGGGCGTGACGTCCGATGCACGTGTTGACGCCTATGCGGATGCCCCGACAATGATGGAGCAAGGTATCGACACGACCTTTGTAAACTGGCGCGGCTTCTTTGCGGCTCCTGGGCTGCCTGAGGACAAGCTGGCGATGTATCAAGACGCAATCGCCAAAATGTACGACACTCCTGAATGGGAAGAAGTGCGTGCCCGTAACGGATGGGTCAACATTCATAACTCCGGCGACGATTTCCGCACCTTCCTCGAAGGTCAGGAAAAGGTCATTGGTGACCTGATGAAGAAGCTCGGCTTCCTCTAAGTCTTTCCAACTATTGCGGCCGGCCTTTGACTTGGGCCGGTCGTTTACTATCCACGGGAGGGGATCATGGCGCTGGATCGCTGGATTGCTTTTGTCATTCTTTGTGTCGCACTGGCCTATGGCTATGCCGCATTCTTCACCATGGACGGGCTTTTGCCGCCGTTCATGCAACGCAACCCGATCTGGCCGAGCACATTCCCCAAGATCCTTTCGGTTTTGGCCGTATTGACCGCGCTGGTTATTCTTCTGGGCCTTGAAAAGCCCGAAGAAGACAAAGACGGAGTCGGTGACATCGACTACAGAAAACTTGGCCAATACAACCTTGCACATGCACTTTTGTTGCTGGCTTTGATGGTTGCCTATGCCCTGCTTTTGCGCCCAGCCGGTTTCCTTTTCTCGACTTTCGGTTTTCTGACAGTCGGCGCCGTAATTCTGGGTGAACGCAAGCTGCATATCCTTTTACCGGTTGCGGCCATTGCAAGCTTCGCTGTGTGGTATCTGGTCGACCAGGTTCTCGGTATTTTTCTACGCCCCTGGCCGTTTTTCATCTGAGGAACTGAGACATGATCGAAGGTCTTTTGATCGGCCTCAGCGCCGCATTCTCTTTACAAAATCTGTTGATGGTCATTGCCGGATGTCTGATCGGGACATTCATTGGCATGCTTCCCGGTTTGGGTCCGATGTCCATCATCGCAATCATGATCCCCGTCGCGATCACCATCGGTGACCCGTCTGCAGCGCTCATCCTCCTGGCTGGTGTGTACTATGGCGCGATATTCGGCGGATCCACGTCCTCCATCCTTTTGAACGCGCCGGGGGTCGCCGGCACCGTAGCGACCAGCTTTGACGGCTATCCTATGGCGCGCAAAGGCCAAGCAGGCAAGGCGCTCACCATCGCCGCAATCGCCTCCTTCGGGGGCGGCACAATCGGTGCAATTTTGTTGATGATCTTTGCGCCAATGCTGTCTTCGGTCGCCCTGCTGTTCCATTCGGCAGAGTATTTCGCACTGATGGTGGTGGGTCTCTCGGCTATTGCAGCCTTTGCCGGCACAGGCAATGTGGCAAAGGCTGTGCTGATGACGCTTCTTGGGCTCATCATGGCGACGGTCGGCGAAGGTGCTCTCTTTAACATGCCGCGTTTCACGATGGGCCTTATGGACCTGCAATCCGGTTTCAGCTTCATCACATTGGCAATGGCGATGTTCGCCCTGCCTGAAGCGCTGTTCCTGGTTCTCAATCCCGCCAGATCTGTCCAAGGCGGGGATGGCGGCAAGATCAACAATCTGCGCATTACCCGTGACGAAGGACGCAAGATTGCCCCCGTGATCGGACGTCAGTCCCTTCAAGGCTTCTTTATTGGCGTATTGCCTGGCGCAGGTGCGACCATCGCTTCGTTCCTCGGCTACGCAGTCGAACGCAATATCGCCACCAAGGAAGAGCAAGAAGAGTTCGGCAAAGGCTCCATCAAAGGCCTTGCGGCACCGGAAACCGCCAACAACGCAGCCTGCACGGGCTCATTCGTGCCGCTTCTTACGCTTGGCATTCCCGGCTCCGGTACCACGGCAATCCTTCTTGGCGCACTGATTGCCCTCAACGTAACGCCCGGCCCCAGATTGATGATTGATGAACCACAGATCTTTTGGGCTGTCATCATCTCCATGTACATTGGCAATCTGGTTCTGCTGGTTCTTAACCTTCCGCTGATCCCCTATATTGCCAAGGTTCTGGCAATTCCGCGTAACTACCTGATCCCGTTCATTTTATTCTTCACCTTGATGGGAAGCTACATCGGTCAGAACAATGCGACCGAACTCTTGTTATTGGTGGGAATGGGTGTCTGCGCGACAATTCTGCGATTTGCGGACTATCCGCTCGCGCCTTTGTTGATCGGCTTCATCCTCGGCCGCATGCTCGAAGACAATTTCGCTCGCTCCATGCAGTTGTATGACGGTATTGGTTTCATACTGGACCGCCCGATGACGCTTGGTTTGCTTGTGATCGCAATTCTGCTGGTCATCGTGCCAAGTTATCGTGCCAGACGTGCTCGCGCCCGTCAGGAAGGGGTTGCAGATGGCGACTGAACCGCTTGCGGGCGTGCGTATCCTTGATCTCACGAATGTGCTTGCGGGCCCTTACTGCTGCTATCAACTCGCGCTGATGGGCGCGGAAGTGATCAAGGTGGAACGCCCCGGCACAGGTGATCTCGCCCGCGTTCTGGGAGCCGACCCAGCTCGCAACAAGGCGGGAATGGGCATCAGTTTCCTGGCTCAGAATGCTGGCAAGAAATCAGTCACTCTCGACATGAAAGCGGAAGCTGGTAAGGCGCTTTTCAAGCAGCTTGTGCAAGGCGCAGACGTCTTGGTCGAAAACTTTCGGCCGGGAGTGATGGATAGGCTTGGACTTGGATACGACACGCTCAAGAAGGTCAATCCGCTTCTGATTTACTGTGCAATCAGCGGTTTCGGACAGGACGGGCCTCGCAAGAAAGATCCGGCGTATGACCAGATTGTGCAGGGCGTCAGCGGAGTTATGTCAATAACAGGCGCGCCGGAAACGGCCCCCTATCGTGTCGGGTATCCACTCGCAGACACAGTCGGTGGTCTGACGGCGGCCTTCGCCGTGGCTTCTGCGTTGAACGCCTCGCCAAGAGGCGCATTTCTGGACATTTCAATGACCGAAGCGGTGATATCCACAATGGGCTGGGTTGTTTCCAACCACCTAATCGGTGGCGTCACGCCGGCGGCTCACGGCAACGAAAACACAACCAGCGCACCGTCCGGAACCTTCCAGACGGCGGACATGCCCATCAACATCGCAGCCAATCGCGACGAGCAATGGCAGGCACTGGCACGTCATCTTGGCCGCGAAGACCTCTTGGAACATCCGGACTATGCAACCCGGGAAGACCGAAAGACCAACCGGCATCGTTTGCGGGCACAAATCGAGACAGTTCTCACCACAAGAGACGCGTCTGTTTGGGTCAGCGAACTCAATGCGCTCGGCGTTCCGGCAGGCCCTGTCCTGACCGTTGAGGATGCGTTGGAGGATAAGCAAATCGCAGGGCGGGGACTGATCCAGACAATCACCACTCACGGAGAAGATCTTCTCTTGGCTGGTAGTCCCATTGTCGCAGACGGCACACGCCCTGCTCCCAAGATGCCGCCGCCTACACTGGGTCAGGACAATCTCGAAATCTGGAGCAGCCTTGGACTTTCCGAGACGGAAATCACCAATCTGTCAACGGAGGGTATCCTATGAACGACGTCGCAGACTGGTGGCAGACAGCGATCATAGACATGGAACCTGGGCGGATTGAACTGCGGGGCACCCCCATTCAGGATCTCATTGGCAACCTGTCATTTGCAGAGATGATCTGGCTCATGGTGCGTGGCGACCGACCCTCCGACGCGCAAGCACGCCTGTTTGAGGCCGCATTGGTCTCGGCCGTGGACCACGGACCGCAAGCGCCTTCAATTGCCGCTGCGCGGATGGCGGTCACCTGCGGGTTGCCGCTAAACAATGCCATGGCAACTGCGGTGAACATGCTCGGTGACATTCACGGAGGCGCCGGCGAACAGGCAGTTGAGCTCTACCATCAGGTTAAAGCCAGTCCTCTCGGAACGGAGGCTGCGCTCGACATTTGGACCTCGGAGAGAGGAAAAATCATTCCCGGCTTCGGTCACCGATTTCATTCACCAACCGACCCTCGGGCTCCGCGCCTGATGGAAATGGTGAGTGAAGCCGTCGCAAACGGGGCTTGCGAAGGTGCATTTGCGACCGTGGGTCGAGAGATTGAAGAAACCCTGGCGAGGCGAAAAGGACGTCCGATCCCGATGAACATAGACGGTGCCACAGCCGTGATTTACGCGGAACTGGGTTTCGAGCCTCCACTAGCGCGTGGTCTTTTCTGCTTGTCCCGATCTGTGGGCATCCTCGCTCATGCCTGGGAACAGCAACAACAAGGAGGCCGCAACAAAGGCCCCACACCGCCCAAATACCGATGGACCTATACCGGACCCTAACCGGCTATTATCGCTTCTATTTTCTCAAGTGTAGCCACATTTACAGCAACACCCTCGGTACGAGCACGTAGCCTGTGGGCTTTGCGTCCGTCTCCGGGCAGGCGCGCGCCATCCTGCTCCTGAAACGCACCCACCAATCGGGCTACGTTCGCAGCATAGCCGCCACCTGACGTGACCGCGGGATCTATTGCTAGAAAGAACTGCCCTGTCTTTGGTGGTCCCCCAGCCGTACCAGCAAAGGGCGATGCGTCGATCCCCAAAGTGGCTCCGGTCATGGCAGCGGCCATTAACTCGACAAGGACTGCCGCGCCGACCCCCTTGTACCCGCCGGATGGCGCCATCGATCCCTTAAGTCCAACTTCCGGATCTGTCGTAGGACGGCCGTCCGCGTCAAGCGCCCAACCCTCGGGGATGGGCTTGCCCTCCCGCGCGTGTTTCATGACTTCGCTTTTGGCAATCGTACTGGCGCTTTGGTCAATCAGGATTGCCGGTTCACCGTCTTCCCCTGACGCCGCGATCGATATCGGGTTGGTGCCGACGACCGGCTTGGCCCCACCAGAGGGAGCAATGGAAGCGGGCGCATTTGTAAAACCGATGGCCAAAAGCCCGTCGCGGGCCAGTCTTGCGGTGTGGTATCCAAGAACACCGCAATTGTAACTGTTGCGAATGGCCAAAGCTGCGATGCCTTGGGAGCGAGCCATCGGCACGAGGCTTTCAAATCCAATGTCGATTGCCGAATGTGCAAATCCTGTTGCCGCGTCTACCGTCAAAACCCCCGGCGCTGATTCCTGCAAATCAGGGTGTGCCTGCCCATCCACTTTGCCACACTGAACGTGCTCGCAGTAGATCGGGATATATGCCATGCCGTGGCTTGCCACGCCGTCGGCCTCGGTCGCGGCGGTGGCGACGGCCAGAGGACGGGCGTTCTCTGGCGACGTTCCCGCAGCGACGAGTGCTCGGAAACTGATGTCTTCGATTTCTTCCAAAGTCAGAGTTTTTGTTTGCATATCTGCCTCCCCATTCAATTTCTTGAGCCGCCACTTTCGCCCGCGCCAAGCCGACGCGACTCCTCGGTCGCAGGCGCGTAGGTGCGATGAGCAAAGAACTTCAAACTAAGCCAATCTTCATCTCGCGGAATTGCCCGAGTGTGTTTCTCGGCAGGTTCAAAATTGCCACTTCCAAAGGTGATAATGACTTGGGATGCCTCGTCTGGAAACGCGCCCTGTAGTCTTATCCCATCGGCTGCAACCTTGGCCTTTGCTTCATCAACTTGCGCAAAAACAATCTGACCGGAAACTCGGGACGCGCTGGAGAAAAATGGCATAAGCAAGAGCGGAAAGACCACGCCATGCACAACTGTCACTTGACCAGTCAAAGACGCAGCGCGATCTGAAGCGGCTGTGCCAACGCTGAGAGGGCACAGTTTTCCGGTATCTGCGCGCCACTCCTCCCCTCTAACACTGGGCGGCAGAAGTTTTTCCGCCTCTTGGACGCGCAGCATGCCGGCCAGCGCGCCACAACCATCTTGCCCCTGCGCGCACAACCAACGCGTTGCGCGGCCGGCCTCTTTGGCCATTGCCCATGAGTAGTGACCACCTCGAGCGGCGTTTTTAGCCATTGCCTCGACTTCGTTGAGAGAGAAACTCACGCCACATGCTCCGGGAAAACCCAATCATCAGCAAAATCGTCATCAAGAGCGTTGGGATACGGAGCACCCGCAAACATCGTGATCCGCACCCATCGGTCCGACCTTGGGTCAAATCGCGTTGCCCCGAAGAAAGAGAGCTTGGCGCGCAGCATGTCTATTGGCATCACATCGGCGGCGATTGTGTTATCCCGGATTTCTCCATATGGCGCGACGCGGGTAAGTTGCGCGCGTTCAACCGACTGCCGGTGCTCCGGACACGCAAGAAGGAAGTCCGCGACCGGCGTATCGACGGCCCAGCCTTTCAAAGCCTCAATGGCCGCCGCCGCATCTCGAGCCGGCGACAAAGGCTGTTCGAATTCGGCCAAAGGCTCCTCAAAACGTTCGCCCAATCTCGGTTCGAGCTTCTCTTCAGACACGTACCATGCGCGTGCACAATTTGGCCTTTGCTCCCAGTCAAGCGTAGAGGTCCAGCCGAAGGAACTTTCAAGCAGCATCAAGACTTCCCCAACCCGCATGGCGCCATCAAGAACCCGCGCGCCAGCCTCGTCGTCCGACATGCTTTTGGAGAGATCGTCGACCAACGCGCCATAGGGCTCTAGTACGAGCGCATTGAGCAGCTCCTGGCCCTCTTCGCTCAAAGCCTGCTGGGACCACTGAACCAGCCTGTTCCAAGACAGCGCTTGCCGAAAATCAAAGGTTTCGAGATGGACGCAGATCGCACGGTAATCATCCTTTAGCTGAGCAAACTTTGCTTGTTGCAGAGGATGCTCCGAGCGCCACGATTGCAACAGAACACCGACCCTTTCCAAACGATCTCGAAACAGGGAAAAGTCTTCCTGCTCAACAGTTTCTAGGGATCGAACCCGACGCAAAGCCTCCTCTCTGGCGACAATCCAGTTGTTGAACAAGACAGGATGGTTGATCAGGAAAGGAGCCATACCAAGACCGGTCGAATTGCCGATTCCGAGTGCCTTCGCGGCGTCATCAGCCAACTGCACTGCATTTGATCCGCCACGGGCCTTGGCGAGATGTTCGACGAGTTCGCGCACAAACCATCTGATCAGATAGACCGTCAGCATTTCAGCTTGAAACGGCGCTCTGGTCTCGGCTCGTGCCGCTATGACTTCACGATCTGCAGCGCCGAATTTGCCGGATCCATACACGGCGGTTGTGCGCATAAGGTATCCGACGGCCTCCAGCACCTGCTTTTCGGGTTGATTTCCGTTCGCCAGAGACGAAACCACGTGCTCCCAAAGGCGCGCGGACCGGTTGGCGCGTGACAGCGTCAATTCACGTTCGCTAACCCGTCCCGCCTCTTGCAAAGGCACGTTGCGCTCCAGCCGCTCCAGATCGGTATCAGTCGGGATGCCGTCAAAGAGGGTAAAAGTAGCATCCCAGGCTTCGGCAATCACCCGATCGGACCGCAACTCGTCCGGCAGATCATGAGCGAAAGCTACCAAAGCATAGGTGCGCTCCGGCCCCTTCGCGAGATACACAGCCCGCCCCACGCCATTATCGTCTATTTCAAACGTTTGCCGCTCAAAAGACCATCGATCGGCCGACAACCGACGCAAAAGGATGCGCATAAAACTCAGTCTGGTTTGATGGGAACTTCCCAAACGGCTCAGCCGCATGACCTGCTCCGGCGGACGAAGCGCGATATGCGGCAGCGTATCTTTCATCCTTCATCTGGCCCGAAGTTTTCGTCAAAGAACCGATACCAGTTGCCGCCCATGACGGCTGCGACCTCTTCGGCGTTCATCCCAACGGCATAAAGCCCCTGTTCAATGTTGCCAAAGTCCCTGTTGTCTTGGAACCAATCCGGCATTGGCGGGAAACCCGGCGACGATGCCGATCCCTCGCCGAAGTCCACCTCTTTGCTCCAGCGCCCTGTTCTCATCCACTCAACCACGCTATCGGGCTGGTCTTGGCACAAATCCGACCCAATCCCGAGGTGCGCCACACCGAAAGTATCGGCCGTTCGCGCAATCATCGCGCAGAAATCCTGGAGCGTGCAGTCGGATTTTCCGCGCAAGTGATGCGGATAAAGAGAAAACCCAAGCATACCCCCGTTCTCCGTAACGGCCCGGAGCACGGCGTCTTTTTTGTTGCGCAGCGCAGGAAACCACGCGTGCGGATTGGCATGCGTGATCGCGATCGGTCGCTGGGAAATTTCTGCGGCCTCAATGGTGGAGCGGTCCGCCGAATGGCTCATATCAACGACCAAACCCACCCGGTTCATTTCCTTGATGACTTGCCGCCCCATTCGGGTGATCCCGCTGTCTTCCGTCTCGTAGCAACCGGTCGCAAGCAACGACTGATTATTGTACGTCAATTGCATGAACCGCCCGCCCAAAGTGTGCAGGATTTCCACCAGTCCGATGTCGTCTTCGATTGGGCTCGGATTCTGAAAGCCAAAGAAAATTGCCGTTCGGCCAGTTTCACGAGCGCGGTCAATATCGCGAGCACTGTGACCTTTGATGATCAGGTCAGAATGGGCTTCAAACCATCGGTTCCAGCGCTCGAAATTCAACACCGTTTCACGGAATGTCTCGTGATAAGCGATTGTCACATGCACTGCGTCGACACCGCCTTCGCGCATCTGCCGAAAGATTTTTTCGGACCAATTGGCATATTGCAGCCCGTCGATGCGCATGACCACTCCCCATGATAGCCCCAAAATCAGAGCTGCGAGACATGGTGACCGCGCGTTTGCCCTTTGGTCAAATGGTATCTGCGTGAGGACCGAAAAAACTCACCGGACACCACAACTGAAAGGCGCCGAATAAGCCGGTTAAAAATTCCAATGAGGAGTGATGGTACCGCCTCCCCGGTTTGAACGGGGGACCTCTGGATCCACAATCCAGCGCTCTAACCAACTGAGCTAAGGCGGCACTGTGAGGGGCGATGTATCGCCCTGCGTCGGCGATTGCAAGCGCCTAAAATGAAATTTTCCAAGTTTGTTCGACCAGATCTACGCCGAAATTCCGCACCGGCTCGGCAGCGGTCATTTCAAAGCCATAGGCCTCATAAAGCGCGCAGGCTGCTGTGTGGCTTTCGTGGGTCCAGAGATGCATCCCCACATAGCCTCTATCCCGTGCGAACCCCATGCAGGTCTCGAGCAAGTGTTTGCCCAACCCCATGCCTTGTGCTTCAGGCTGCACCAGAAACAGACGCAATTTGGCAATGTCGGATTGTTCGGATTTCACGCAGAAAATGCTGCCCAGACGCCAGCCATCCCTTTCGGCCACCCAGCCGCGCTCCCAAACGGTATCCTGACGGTCGAGAAAATCCGTCAAAATCGCAGAAACCAAAAATGCAAAACTGTCGTCGAACCCTTCTGTTCTGGCGTAAAGCTCTGCGTGCGCCTCCACCAGCCAGTCAAGATCCCGCGCCTCGAATTGACGCAATTTGACCCCCTCGAATTCACGCACGATGCCCTCCTGTCCTCGCGTGACTTGCCTTCGTCGTGCATTCACGCTACCCGATTTGCCAGCACAGGAGAACCGCCATGGGCATCAACACCGAACGCGACTTAGAAGCCAACCTGCAAATCGGCCCCACCGATCAGGGATTCGTGCGGATATTTGTTGAGGCCAATGGTGTCGAAATCCCCATGGACTTCGATCCGGAAGAAGCAGAAGAGATCGCGGACGAAATCCGCGCGGCGGCCACCGCGGCCCGCTCCGTCGGCTGACAAATCCATGCTGTAGCAATCCCTTTTGGGATGCGCCAAATCTCTGCAGACATTTAAAACCGGAAAGACACCCGTCAGTCCTCGTCGGGCATCGGCACAAGTTTTGGGTCGCGGTAGCGCTGCAAGCGCCGTGCGGCGTCGGTGGCAAATTTCTGGATCATCTTCTTGCGACGCGCAGGTGCAACCTTGTCCTCGGGCCCCATGCGGATGATTTCAGCGTCATAGGCATCTGCCATGATGAGCCCTGTGCCATCGGGCAACAGATCCGTGGGAAATTCCGTATCAACCGCCCAAAAATAACGGTCGCACCATTCGAGATAGCCTTGCCATTTGGTATCGGATTGAAAATCCGCCCGGCTCGACTTGCACTCGACGACCCACAACTCGCCTTTCGGACCCAACGCCATGACGTCCACCCGTAGGCCCCGCGCGGGTACGAACTCTTCTATTGAGACGTAGCCATGGCTGCGCAAATGACGGCTGACGCCACGCGCAAGAAGTTGGCCGGGTTGCAGAGTGAGGAGCGATGTATCTTCCATGCCAGCACCGTGAACAATTCATGAACAAAAAGCAAGCCGTTCGTCGCGTCTCGGGCCTTGCACGAACTGGCATCGACGCTTAGATAGGACAACGGCGGGTGCTGCCCTTCTCGTGATACGGTTGCATTCCGGTGGCCTTAAGCAATTCCGAGGGAGCTGGCTCTGTCCTGGTCCTGGCCTGGTTACCTGGCGCCCACCTGTATATACAGGTCCTCGGGAATGAGATAACCCCACGGCTGCGTTTGCGGGCCCGCCACTTTTCTTCCGGAGAATGACCGAGTCGTTCGGGTCGCGGGACAAAGCGGTGCTTCAATTGATGTCCGCTTAGCTTTATCGTGATGCTCACAAAATTGCAGACTCGCAGCGAGGCAGATTTGAAGACGATTGGTATTCTTGGCGGCATGTCCGCCGCTTCTACGCAACTCTACTATGCCGAACTCTGCAGGCTCACCCGTGATAGACTTGGCGGCCTGCATTCGCCCCAATTGATCATCCGTTCCTTGGATTTTGCCGAGATCGAAGTGCTTCAGGCAAAGGGCAATTGGGAGCGAGCGGGAGACATCTTGAATGAGGAGGCCAAAGCCCTCGAGCGTGGCGGTGCCGATATTCTGGTACTTGCGACCAACACGATGCATAAGCTCGCAGATCAGATGATGTCCGGTGTCGGGATTCCTTTGCTTCACATTGCTGATGCAACGGCAAAAGCAATTCGCGATGCGGGACTATTGCGTCCCGGTCTCATGGCAACGGCCTTCACAATGGAGCAGGACTTTTATACGGGACGTCTACGAGAAGCTGGTCTTGAGCCGGTCTTGCCAAACGAGTCCGACCGAGCAGAAACGCATCGCATCATTTATGAAGAGCTCTGCAAAGACATCACTACGCCCAGCAGCGAAGCTGAGTACGTGCGTATTGCAAGCCGCCTTGGTGACGAAGGCGCGGATTGTTTGATCCTCGGCTGCACCGAAGTTGGCATGCTGCTCAATCAAGGCAACGTCTCGGTTCCGGTGTTCGACACGACCCTGGTCCACTGCGAAGCAGCTTTGGATCAAGCTTTCCAGTGACGATTGGTCGTCGGTTTGGATTTGCCTCAAAACAGAGAACGGGCGTCCGCTTCGGTTCGACTTATGAACAAGTTGGGCTCAATACCGCCGTCCGCCGCTTGCACCTAGCGAGCGAAGGTGCTCACTCATAGTCACTCAAATCCTCCGGCGCGTGCAGAAGCGTTGTGTCGTATTTCGTCAGATCATCCTCCATCACCAGCCACGGCAGCTTGCCTTTCCAATTCACGTGAAAGGTCGGGGTGAACTTGGTCGGATCTTCCAGCGACGCCGCATAAAGGTGCATCCCGCCGGCATAGTGGTCGGCTTCAAACCCCATTGGTGCGCCGCAGTCGGCGCAGAAGTGACGGAACACGCCTTTGGAGCTTTCCAGAGTCTTGGGCGTCTGCCCTGTCCAACGGAAGTTTCTCAGCGGCACGCCAAGCCAGGCCACAACAGGGGCTGAGCAATTGCGGCGGCAATCATCGCAGTGGCAGAAGCACTCCCACGTGGATTCCCCCTCGTATTCCCAAGTGGTTTTTTTACAGAGGCAAAAGCCGCGCGTGATCAATGGTTCTCTCCTCTTTTTCAGAATCTTAGCTGTGTTCAGCGGCATGCCGAGTGTCCAAATGCGACCCTCAGCGGACCATCAACGCAGAAACCCAACTTGACATGACACCAAATGGTATCTTATAGATTCGCAATACCAAATGGTATTACTTTAACCACAAGGCCAGCCCAATGACCGATCTGCAACCCGTCTTCCGCGCTCTTGGCGATCCAACTCGTCGCGACATTCTGCGCATGTTGGGGGAAACTCCAATGACCATCGCACAGGTGTCAGAGCATTTTGACATGACCCGAGCAGCCGTGAAAAAGCACCTCGTGGTTCTGTCTGATGGCGGCCTGATCCACGTCGAAAAACGCGGCCGCGAAGCAATAAATTCCCTCAACGCAACGGCTTTGCGCCCTGTTTTTGATTGGGTTGGCTGGTTTGACCGGTTCTGGGACGACCGTTTGGAAGCTTTGAAATCTGCTATTGAAAAGGACGCTGCCAATGACACTGGATATGACAATGGCTGACACAGCAATTCAAAAATCGGTCTACCTCCCTGCGCCCCGCAAGCGCGTGTGGGAGTTTCTGACCAAAGCCGATCTTCTGAACAAATGGTTCCATCCGGCGCAGAAAGATCTGGCCGAGGGCGAGGACTATCTGCTCACCTCGCAGAAGGATGGCGATCGGATGTGTTGGGGAACCGTTCAGGAAATGTCGCCGTATGACTACATGAAATGGAGCTTCACCGTTGGCCCGATGAATGGCGCGATGACAACGGTGGAGTGGCGTCTGGAAGATGCGCCCGGAGGCACCAAATTGACGCTTGAACACAGTGAGTTGCCCACCGATTCCGAGGGCTACGGCCTCGTGCTGGCGCTCGACAAAGGCTGGCACGGCTTTCTGCTCAATCTGCACGACATGCAGTGAGTGCCCTCTTGCGCCAGCGGTCTCAGGACTGCCGGCGCACTTTCCGCGCAGGAACCGGAACAGGATCGCTCAGCAGAACAGGCAGGGCATCACGTTTGCCTCCACCGGATCCATCGTCGTGATGCGCCATGCGCATTATCGAATAGGCAAACTGGACACTGGCAAACACGATGCCATTCAGGAACCACAACACAAAAAGCGCAAGGAAACCGCCTTCAGTGTGCATCACAAGATGTGCGAGGTTTGCAACGTCGAGCCACAAAAGCAGAGCGACAAAGACCGCAGAAACACCAAACCCGATCAAGACTTGTGTGATGTAAAGACGAACCAACTTGGGCATGACAAAACCTCTTTCCCTATGGGAAAGCTTAGTATGTCCTGAGCTGATTTGAAAATCACGTCAGCGCGACGAAACAGCGCTAGATCAAAAGGCTTCGGGCCTCGCCTCACGCGCCATGTGATCCAGAACGGCATTCACGAACTTGCCTTCCTTGCCTTCGGGAAAGAAGGCAGCTGCGATGGCAACATACTCGGTGATGACAACTTTGGGCGGGGTGGTGCTTTGCAACAGCTCCGCACCAGCCGCACGGAAAAGAGCCCGCAAGGTTGGATCGATACGGTTTATCGGCCACTTGGCCACCAAGGCACGGTCCGTCATTTGGTCGATCGGCGCCTGGTAATTCACCGCGTCACCGAGAGTTTTCACGAATAGATCGTGATCTCCCTCGATCATGTCGGTCGCGTCATCAACTTCCGCACCAAACCGGAAATCCAGAAACTCCACACGCACCTGATCGACCGTCTGGCCGGTGGTTTCCATCTGAAACAAAGCCTGCACCGCATACAGGCGGGAGGCAGATTTCATCTTGCGTTTCTGGTTACCGGAAAGGGTCATGCGGTGGGTGTATCCTTGGATTGACCAGCGAGTTTGTATTCCTCGGCATCGGGAACGAACCCCACGCCTTTGCGCTGAGCGCCCCACTTACGGCTCAACGCAACAAGATGCAAGGCCGCAGCTGCAGCGCCACCACCTTTGTTTTGATCCGCCGGATCGGCCCGAACTTCCGCCTGCTTTCTATTCTCGACTGTCAGGATACCATTGCCGATGCAAAGGCCCTGCAAGCCCAGCAGCTGGATCGCTCGCGAACTGTCGTTGCAGACGGTTTCATAGTGCGTGGTCTCGCCGCGGATCACGCAACCCAGCGCGACATATCCGTCAAAATTGGACATCCGTTCCGCAATGCCGATTGCAGTCGGGATTTCCAAGGCTCCAGGCACTTCGACAACTTCGTAAGAGCCCCCACAAGCCTCAATCTCCGCGACAGCGCCGGACAGCATGTTGTCTGCAATGTCCTTGTAGTAAGGCGACATCACAATCGCCAGCTTGACCGGCTTGTCAAATTCCGCCCGGGGCATGATGTAGTGTTTTTCTGAGCCAGCCATGTTCTATTCCTCCGCCAGGATCGGGCGCGTGCCCACTATCGACAATCCGTAAGCATCCAGACCCAGATATTTGGTCTGCGGACTATCGGTCAACAACACCAGTTCCGAACATCCGAGGTTGGACAAAATCTGTGCGCCAAGACCGGTGCGTTTGACCGTGCGCGGGCCCTCGTCCTCGTCCGCATAGAGACTGTGGCGAGGCTCTCGGAACAGGCACACAGCCCCCCGCCCCTCTGCCGCAATCTTTTTCATCGCCGCAGGTAGCTCACGCGCTGACTTTGGTCCAAGCCCGAGGATATCGCTTGCTTCGTGCAATGCATGCGTGCGTACCAGAACCGGTTCGTCATTTGTGATATCGCCTTTGATCATGACAACGTGCTCGATGCCGTGAATCTGATCCGTAAAGATGCGCATGTCCCATTCGCCGCCGAATTCGGACTGCACCATTTCCTGTTTGGTCTGCACAACTTCGTTGTCGTTGCGGGATCGATAAGCGATCAAATCGCTGATCGTGCCAATCTTCAAGCCATGCTCTTTTGCGAATGCGACCAGCTCCGGCAAACGCGACATAGTACCATCGTCATTCATGATTTCGCAGATCACAGCGCTTGGGTGACAGCCCGCAAGGCGGGAAATATCAACCGATGCCTCGGTGTGGCCGGCGCGCACCAAGACGCCACCCCGTTTTGCCCTCAACGGAAACACATGTCCTGGCGTTGCGATTGCGGCCATTGTGTTCTGTTCATTGATCGCCGTAGCAATCGTCAGTGCACGATCCGCTGCTGAAATGCCGGTGCTGACTCCCTCGCGCGCCTCAATTGAAACGGTGAATGCGGTCTCGTGACGGGATGAATTGTTTACCGCCATCATCGGCAGCCCGAGCCGGTCGATGCGCTCGGCTGTCATCGGCAAGCAGATCAGCCCACGACCGTGCGTGGCCATGAAGTTGATCGCATCGGCGTCGGCGAACTCAGCCGGAATAATCAGATCACCCTCGTTTTCGCGATCTTCGTGATCAACAAGGATGTACATCTTGCCATTGCGAGCGTCGGCAATGATGTCTTCTATCGGGCTGATGGCATCGCGCAGGCTCTGCTCCACCGGGCCGGGTTTTTCAAAGGACATTGGCAGTCTCCGTCTGTTGGGGCCGAGATAGACCATGCCCCGTCCAATTGAAAGTGCGTGCGCGACGGCATTTCGTTCAAAAACGCAAGGAAACCTTGCGCCTTTGCACGTTTCGACGGGACCATCCCTGTGATTTAGCCCTGCATCTCCGCAAGACGGGCCACGTAGCGCGCCAGAGTATCAATCTCAAGATTGATCGCGTCTCCCACTTTGGCTTTTCCCCAGGTGGTGACTTCCTTGGTGTGCGGTATGATGTTGATACCGAACTCGCGACCGTCGACTTCGTTTACCGTCAGCGAGGTTCCATTGAGCGCGACAGACCCCTTTGGCGCAATAAATTTTGCCAGCGCTTCGGGAGCGCGGAAAGTAAACCGGGTACTGTCACCTTCGTCCTGCATGGCAATCAGCTCTGCAACTCCATCGACGTGGCCTGAAACAATATGCCCACCTAGTTCGTCGCCAACTTTCAGGGCGCGTTCTAGGTTGACGCGTTTTCCTTCTTCCCAATCCCCAAGGTTGGTTTTGGAAACGGTTTCGGCGCTGATCTCGACGTCGTACCAGTCAGGCCCGAGTTCCACGACCGTTAGGCAAACCCCGTCACTCGCGATGGACGCTCCCATATCGATACCCGAGGTGTCATAGCTCGTGCCAATCCGCGCACGCAGATCACCACGCTTTTCCAGTTCGCGCACTTCGCCAATATCAGTGATGATTCCCGTGAACATTCTGGGGCTCCTCGGATATGTAAATCGCCCAAAGTCCTACTCGCGCCCGTCTCGCGACACAACCCGTGACCTTTGATCCGCAGCGTATCGTCCGTCTGCCGTAATTCTGCCTCAGGAAAGTGGTAACGCTTTTGAAACGCTTGCACTATAACGGCGCTCCAATGACCCGAGAAGCAGACACAAAACGCGTATTCATGTTCCTGCAAGGCCCACACGGGCCGTTCTTCCGCAGGCTTGCCAGGATGCTGCAACGCTCCGGCGCAGAAGTGTTGCGGGTCGGCTTTAACGCTGGCGACAGCGTGTTCTGGCCAAGCCGCAGTACATTTCACGCTTACCGCGGGACCCTCGAAGGATGGCGCGCCCACTTTCAAAACCTCGCCACTGAAAAAGGTGTCACCGACATCGTTCTTTACGGCGATGTCCGCCCGATTCACGCGCAGGCGATCGAGATCGCCCGAGAAATGGGTTTGTGTGTTCATGTCTTCGAGGAGGGCTATTTGCGCCCTTATTGGGTGACCTACGAGCGTGGCGGATCAAATGGCCACTCTCGACTGATGTCGATGGACATCGCACAAATGACAAAAGCGCTGGAAGGGGCGGACCTCGACACGCCGATGCCACCTGCGCATTGGGGCGATATGCGGCAACACGTCTTTTATGGCGCCCTCTACCACTTCTTTGTGATGTTCGCGAATTGGCGTTACCGGAACTTCCGCCCGCACCGCTCGCTGACGGTGGCAGAAGAGTTTGCCCTCTACATCAAACGACTTGTGCTGATGCCTTTCCAAGCGATTGAACGCCGTTTCGCGACGCTGCGCATTCGGTTCGGCGGCTTCCCCTACCATCTGGCGCTATTGCAACTTGAACATGACAGCAGCTTCCAGAAACACTCGCCATTCGACAGCATGACGGATTTTCTCGCTCTGCTGGTTGAGAATTTTGCGGCGGGAGCCCCCAAGCATCACCACCTTGTTTTCAAAGCGCACCCACTGGAGGATGGTCGGGCTCCCTTGCGCAAAGAGATCAAACGCCTGGCAAAACAACACGGTATTTCCAATCGCGTTCATTGGGTCAGGGGAGGCAAACTTGCCCAGCTTCTGAATGACGCCCGCACTGCGGTAACCGTCAATTCCACAGCCGCACAGCAGGTGCTTTGGCGCGGGATTCCGCTCAAGGTATTCGGCGACGCCGTCTACAACCAACCAGAATTCGTCAGCACGCAACCGCTTCCGGAGTTTTTCGCAGGCGCGACCCGTCCGGACAACCAAGCCTACAAAATCTACCGCCGCTTCCTATTGGAAACCAGCCAAGTGCCCGGCGGCTTTTATTCCTCCGCAGGCCGCCGCCAACTGATGCGACAAGTGGTTGATATGATGCTTTCGCCCCACGATCCTTACGAAGCCCTTGAGGCCGGCACAGCGGCACCAAGGCAACAGTTGCGACTGGTGACCTGACCGACACAAGGTCTAGCGCTGGATTTTTGGTTTGGATTCCGCTAAGTTGCGGTCAAAACCTGAGGCAGAACAATAACAGGTCGAGGAGACCGAGCAGTGAAATCCATCCAAAATCGTTGGGTGAAGTGCGCCTGTGCGCTGGCCATATCTTGCTCAGTGGCCAGCTGTACTCTCGTGCCACGATCCGGACCCAGCAAACGCGAAATTTACGCCGGATCCGTCCAGCAAGAGGGCGACGCCTTTATCGTTGCGGTAAACGACCGTGTGACGCGCGCAACAGCGGTTGTCCCGGCCCTTGGCTTCTCAGACGGGTTCAAAAACGCCGGACAGCTCGGATCAGACACGATCCGCCCGGGCGACATTCTCTCGCTAACGATCTGGGAGAACGTCGACAAACCGCTTTTGGGACCGGAAGGTCAAGTTGCTGCGATCCTTGAAGAAGTTCAGGTCGATGGCTCCGGATTTATCTTTGTGCCTTATGCGGGTCGTATTCGCGCCGCAGGGAACACTCCCGAGGGCATCCGTCGCATCATTTCTTCCAAGCTCGAAGAACAGACCCCCGATCCACAAGTCGAGGTGCGCCGTGCTGCCGGTGATGGCGCCACGGTTTCCTTGGTCGGAACGGTGGGTGCGCAAGGCGTCTACCCTATCGAACGCCCGACACGAACACTTTCCACAATGCTCGCTCATGCGGGTGGCGTAACGATTGTTCCTGAAATCGCGCAGATCACCGTTCTGCGTGGAAGCACATCCGGCAAGATCTGGTTTCAGGACCTCTACGAAAATCCCCAACTCGACATCGCCCTGCGTGGGGGTGACCGCATTTTGGTTGAAGAGGACACCCGCGCATTTACTGCTTTGGGCGCCACCGGCACCCAAAGTCGTGTGAATTTCTTTTCCAGAGACCTCTCCGCAATCGAAGCGCTGGCGCAAGTCGGCGGTCTGTTGCCAACATCAAGTGATCCCACCGGCGTGTTTGTCTTCCGAAACGAAGCAGAGCCTGTTGCCAATCAGGTTCTCGGTCGTGGCGACTTAAGTGGCGCGCAGCGTATGGTCTATGTGCTCGATCTCACGCAGCCGAACGGAATGTTCATGGCTCGCGATTTCGTGGTACGCGACGGCGACACGCTCTATGTGACCGAGGCGCCGATCACCACTTGGAACAAAACCATCGCTTCGATCACTGGCACACTCACCTCGGCGGATACGCTGTTGGCTGTGGGCGGACTTGGCACAGGTGGATAAAGGCCACAACGAGAATGAACTCCAAGCCGCCGGGGCCAACGACCCCCGGCGGCTTTTTGCATTCAACGGCGGGTTCTTTCAGCAAAAACGGCTGCGCCGCATCATCGAGCTGGCAGGCTACGAGCTGAAATTCGGCAAACCTGACGAAGACGACCTTATCGCCATCTGGGGACAAAGCCCGACCAGCCATCGCGGCGAAGCCGTATCAGATCGCACCGGCGCAAACTGTCTTTATTTCGAGGACGCGCTTTTGCGGTCCCTACATCCCGGTCGCGTAAAAAAAGAGCCCCCTGTCGGTCTAATGATAGACGCCAAGGCACCCCATTTTGATCCATCAACACCGTCTGATCTCGAAAGGTTGCTTGCGAACCACCCTCTTGATGACACCGCGCTTTTGAACCGTGCACGCGGAGCAATAGAACGCATCAAAGAAGCCCATCTCACAAAATACTGCGCGGTTGAAACCGATCAGGACATCCCCGCGCCCGGATATGTTCTGGTGATCGACCAGACCCGCGGAGACGCATCAGTGACCGCATCAGCCCCTGGCGACGGCATCGCCGAGAGCCGTTTCCGGGAGATGCTGATCATGGCGCAGGAAGAACACCCCGGGTGCCCGGTCCTGATCAAAACCCATCCGGAAACGCAACATGGCGCGCGTTCGGGATACTTCGGACCTGATGATGAAACCGACCGAGTTTCACTTTATTCGGAACCGGTCAGCCCATGGCAGCTGTTTGAAGGTGCCGTCGGCGTATACACTTTCTCTTCCCAGTTGGGCTTCGAAGCCATTTTTGCTGGCCACAAACCACGCGTTTTTGGTCAGCCTTTCTACATCGGCTGGGGCCTTACATCGGACGAATACCCCCTCCCCCGCCGTCATCGCCAACTGACGCGCGCGCAACTTTTTGCCGCCGCGATGATCCTATATCCCACATGGTATGATCCTTACGGTGACCAATTGTGCGAGCTCGAGGATGCTATCGAGCAACTCGCCGCACAGGCCCGCACCTGGCGGGAAGACCGACATGGATGGACCGCACACGGTATGCGGCTTTGGAAGCGAAAACCCCTGCAAAGTTTCTTTGGCTCGGAAAAGTCGCCGGTATTCAACCGTCAGCGCGATGACCGCCCGGCCATGGTTTGGGCAAGCAAGGCAGGTCCCGAAGGTGCACTTCGTGTCGAAGACGGTTTCCTGCGCTCCCGTGGTCTCGGAGCTGAACTCGTTCCGCCACTGTCGCTGGTATGTGACGATCTTGGTATCTACTACGATCCATCCGGTGAAAGCCGACTGGAGCGTTTGATCGCGAAGCGCGCCACTCTTCGCCCTGATCAGGACCTCAGAGCCGATCGGCTGATCCAGTCTTTGCGTGACCTAGGCTTGAGCAAATATAATCTAGGTGGTGACACACCAGACCTTCCGGCGGGGCGACGCATACTCGTTCCCGGACAGGTCGAAGATGATGCTTCGATCGTTGCCGGTACTTCCGCAATCAGAACAAATCTCGATCTCCTGCAGGCCACGCGCGCTGCAAATCCGGACGCGGTAATTCTTTACAAACCTCATCCGGACGTGGAGGCAGGCCTGCGTGCGGGCGCCATCGAGCAGGACATTGCGGACATGACATTGCCAAACACAGACATGGCGTCACTTCTCGAGAAAATCGACGAAGTCTGGACGATGACATCCCTGTCCGGCTTTGAAGCCCTCATTCGCGGCAAGAAAGTAACCACTTTCGGAGCACCTTTTTACGCCGGTTGGGGCCTGACAACAGATTTGGGCGACGTGCCAGCCCGACGCATAGCGGAACCAAGCCTGCAAGGGTTGGTGCACGCAACGCTGATAGATTACCCGCGCTACAGAGATCCGATAACGGGCCTCCCTTGCGCGGTTGAGGTGGCCCTAGAACGCCTTTCTACCGGTGAAATCCCTCACCCCGGCTGGTCAAACAGAACTCTGTCCAAACTTCAGGGGCTTTTGGCGAGCTATAGCTGGATCTGGCGCTAACCTGCTTAGTGCGGCTCGATCCGATGCCACACCGACATGACGTCTCGCCCGACAGATCGCTGGGACACAAGGTCAAACCTAGGGGCTTCCGCCAATCGCTCAACGCCCATCGCGCCGATTGCGGGGTATCCCTCTGCGCCCAACACCATACCCGCGTTGAATGTGATGAGTTCGTCCACAACGTCCGCAGACAACAAAGACGCGGCCAGCGCACCGCCGCCCTCACAAAAGACGCGTGTCAGTCCCTTTGCGCCAAGGGCTTGCAACAATGACACAGGGGAAATCTGCGCCCCGTGAAGGTCGCAGGGCAGCAACTCCGCTCCGAGATCTTCCCAAGCCTTCAGTAGGTTAGCGTCGGCGTCTGCACCGTGAGCAATCCACACCGGGGTTTCTCGTGCCGTGCGCGCCAGAGTACCCATAAACGGCAGATCCAGTCGCCGCGATACCACCACGCGCACAGGCTGACGCTCCCCCCCCAGTTCCCGAACGGTCAGAGACGGGTCATCAGCGCGCGCCGTCCCTCCGCCGACCATGACCGCGTCATGTCGCATCCGCATCGCATGGACTTCGCGGCGCGCCTCAGGCCCCGTGATCCACTTACTTTCTCCGGTCGCGGTCGCTATCGCTCCGTCCAGTGTGCTTGCCAGTTTCAGAGTTAGAAACGGCCGCCCTAGATCGGTTTTCAGGAAGAACCCCTGCAGATCGCGAGCCGCCTCATCCGCCATCACGCCGGTTTCAACTTCGATCCCCGCGTCGCGCAACATGGCCAGACCGCGTCCCGAAACACGGGCATCGCTGTCCTCAACCGCGACCACGACTCGCGAGACTTGAGCGGCAATGAGAGCTTCTGCGCAGGGTGGCGTTTGTCCATGGTGCGCACAAGGCTCCAGAGTGACATAGACCGTTGCACCACGGGCGGCATCACCCGCCTGCGAAAGAGCCACTGGTTCCGCATGAGGACGCCCGCCCGGCTGCGTCCAGCCACGCCCCACAACGCGGCCATCTTTCACAATGACGCATCCCACTGCGGGGTTGGGCCAGCACTGCCCCTGCCCGCGTCGCCCCAAAGACAACGCGAGCCGCATATACCGATTGTCGGACAAAATTACTCCTCAGGCTGAGTATCCGGACGCAACTCTGAGACGAATTTATCAAAATCATCCGCAGCCTGAAAGTTCTTGTATACGCTGGCGAAGCGCACGTAGGCGACCGTATCGATCCGCGCCAACGCTTCCATGACGATCTCGCCGATCTTATGGCTTTGAATGTCTGTCTCGCCCATACTTTCAAGCCGGCGCACGATGCCGCTGATCATCTGGTCAATGCGTTCTGGTTCCACAGGGCGCTTCTGCATAGAAATCCGAATAGAGCGCTCGAGCTTGTCGCGATCGAAGTCTTCGCGGCGACCATTGGACTTAACCACCACCAAATCGCGCAACTGAACCCGCTCGTAGGTTGTGAATCTGCCTCCACAAGCCGGGCAAAAGCGCCGCCGCCGGATCGAAACGTGATCCTCAGCAGGGCGCGAGTCTTTAACCTGTGTGTCGATATTTCCGCAAAACGGACAGCGCATGGGCCTTCCCTTCGTTCGTCTGCTCTTTGATACCGCCAAGTATCGCCTGTGTTGGGGTTTTTCCCCAGTTATCCACAGGCACTATAGGGCAGCTACAATTCTTTGGGTAGAGGCAAATATGCGCCCCAAGATAGGCGCCAGTATTCGTATAGAGGGAAAAATTTCGAAGTATTCCCCTGTTACAATTTTCCCCGCCGCACCTATATCAATTTCAAAGGCCTCTCCAAGCCTCCAATTCATGCAGAAACGCCGTCACAGTCGCGATGTGACGGTGTTTTATTTTGCGTTTTGGCGAAGTGGCGTCAGAAAAGCGCCGCGCCCATTTGATCAATCAGCTGCTTGGCTTTGCGCACCGACATCTCGACTGCCTCGTCATGATCGCGGATGACGTCAGCGCGGATCAACGTGTGTTCCTTGGCTACCCCGTCGACATACCCTTCGATTTTGGCAGACACCCGGAATTGGCCACCTTCCTTTATCGGTGAGGGAGTGATCGTATAGCCTTCGTACTCAAGACTATCGGCAGAAACCGACGCTTCCTCTGTTTCACCCCCGCCAAACAGCCTCTTCAAAAAACTCATCTCACCCGATGCTCCCCGTATAAGCCGCTGCAACCTGACGCAGGTGCGGCGCGTTTCTGTGCTCGAACAAATAAATCCCCTGCCAAGTGCCTAACATCAACCTGCCTCTCTGAACAGGGATCGACAGGCTGACTGGCATCATCGCCGCTTTGATATGGGCGGGCATGTCATCGGGTCCCTCGTATGTGTGGACGAGATAGGACATCGCAGGGTCGGTCGTCGGAGGAACCAGTCGGGAGAAAAACGCCTGTAAGTCCTTCTGTACGTCTGGATCGGCATTTTCCTGAACCAGCAGACTACAACTGGTGTGTCGAACAAACAGCGTCAGTAAACCGCTACCCGCACCAATCGCATCAACCCACTGCACCACGTCCGAGGTAAACTCATACAGGCCAGGCCCGCGCGTCGACATTTCGAAACTGGTTTGCATGGCGATACCATAGACACCATTCAATACCGCGCAACAGGAAGGTAGCCTTCCTTCAGCCATCCAGCTCGCGAACACAGCGGCGGTTGCCCTGACTGACGGACATATTGTTCCCTACGCTTTGCAAGGAACTCCCGGAAGTGGCACGGGAACGCAAACTTGCGTCCGGTCGATAAGTGAAGCCCACTGCGTTTTCGCCCGGCATTGTGCGACTTGGCCCCAAACCATGAACAACGTAAATCCGGTCTTTGTAGCGGGCCCCGCGTTGCAACGCGGCCTGCGCCGCTGCGCACCAGATATAGTCAGTTTTCACTGTCCACTTGGTGACCACCTCAAAACTTCCCGGCTCAGGTAGACCGTTTACCGGATTCTTCAATGCATTTGTATTTGCCAGAACCGTACCGCTCGAAAGAGCAAACAATCCCGCTATAGCCACTGTTTTCATGCCGGCACCTTATTGAAAAAGGGCCGCCAAAAACGGCGGCCCCATGGATTGTGTATCAGTAGAAATCCGGCTCGCGCTGACAGCGACGATTGGCAGCATTGATAGACAGATTGTTGCCAATCCCGCGTACTGAGCTGCTTCCGGACTTTGCCTGAGCCAGTTGGTCGGCGGAAGGGCGGAACGTGAAGGTAATCGTTTCGGCGCCATATTGCGATTGTGCTGCACTGGCCACGCCGACAACATACAAACGGTCTCTCCATGCCGCGCCGCGCTGCAAGGCGGCTTTGGCTGCCACGCACCAAATGTCATCGTCGCGCGACGCCCACTGGTTGACGACAGCAATCGTTCCAGCACCGCTGTCCGCAACTGGATTTCGCTCGCTGGATTTTTGTTGTGCCACGGCTGGTGCCGAGAACACTGCGCCAGCTAGGCTAAGGCACAGGATAAATCTCAACATGCTTTCCCTTTCCTTGAAGTAAAAGGCTTCAGAGTTTGCTCGAGTAGTACTCGAGTTCCAAGCGACACCGGCGGTTGGCAGCGCGCAGCGTCAAGTTGTTGCCAATTCCACGGACGGATCCGCTGCCAACGCTGGATTGCGCCAGCTGTTCTTGCGACGGGCGGAATGTAAAAGTAATGGCTTCCGCGCCAAATTGGGATTGGCCGGCCCCCGCAACGTCAGACACATAAATTCGGTCTCGCCACGAGGCTCCGCGCTGCAGCGCACCTTTTGCGGCCGAACACCAAAGGTCGTCGTCGATTGTATTCCACTTGTCTACAACGGCAAAAGTGCCTGGGCCAAGGTCAACCGTAGGGCTGTTTTGTCCCAAAGATGATTGCGCCATCGACGCCCCCGCCGATGCAACACTCAATACGATGCCAATTCCAAGTATTTTCCACATTGGTATTTCCTCCTACAAAGCTTCGGTTAGTCGTCCTAAAGTTCAAATGAAATCAATCTCGCGCACACAGCGGCGATTGGCCGAGTTGATGGTCATGTTGTTTCCAACGCCGCGAATTGAACTGCGGCCGGACTTGGCCTGCGCCAACTGCTCTTGAGTTGGGCGGAACGTGAATGACACGGTTACGCTGCCGTTGCCAGATGTACGGGCGTCTGCGTAATTCGTGATGTAAAGACGGTCTGACCAGGCCGCGCCCCGCTCTCTCGCGGCTTTTGCGGCGCCACACCAGATGTCATCGTCGCGCTGGTTCCACTTATTTACGATCGCAAAATTGCCTGCACCCGAGTCGACGACGGGGTTCTTGTAGGCCGAACGCTGGGCCAGAACCGGCGATGCGATGGCCAAAGCCACGACGACTGAAATCACCTGCCGAGTTTTCATTTCTCAAATCCTCCTGAGTTCAGGTTACGTCTTCCCGACTAAAGCGGATGACGCCCCCACAAAACTGTGAATGATCTGATTTTACGCGCACAACCGTCCGTTCGCCATGAACAGCTTGTCAGAATTCCGTGACCTAGGCGGAGAAGCGCGCACGAAAAAGGGGGCCGAAGCCCCCAGATCCATCAACTTTTTTGCGTGCTTACTGATCCAGGAAGCTGCGCAGCTTTCGGCTGCGGCTCGGATGTTTCAACTTGCGCAGCGCCTTTGCCTCGATCTGGCGGATACGCTCGCGGGTCACGCTGAATTGTTGTCCCACTTCTTCAAGAGTGTGGTCCGTATTCATACCAATGCCAAAGCGCATCCGTAGGACACGCTCCTCACGCGGTGTGAGGCTCGCGAGAACCCGGGTCGTGGTTTCCTTGAGGTTCTCCTGAATGGCGCTGTCCAAAGGCAGCACCGCATTCTTGTCCTCGATGAAATCACCCAGCTGGCTGTCTTCCTCATCCCCGATCGGAGTCTCCAGAGAAATTGGCTCCTTGGCGATTTTCATCACCTTGCGCACTTTCTCCAACGGCATCTGAAGCTTTTCAGCCAATTCTTCCGGTGTGGGTTCACGGCCAATTTCGTGCAGCATCTGACGTCCGGTACGGACCAGTTTGTTGATCGTTTCGATCATGTGCACCGGAATACGGATCGTACGGGCCTGATCGGCAATAGAGCGAGTGATCGCCTGACGGATCCACCATGTCGCATAAGTCGAGAACTTGTAACCGCGGCGGTATTCGAACTTATCCACTGCCTTCATCAGGCCGATGTTGCCTTCCTGAATCAAATCAAGGAACTGGAGGCCGCGGTTGGTGTATTTCTTCGCGATCGAGATCACGAGGCGCAGGTTGGCTTCGACCATCTCTTTCTTCGCCTGGCGGGCTTCTTTTTCACCCTTCTGAACCTGCTGAACGATGCGACGGAATTCAGGGATGTCCAAGCCGACGTATTGACCGACCTGAGCCATATCCGCGCGCAGTTCTTCAACTTTGTCGACTGAGCGCTCCATGAACATCTGCCAGCCACGACCGGCTTTCTGGCTCATGTCTTCCAGCCACGTCGGGTCGAGCTCGCGACCGCGATAGGCTTCGATGAATTCGCGACGGTTTATACGCGCTTGGTCAGCGAGCTTCACCATCGCGGAGTCGATCTGCATGACGCGACGGTTGATGCCATAAAGCTGGTCGATCAGTGCCTCGATACGGTTGTTGTGCAGGTGAAGCTCGTTCACCAGTTCGACAATCTCGGAGCGTAGCTTTTGGTACGTCGACTCGTCCTTTTCAGAGAAGCTGCCGTCCTCGTTCAAAGTCGCCGAAATACGAGCGTCCTGCATTTCCGACAACATGGCAAAGTCGCGGGCAATGACATCGAGCGTTTCCAGAACCCGCGGCTTCAGCGCAGCTTCCATTGCGGCCAGCGACATGTTCGCCTGCTCGTCTTCGTCGTCATCATCATCCTTGGCAATCGGATTGCCGTCGGCATCAAGCTCTTGCGTCTCTTCTTCCTTTTTTGGAGCAGAGGTCACATTGGCAGCTTCAGCAACGGGAGTTTCTTCTTCCTCATCGTCGCCCATCTGGTTGCCGAACGTGGTTTCGAGATCAATCACATCCCGCAGCAGAATCTCTTCGGAAAGAAGTTCGTCGCGCCAGATCGTAATCGCTTGGAACGTCAACGGGCTTTCGCAAAGCCCGGAAATCATTGTGTTCCGACCGGCTTCAATGCGCTTCGCGATTGCGATCTCGCCTTCGCGGCTCAGGAGTTCCACCGACCCCATTTCGCGAAGGTACATGCGCACCGGATCGTCTGTACGGTCCAGCTTCTCGGTGCCACCGGAAGACAGCGCCACGCCACGATTTGCGGACGACGTGTCCACAACGGCTGTCGACTTCTGTTCTTCTTCCTCGGCTTCCTCGTCTTCGATGATATTGATGCCCATTTCGGAAAGCATCGACATCACGTCTTCGATCTGTTCGGAACTCACCTGATCAGGCGGAAGAACCTGGTTCAACTGATCATAGGTAATGTAGCCCTTCTCCCGGGCCTCAGCGATCATCTTTTTGACGGCCGCTTGGCTCATGTCGAGCGAAATTTCGGCGTCCTGATCGGCGGGCTTCTGGTCGTCGGTGTCTTTGGCGGCCATGTAGTGCTCCTGCAAGTGCGGGCTGGGAGTGATTCGTTTTTACCGAATCAACCCCGCTGCGAGGTGATTCGCAACCCCGTTTCAACTGAGTCGTCTATGTGTGTTACCCCAGTGCGGCTTATGAGCGACGCGGTCGCCCGCCTCTGGAGAAATCTATCGTGTCTCTTAGCGCGTCCAGCGCTGCGCGTTCGTCCTTATCAATAGGGGCTCCATTGGCCCCCACAGCGAAATCTCCGCCCTCCTCCTGACGGCTGATCAGCGCGTTGTTGCGGGCTTCCGCAGCTTGCCCCAATCTCCAGGTCACAGCCTCGTCGGCCACTCCCAACAGGTCTTCTTCGGCCTCTGCGATCTCTGCATTCAACCCCCGCTCGGTCTTGAGCTTGGCCAGCTCCTCGGTCAGCGTCAGGCGCGCAAGCTCCATGTCGCCAGGGTTTCGCACGGCAGGGGTGATCGCGACATAGGGTTGGCGCAACAGGTTTTCAACGGCTTCCAGACCCAAAGCGTTCTCAACTGCCGATCTCGGATCGGGAGTGTTGGCATTGCGCATCAAAACGTCCCGCATTCGGGCATTGCCTTCATCCAGACACTCCATCGTTTCAATCGCATAATCAAAGTCATCCAGAACCTCGGGCGTGACCAAAGCCACCGCAAGTACGACGGCTTCACGGACGCGATGCTCCACCGCGCCCTGCCCGCCCGCCAACATCGAAGCTTTGGTGTGGGCCTGCACCGTGGGACCGGCTTTCCAGCGTCCGCCGTCGCGCTTGAATGTGCGTCCACCTGCGCCACTGCTCCGCTGCCCCCGAAAAAGCTGCCAGCGCATATCCTTGATTGCGTCACCGTAGTGCTGGCGAATTGACGGATCTTTGATCTGCTTGATCTTCTCTCGCAGGGCCTTGTCGAGCGCAGCCTTGCGTTCCGGACTGTCAAAAACCTTGCCCTCGATCTCCCTTTGCCAAAGCAGGCTGACCATTGGTACGGCCTCGTCCAGCACCTTCTGAACTGCGCCCGGCCCCTTCGCGCGAATAAGATCGTCAGGATCCTGCCCCTCAGGCATAATTGCAAAACGCAACGATTTTCCCGCTTCCAGCACCGGCAAAGCGAGGTCGATCACACGCATCGCCGCGCGGATGCCAGCCTTGTCTCCGTCCAGGGCGATAATCGGCTCGTCAGCTATGCGCCACAAAAGCTGCAACTGGTTGTCCGTGACCGCTGTGCCGAGCGGCGCAACAGAAGCTCCAAAGCCTGCCTCGGCGAGGGCAATGACATCCATGTACCCTTCAGCGACAATAAGCGGCTGACCCTTGCCGGCAGCCTCTCGCGCAGGGCCATGGTGGTAAAGGTTGCGCCCCTTGTCGAAAAGTTCGGTTTCAGGAGAGTTCAGGTATTTGGCGTTGTCATCGGGGTCCATTGCACGGCCGCCAAAGGCCACGCATCCGCCCCGAGCATCACGGATCGGGAACATGATCCGGTTGCGGAATACGTCGTAAGGTTTGCCACCTTTGCTCGATGGCTTCGCAAGTCCCGCGCCCAAAATAAGGTCCGGCGCCACCCCCTTGCCTGTGAGATGATCCCAAAGTCCCTGCCAGCCGTCTGGTGCAAACCCGATTTCAAAACGGTCGCGCGTTTCTTGCTTTAGGCCGCGCCTGTCTAGGTAGTCTCGCGCGGGGCCGCCGGCGCCGGTATTGAGCATCAGGCGGAAATGCTGGACAGCCATCTCCATGACCTCAGCCAATTTTGTACGTTTGTCGGCTTTCTGCTGGGCCTGTGGATCACGCTCCGGCATCTGCAATCCGGCTTCGTCAGCCAGAATGCGTACGGCTTCCATGAATTCGACGTTTTCCGTTTCCTTCACAAAATTGATGGCGTCCCCTTTGGCGTGGCATCCAAAGCAGTAGTAAAACCCTTTGCGGTCATCCACATGGAACGAAGCGGTTTTTTCGTGATGGAAGGGGCACGGGGCCCACATGTCGCCTTTGCCCTGATTGGACTTGCGTTGATCCCACATGACTTTGCGACCCACCACCTGCGTCAGGCTGGTGCGGCTGCGAAGCTCATCAAGAAATCCGGGAGGCAGGCTCATGGCGCTTAGTATAGATAGCCAGCACGGCCAAAGTCCATGGACCCGGCCGCGCCTGAATTCAGAAAAATGCGGACTATGCGGCGGAGATCAGCCGCCTTGCATCTGCTTGATCTGATCCCAACTCTCAAGGCACTGCGCCTCAGCGGTTTGCGACAGATCGACCTTTTTTAGATCTTTGCGCTTCTGGCTATAAACGAAATCAACAACCTGCGGCATCGCAGCGGCCATCGATGCAGGCCAATCGGGATTGGCTGCCATAACGGTGTCGACGACATCGCCTTGCTTAACGCGCTCAAGCCGCGCCTGCTGCACCGCGCCCATAACTTCGCCTTGCAGCTTACAGGTATCCTCTTTTTCGCCTGCCGAAGCCGGCATCACCAGAGTTACGCCCAGCGCCAAAGCCGTCACACCGCGCAGAAAAACAGAAACAGACATGGTCATCCCCTCAGGTCGTTGCGCTGCAAAAATGTCAGTCCGCACCGCGGGCCGCAACCCCTTTCATCGCGATCTCCAACTCGTGAACCAACGTCCGAGCCATCGACCGGAAAGCCATGATCTGAAATGCGTTGTCGCCCACGCGTGTGATCGACACCATCATATGCTGCAACATCGACCGCGCTGTGTGACCCCGTTTGAACACGCTCGACCGCAAATCTACGGGCACCAGCCGCGCGAGCACGTCTTCCGCCCCCTCGCCTTCCAGCCGAACCACAGCCCATGCATCACTTTGATCTGTCATTGCGGCCATCGCTCCAAGTGATGCGTCCGCTTCCGGACCAACCAAAATCGCCTGACCCTGCCCGAACCAGATCGCGCGAGCGCCTTCCTTTCCAGTCGCTCGATTTGCCGCAGGAAACGCCATTCCGTGTGCGGATTTGAGCGCATCGGACACGGCCTTTTCCTGCCCCTTGAATGGAGCAATCGACGTCATCGCACCGGCGTCCAGCTCGATTAGAGTGACGTCACCTGCCCGCACCGGAAGCAAACCCTCGCAGGGTGACTTAGCAATCAGTTCAGCCACGAACTCGCCCTCCCTCAGGATCAAAGAACACGGGGTCACAAACCTCGCATCGCGTTGTGATGCCACGCAAATGATCTACCATCACCACCTCCTCACCATGGCGCGCACGCCCGTTTCTTAAGAAAGCAAGTCCAAGGAAGCTTTCCAAAGTCGGCGAAAATCCCACTGATGTGGTGTAGCCCTGTTCGTTTTCACGGGTCGGCTCATCGCCAACCGAGAAGAGATGTGCCCCGGCAGTCAGCTGCTTGACCGGCCCCACCGGTTTGAGGCCGACAAGCTGTTCACGCTCGTCTCCATTCAGACCGGGTCGTTCACTCATCGTCTTACCGACACAGTCTTTTTTGGCGCTCACCATCCGCCCCATACCAATGTCAAAGGCCGTCGTGCGTCCGTGGATTTCCGCGTGAGTGATAAAGCCTTTTTCAATTCGCAGCACATTGAGAGCCTCCATGCCGTAGGCACCTCCACCCATCGACTCGGCCTTGGCAACCATCTGGCGATAAAGGCTGTCGCCATATCGTGCCGGCACAGCAATTTCGTACGCGTGCTCGCCCGAGAATGAAATTCGGAAGAGCCGACCCTTGACGCCCTGCACTGTGACCTCGCCGCAGGCCATGAAAGGAAAGCTGTCATCGTCGATCTCTTCATCGACAAGCGTTTTCAACAGATCCCGTGACTTGGGACCGGCAACAGCAAATTGCGCCCACTGTTCGGTCGTGGAGATCAATGCGACATTCAACTCTGGTCGCAGGCATTGCGACACATACTCCAAATGCCGCATAACCGGACCGGCCGCCGCCGTCGTTGTGGTCATGACAAAGTGGTTCTCTGCCCAGCGCGCCGTGGTGCCGTCATCCATGACCGTACCGTCCTCGCGCAGCATCAGGCCATAGCGCACCCGCCCGACCTTTAGCGTGCTGAACATGTTTGAATACACGAAATCCAGAAACTCGGCCGCGTCCGGCCCTTGAACATCGATCTTGCCAAGAGTCGAGACATCACAGATGCCGACCGCTTCCCGCACCATGTTGACTTCACGGTCGCAGCTCTGACGCCACGTGGTTTCCCCCGCTGCAGGATAGTAGCTCGGCCGGTACCAAAGGCCGGCCTCGATCATCGGAGCCCCTGCATCCACACTTGCCCTGTGGCTCGTAGTAAAGCGTTGCGGTGCAAACCCGTCGCCCTGAGCACCCGCCCCCATGGCGGCAATACTCACAGGCACAAAAGGCGGCCGGAATGTCGTGGTGCCGGTTTCGGGAATTCCGCGTCCGGTCGCGTCTGCCAAAACCGCAAGTGCGGCCACGTTGGAGTTCTTTCCCTGATCCGGAGACATGCCCTGCGTTGTGTAGCGCTTCATATGTTCCACAGAGCGGAAGTTCTCCTTGGCCGCTTGCTTCACATCCTTGACGGTCACGTCATTCTGAAAATCCAGCCACGCGCGCCCATGTCCTCCTACCGCCCACAAAGGCGACATCCGATAAGGCGCATCTTCGGCAACAGGTAACTCCGGCGACCCTGACGACATGCCCAAGGTTTCCAGCACTTTGCCGGCTGCGTGTGCGCCTTCGCTCAATGCACCATGTGTCGAAAACGTGCCTTGGCACGCTCCCGCGGTTGTCATGCCGGGGATCATGCCTTCGACTGGCACAAAGCTCTGAATATCCTCGCGCCAAACTGGACGACCGTTCATGTGGCACGTCAGGTGTACTGTCGGGTTCCACCCGCCGGAGACGGCGAGGCAATCGGTCTGGACCTTTTCCTCACCACTCATCGTCCGAAACGTCACGCTCTCGAGCGCCTTGCGCCCTCCCGCGTTGCAAACTTCGGCCCCTTTGACCATCCGGTAGTCACCGCTATCCGGCGCATCTCTCCGACTGTCCATAACCAGAGCCACATGCACACCGGCGGCGATCAAATCCCGCGCGGTTTGATGGCCGCTGTCGTTGTTGGTGAACACGGTCACCGATTTACCGGGAGCCACGCCATACCGGTTTACATATGTCCGCACCGCGCTCGCGGTCATCACACCAGGACGATCATTGTTTTCAAAAGCAATCGGTCGTTCAATCGCTCCCGCGCACAAAATCGAACGCTTGGCAACGATGCGCCAGAAACACTCTTTCGGGCGCCCGCCCGCATGAGCCAGATGATGACTGACGCGTTCCAAGGCTCCATATGTGCCCTGATCATAGGCGCCAGTCACGGTGGTCCTTGGCATCAACCGTACGTTGGGCATCGCGGTCAGTTCGGCAACAGCTTGCGCAGCCCACCCTGCGCCACTCAAACCGTCGACTTCAACAGAGTCGTTGTTCAGGCGCCCGCCCATGACGCTATCTTCGTCCGCAAGAATAACATCCGCGCCGGCACGCGCCGCGGTCAGAGCCGCCATCAATCCCGACGGTCCCGCGCCGATCACCAACACATCGCAAAACGCAAAAGCCTTTTCATAGGCATCCGGATTGTGCTGCTTGCTCAATGCTCCCAAGCCTGCCGCACGCCGAATGACCGGCTCATAGAGTTTTTCCCAAAAGGCTTTGGGCCACATAAAGGTCTTGTAATAGAACCCTGAGCCCAGAAACGGCGCCGCAAAGTCATTCGCAGCCAGAACATCAAACTCAAGCGATGGCCAGCGGTTCTGGCTCTGCACCTCAAGCCCGCCGTAGATTTCCTGCACAGTGGCGCGAATGTTCGGATCCTGCTGCGCGCCACGTCCCACGGTGACCAATGCGTTGGGTTCCTCAGATCCCGCGCCCATCACGCCGCGTGGTCGGTGATATTTGAACGACCGCGCCACCAACCGGACATCATTGGCCAGCAATGCCGAAGCCACAGTGTCGCCGGCAAAGCCCTGAACCGGCTGACCGTCAAAAGTGAAAGTGACGGGCTGGCTACGATCCACGAGCCCCAATCCTGCAAGTCTCATCTGCCCGCCTCCTTCACCTTGGAAGCCAGTTCCGTCTTGGAAATCTCGTGCGTCAGCGTGTTGCGCGTTACTACAATCCACGCACCGCACCCACCTTCGTGATACCAAAGATCGCGTGTAACACCCGCCGGGTTGTCACGGTTGTGAACGTAGTCGTCCCAAACAACATCGCTCGCATCCGGGTCCGGGCGCTGCAAAGCCACGGCATCACCCACATAGTAAAACTCGCGGCGGTCTCTTTCGCCACATATCGGACAGGTGATCCTCATTTGTCCTCGTCCCCTTCGATGTCCGCATTTGGCTCAGTGGCGAGGAACGGCTGACCAAGGCCCTCGCATTGTGAGGCCGCAACCCTGTTCAACCGGTACCGTACCGCCTTGCCCGGAACCTCAGCCATATCCACGGCCCCGCCGCATTCTTCCGTGTCCCCTACCAATAGGAACTCCGTTTCGATTGTCATGGCCTCCGGCGTATCTTTCACGACCACAAAGGCGCCACCGTCACATTCCACGGCACATCCTGCTCGACCGCGGCTGTCAAAACACAGCAGGAACTGGTTCAGGGTTTGCCCAGCGAACATGCTCGCTGCAACATGCCCCTGCTTGGCAAAAGTCACGTCCATGTCGGCCAACTTGTTGCCAAGCTCGTCTTCGTAAATCCACAGGACCACGTCATCGACCACCTGTTTGGGGTGCTTTGCCAAATGCGCCGCGCTGTAATCCCGCGCATAGCAACCTGCATCCGGCCCCTCCGCCAAGACGCTCGAGCCCAGCGCGACAAACAAAACGGATAATGCAGTTCGTTTCACGGCGCCCCCCCTAGTGCAGATTGTGTTGAGAGCCGGTGCCCTCTTCGTCCATGATGCCGACGCCTGTCCGGAAACGGTCCAGTCGGAACTTGGCGGCGTAGTCATGATGCTGATCTGTCGCCATCAGATGGGCCATACACCAACCCGAAGCGGGCACAGCCTTGAACCCTCCGTAGTTCCAGCCACAGTCGATAAACAGCCCGTCAATTCCTTCCATCTTGTCGATCACCGGGCTGCCATCGGGCGTCATGTCCATGATCCCACCCCAAGAACGCAGGACCTTCGCTTTGCCGATCATCGGCATAAGCGTCATGCCTGCCTCCATGACATGTTCTTTCATGGGCAGATTCCCCCGCTGGGCGTAGGATGCGTAGAAATCGAGGTCTCCCCCGAAGACCAGCCCCCCCTTATCGGACTGGCTGATATAAAAATGCCCCATGCCGAAACTGATCACATGGTCGATAACCGGTTTCAGGCCTTCGGTGACAAATGCCTGAAGCACATGGCTTTCAATCGGCAGCCTCCGTCCAGCCATGCCGGCGACGAGCCCCGAACGGCCGGCGACGATGATCCCGACTTTCTTAGCCCGGATCGACCCTTTGGTGGTTTGCACGCCTTTCACTACGCCAGCTTCGATGTCGATCCCCGTCACTTCGCAATTCTGAACAAGGTCGACGCCCCTGTCCGACGCCCCCCTTGCGTAGCCCCAAGCCACGGCGTCATGCCGCGCGGTTCCACCGCGCGGATGGTACAAACCGCCATAAATTGGAAAGCGCGTCTGCTCGAAATCAAGGTACGGCAGGTGTTTTCGAACACCTTCGCGATCCAGAAGGATCGCATCGTCGCCCTGATTGATCATCATGTTTCCGCGTCTCGCAAAAGCGTCGCGTTGGCCGTCGCTGTGGAACAGATTGATCAACCCGCGTTGGGAGTGCATCACATTGTAGTTGAGGTCTTCTTCCAGTCCCTCCCAGAGCTTCAACGAATGGGAATAGAACTCGGAGTTGCCTTGCAGGAAGTAGTTGGCGCGCACGATCGTGGTGTTCCGCCCCACATTACCGCCACCCAGATACCCTTTTTCAAGCACGGCGATGTTGGTCATGCCGTGGTTCTTGGCGAGGTAATAGGCAGTGGAAAGACCGTGTCCGCCACCACCAATGATGACCATGTCATATTCCGGCTTGGGCTGGGCATCGCGCCAATGCGCCGTCCACCCCTTGTTGCCGGTCAATCCCTCCGCCAGAATCTTCAGGCCGGAAAACCGCATGCTCTATCCTTTGCTGCTTGCAGGACTCTGCCCCGCTGTCACAAAAAAGCTAGGGCCACTCCTACGCAGGCTTCTGCGGTTTTTCGACAAAGAATAGCCCCTCCGCGACAGACTGCGTCGCAAAGGGGCTTTTTGCAATCACTGGCTTAGAAAGAGAGCGAGAAAGCAACGCCCATCAGCGGCGCCGTGTCATAGCGGCTCTTGCCGGTGGTCACCCCGGTTGCTGTCTCCACCTGCAAAACCCCGTCAAACTCTGCACCGGCGAAAACCGCAAAGCTCATGCCCGGGTTCGGATCATAGCTCACGCTCAAAACCACTGGGATCGAACTGTCCTGGCCAACGCCACCGCCCGCAAGTGCAAAGCGGTTCTTCTCGCTCCGCGCAGACAGGGTGAGTCCCCAGTCCGGCGCCACATCATACCGCAGTGAAAGACCCGGCCCCTGGCTGGCGCCGATTGTAGGGCCTGTGGTCAGGCTCCATCGATCCGATATCCGCCAATCCAGAAGCAAGGCCGGGAAAATATCATACTTGTCGCCTCCAAGCCCTTCAAAGGCACCAAAGGCAGGGCCGATGATCAGGTTGTCGTTGATCCGCCAACTGATGCCGGCGAACAAACCGGCGCTCCTGCCATCACTGGAGGACGCGCCGCGGTCATACCGGCTACGTACCGACGGCGCGACAAACCAGCGCCCACCGTTCCCCATCTGACCGCTGAACGACAGGGCAATCGAGTTTTCCTTTACCGTTCCCCAAGGGCCGCCGCCGCCAAAGTCATAATCCGACTGCCCCAAGCTGGCAGAAACGCCAAAACTGATCCCGTCCGGGTTGCGGTTGACCGCGGTAAATTGCCCATAAGTGCGATCTACGCTGAACTGACCACCCGTGTTCAGATCGGCGTTTTGCTGATGGAAATAGGCGCCTTCAAACCGAAAGACCCATCCATCCGGTGCTCCGGAAGTTTGTGCGACGGCTGGCGCCGAAAAAGCGGCAAACACCATAACTGCGGCGAGTTTCTTGAACACTGTTGGTTCCCTTCTGTGCTGGTCCTACACGTCTTACGCGATCCCTCCCGATCAGGATCACACAAAAAAGGCTTTTCAATTGTTAAGGCGTCGCGGCTTTCCGTTCTTCCTTGCTCAGCACCCGTGGTTCCACCACCGGTTGCCCAGCGTCATCAAAAAAGGGACCTTTCTTGGCATCCCCCCGCAGAAGTGCGCCAAAGTGCCTGGCCACAATATTGAAACCGGCTTTATTGAAACCATATTCCTTGAGTTTTTCGGGTCCGGGCCGTGCCCCGTCCACGGAATTGACAGCAATAACTTTGCCAATTGATTTCCCGACATCCTCGCCTTGCATCGTGTTCACAAACAGCCCTACGAAAGACAGTTTGGTGTTGCCCAGCGTGTTGAAAACAGGCGTGCTACAACACCCCGCGTACCACCGGATAAGCCCCCGCGGCGACAATCTGAAGGCCGCCAGTTTCTCCGCGCCTTTGGTGATTTCTATACCGGCGGGAAGCGTCTGGAAAATATCTGTGCCGCCTCTCGGCATAAGCGTGTCTTCGGCACCGACAACTTTGGCACCTGCCTGACAATCCTTGCAGTAGCACTGCACATGCGAGCCCGTTTTCGGGCTCGCATCTTTCAGAACTGCGCCAAACTCACCGCAGCGGCAAGCTATCGCAATATCTGTTTTGGCCATGTCTCAAAGCCCTTTCGCCCTGTAGCTGGCCGCCACCTTGTCAATCGACACCAGATAGGCCGCGGTCCGCAGATCCTCTACGTCCGCGCGTTCATGCCAGACGTCTCGCATCGATTGATAGGCAATGCGCATGGTGTCGTCGAGACCCGACCTCACGAGTTCCAACTCGCCTGCACCACGCAAGTACTTCTGCTTGAAGCTGTCGGTCAGACTATATTGGTCTCCCATCGCAGCACTGATTTTTTCCAGCTCGTCCACCACCAGTTGGTGACGGCTTTCTTCCTGACGCCGTTGCATCCGTCCAAAGCGTATGTGGCTGAGGTTCTTGACCCACTCAAAATAGGATACCGTCACACCGCCTGCGTTGGCATACATGTCCGGAATGATCACTGTGCCCATGTTCCGCAGGATTTCATCCGCACCGGCAGTGATCGGCCCGTTTGCCGCCTCGATAATCAAAGGCGCCTTCACGTTCGCCGCATTCGACAGGTTGATCACGCCTTCCAGCGCTGCCGGCACGAGAATGTCGCACGGCTCCTCTAGAACCTTCGAACCATCCTCGACATAGGTGGCATCCGGAAAGCCTTTTACTCCGCCATTGGCGAACAACCACTGCTGCACCGCATCGACGTCCAGGCCTGCGGGATTGACCAAGGCTCCATCCCTTTCGATGATGCCGATGACGACCGCTCCGTCTTCACCGCTCAGGAACTTGGCTGCGTGATACCCCACGTTGCCAAGGCCTTGCACAATCACCTTCTTGCCGTCCAGCGAACCGGAAAGCCCGGCCTTCTCGACATCACGCGGGTCACGGAAGAACTCGCGCAGTGCAAATTGCACGCCACGCCCTGTGGCTTCGACACGCCCCGAGATACCGCCAGCATTGAGAGGCTTTCCCGTTACACATGCGCGCGAATTGATATCGGTCGTATTCATCCGTGCGTATTGGTCGGCGATCCATGCCATCTCGCGCTCGCCGGTCCCCATGTCGGGAGCAGGTACGTTCTGCGAAGGATGGATCAGGTCACGCTTGGCCAGCTCATAGGCAAACCGCCGTGTCACGCGCTCCATTTCGTGTTCTTCATATTCGCGCGGATCGATGCACAATCCGCCTTTGGAACCACCAAACGGCGCTTCGACTAGCGCACATTTGTAGGTCATCAAAGCCGCAAGAGCCTCGACCTCGTCCTGATTGACCGAAGTCGCAAACCGGATGCCGCCCTTAACCGGCTCCATATGCTCCGAATGCACAGACCGATAACCGGTGAAAGTTTTGATCTCCCCCCGCAGTCGCACACCAAAGCGCACCGTATAGGTCGCGTTGCAGACTCGGATCTTCTCCTCAAGTCCGGGCGGCAGGTCCATCAGCGCCACAGCGCGGTTGAACATCAGATCAACAGATTCACGGAAACTGGGCTCTTTGATTGCGCTCATAATTCACTCCTCGCACATTCACCGACTGCGACTCACTGCCGCATCCAGGCCTATCGCCACACTAGAACCATTTTGCCACCGGATACGAGGGGTGATCTCACCTAACGGAAAGCTAATCGGGATTCGGCCGAAGTTGACGCTTTGGAAACAGAAGCGCACTGACAGCGATTATTGTACACAAGATACTGACAATAAACGGAAATTTCTGCAAATCAGTCACGAATATCACTTTATTGCGCCCCAATTTGGCCGTAATCAACCCCAATAAAGGTGGGGACGCATTCTGCCCAGCGATGGGCATTCTTTTAACGCGCGTCGAGGCGAGGTACGTAAGATGAAACAGTTCGAGGCCCCACGGCCCGCGGACGCCCCCCACTCTGTTCTGGCAAGACTCCGGAACACGTCCCGTGTGTTTGCACGGGATGAGGATGGTGCGATCGTAGGGTTCGGCATTTTCCTTTTCCTGATGATCCTGATGGTCGGCGGTATTGGCGTCGATGTCATGCACTCCGAGATGAAGCGCACACGTCTACAGCATACGCTGGACCGTGCCATTCTTGCGGCTGCAGACATGGACCAAACGCGTGACGCTCAAGAAGTTGTCGAGGACTATTTCGACAAATCCAACATGAGCGGCTACCTGACGGACGTGCAGCACGACAGCGGTCTGAACTTCCGCACCGTGTCCGCAACTGCCAACTGGACGCACCAGACCAACTTCATGAAAATGGTCGGCGTTGACACTCTGGCAGTGCCCGCCGCCGGTACCGCGGAAGAGCGCATCGGCAATCTGGAAATCTCGATGGTTCTCGACGTTTCGGGTTCGATGGGCAACAACAACCGCCTGACCAACCTGAAAACCGCGGCCCAGGAATTCGTGCAGACGATGGACGACAATACCGAGGACGGCACCCTGTCGATCTCGATTGTTCCCTACGCGGCACAGGTTTCCCTGCCCGACGGTGTTTTTGACCATATGAACGTGCAAGGTGAAAACCAGTTTGCGAACTGCTTGAATTTCACCAATTCGGATTATGACGAGCCGGGAATCTCGCCGACGGCTTCTTATGACCGCACAATGCACTTCTCTTGGTCGAGCTCTTCGAACTCCGACAGAGACAACCGTGACAACAACCCGAAGACCAAGTTGAACGATGGCTATATCGACTGTAACACGTCGTCCAGCCGCGAAGTGGCTATCCTTCAGAGCGACACCGAAGCACTGAAAACCTTCATCCGAAACATGTATGCCGACGGCAACACATCCATCGATGTAGGTATGAAGTGGGGCGCGGCTCTGGTTGATCCGACCTTCCGTCCGGTGATCGAGCAACTCGTTGACCAGAACGAAGAGACCGACAACGGCATGGTCAGCAAAGTCTTCGCAGACCGCCCCTATGACTATGGCACCAACGACTCGCTCAAGGTTGTGGTTGTGATGTCAGACGGTCAGAACACCCGTCAGCACAACATTGTTGATGGCTACCGCGAAGGCGACAGCCCCGTCTGGTACAACGAGCAGGAAGATTTCTACTCGATCTATCTTGGCCTTGACGAAGAGGACAAAGACACAGACGGCATCACCAACGAACCGATGTACTTCTGGCCTTCCGAGAACCTTTACGTCGATCACGCCTACGGCGAAGGTACTTACGAAAGCACCGAATACGTCGAAACCGACGAGTGTTTGTCGTGGAAATGGTCCCGTCGCAACGGCTGGCGCTGTAAGAACTACGCCAAGATCGCGCAGACTGTGACTGTGGATGAACCCGGCCACGCAGAAGTGGTGACCTATCCCGACCTTTGGGCATACACACCGCCCGGCTACATCGCCGAGCACATCTACAAGCCTTTGGTTGGCGGCGACGCAGCATGGGACGAGTGGTACTACAACGCCATTGACGAAGTCAGCTATGGCGCCAAGGACACCCGCACCAAACAGGTCTGTGACGTCATCAAGGAGCAAGGCGCTATCGTCTTCGCCATCGGCTTCGAGGCCCCTGACTCCGCCCGCGTCGTGCTGAAAGACTGCGCAAGTGCAGACAGCCACTATTTCGACGTGGAAGGTCTGGAAATCAAGGATGCGTTCGCGGCAATTGCAACGTCCATCCGCCAGCTGAGGTTGACACAATGATTACGCGTATGACTTCCCTGTTCCGCCAATTCCGTCGGCGCGAAGAAGGTCACGTTTCGACCGAATTCGCGATCATGGTGCCGATCCTGTTGGTCACTCTGGTTTCCGCAGTCGAACTGGGTGTGATGACCCTGCGCTATTCGATGCTCGAGCGTTCGCTGGACATCGTGGTGCGCGACATCCGCCTGAACACCGGCTACAACCCGGACCACGATGACATGATCACCCGCATCTGCGACGAAGCGACCATGATCCCGGATTGCAACAACAACCTGAAACTGGAAATGGTTGCTTTGGATCCGCGCGCCTGGGACGGCATCCCGCAGAACACGATCTGTACCGACCAGTCGCTGGAAGCACAGCCGGTAACCACCTTCACGCATGGTATTCAGAACGAACTGATGGTTCTGCGCGCCTGCGCCAAAGTGGCCCCGCTGTTCCCGACCACAGGTCTGGGCGCCAACTTTGCAACCGATGATGCGGGCGACTTTGCTCTCGTTGTCACCAACGCATTTGTTCAGGAACCGAGGTAACTCCGATGGCTTTGCACAAGATTTCTTCTTTCGCAAAATCGTTCCGCGAAGATACACGCGGCACGGTGGCGGTCGAGGCAGTGATCATGCTGCCAGCACTGTTCTGGGCTTTCATGGCAATGTCGGTTTTCTTCGACATGTACCGGGCACAGTCGACTTCGGAAAAAGCGGCTTTCACGATTTCCGACACTCTGTCGCGTGAAACCGCTGCGGTCGACCTGAACTATCTGGACAGCATGCATGCTCTATATGACGAAATGTCCTCGTTGGACGAGGTTGGCGAGTTGCGTGTGTCCGTGATTGCCTACAATCCCGACACCCAACAGTATTTCCTGGACTGGTCCCACTCGACCGGCGACGTCGACAACGGTTTGACCGACGTGGACCTGGCCGACCTTGAGGACCGCTTGCCGATCCTTGTGGCGGGCGAACGTCTGATACTGGTGGAAACCTTCGGCGACTATAACGCGCCGGTCAATGTCGGGCTCGGCGAGGTCAATATGGACACCTTCGTGTTCACCCGTCCTCGTTTTGGCCCTCAATTGGCCTGGACCAACACCTAGTCGAATGGATATCGGGGCGCGTTATTCGCGCCCCGCTTTTCTTTCAGCCAGCAACGCCTCCAGCGTCTGAGCCATGGCTTTGCCCTGAGATCCGGGTGTCACGCCGCCAACGCCTACCCGGCGGCCCAATGCCCACCACAGCCCCGGCTGCCATCTGCGCAGGCGGGGCTGCTTTAGCTTCAGGGCAAATCCGTTTGACGGCTTCATGTCAAACATCGCCCGCCTCACGACATCAATTTCGTCAAGGGTGGCGATCACTTCACCGTTGGACACCCGAAGCTCCGTTTCCGTAAGCTCGATCACATTTTCCGTGGCCCGCCGTGTTGCGTCGGCCAGAACAACTGCACCGACGCCCATAACCACCAGAAAAACCTGCCACCCGAAAGCCGGGGTCGTGGTGAAGGCAATGTAGATCAGGATCGCGCCCAACCCGCCCATTGTCGCCACGCCGAACCAGCGCCGCGGACCGCTCGCAGCCACAGTACTGAGAACTTCGTCTGTCTTAGCTTTAGTCTTCGTCATTCTCTTGTCCCAGATCAGTAAGGCATCGGATGCGCCCGATGCGCTTCGTTGATATCCGTCAGCACTTCGTCGCTCAGCCGCAGATCGCGTCCGGCAAGGATATGCTCCAGCTGCGCGACCGTTGTCGCGCCAAAAATCGAACTGCAGGAAAACGGTCGCTGCACAGTAAAGGCCATCGCCATATGTACCGGATCAAGACCGTGTTTGTTCGCAACGGCCAGATAGGCATCAACCGCATCAAAAGCACGCGGCGACACCCTGCCGCCCAGATTGCCGTTGATGGCTTTGCGTGAGCCTTGAGGCTCTGCCCCGTTCTGGTACTTCCCAGTCAAAAGACCAGTTGCCAAGGGCGAAAAGGCCAAAAGCGTCACATCCTCATTCACGCTCAGCTCCGCCAGATCTGTGTCGAACATTCGGCACAACAAAGAGTATTCATTCTGGATCGATGCCACACGCGGCCCACCGACCTCATCCGCCACACGCAGCCATTGCGCCGTACCCCATGCACTTTCATTGCTCAGGCCAAAAGCTCGGATATTACCCTTTTCCACTTGAGCCTGAAGCGCCTCGAGCACCTCGACCATATTCGCCAAAGTCGCGCCCTTGTCCTGCTTGGATGGGTCAAAAGTCCAGTTTTGGCGGAACATGTAGCTGCCACGGTTGGGCCAGTGCAGCTGATAGAGGTCAATCACATCTGTCTTCAAGCGTCGCAGATTGCCTTCGACGACTTCCGCAACACGATCTCCCGTAATGGGTGCGCCATCGCGTATGTGCTTTAGCCCCGCACCGGAATGCTTTGTCGCCACAATTATTTCGTCGCGCCGCCCGGTTTTCTCAATCCAGTTGCCTATGATTTCTTCGGTCCGACCCTGCGTTTCCGCTGTGATTGGATTTACCGGATACATCTCGGCTGCATCCAAAAAGTTCACACCGGCCTCGATGCTCATTTCGATCTGCTTGTGGGCTTCGGACTCGTTGGTCTGTGTGCCAAAGGTCATTGTGCCGAGACAAAACTCCGGCACTATAATGCCGCTTTGCCCCAGTGGAATGGTTTTCATCGCTGCGCTCCTCTTGTCGCGCGCGACTTTACGCGCTGAGGGAACAGGCGCAACCCGATGCCCTCAGCGATAACCCCGTGCGTGAAAAATGAACCCGAGAAAGTTCATCAGCACCTGCGCTGCGAGTATGGCGGTGGATCCTGTTTGATCGTAGTCCGGCGCAACCTCGACAAGATCCATGCCGACGACCTCGTTGCGTTTCGCCAATGCCTGCAACATCTCCAGAACGTCGTAGTACAGAAACCCGCCATGGCTGGGCGTACCTGTGCCAGGCGCAATTGAGGGACAGAACGCGTCAATATCAATCGTCACGTAAACCCGTGCGCCTTCAGGAACCCGATCGATTACACCTTCAGGGCCCAATGCCCGCGCCTGCCGCACACTGAGAATATCGCTGCCCATGTTACGCGCGTCCGAATACCCTTCCTTGGCCGTCGAACTCACATTGCGAATACCCACCTGCGTCAGACCGGTTACATAGTCCTTCTCGGCTGCGCGCCGCATCGGGTTGCCGTGCCCAAACCGCACCCCATGGCGCTCGTCGACAAAATCCAGGTGCGCATCGATCTGGAGGATATGAATATCCCCTTGCCCTTCAAAGGCATTGATTGCCGGAATGTTTATCGAATGATCCCCGCCAATCGTGACCGGCATTGCGCCCGCCGCCAGCGCCGCCCGCACGCCAGCCTCTATGTTTGCATGACTTTTTGTCGTGTCTGTATGCACGATGTCCGCATCGCCCATGTCGACGATCCGAACAGATGCCGGCAAATAGGTGGCGTCGTCCTCGTGATCGTAAGCCCCGGCATGGCCAAAGCTGAACAGTGTGCTTGCTTCCCGCACAGCACGTGGCCCAAACCGTGCTCCACTGCGCCATTGCGTGCCAAAATCAAACGGCGCACCGAGCACCGCGACGTCTGCATCCAGCGTCGACCAATTCTCGACATAGGGTTTTTTGCCAAATGTCGAAATCCCGACGAATGGCAGGTTCAGTCGCCCGCTTTCATAGCCGTGTGCACTCATGCTGTTCTCCCATGTATCCGGCCGAGCCTGACCGAATTCCCTGATCCGGTAAACCCGCAAAGCCGTATCACCAATATTGAGAACAAAAAGTGAACATGATAGCATTGCCGCCATGTCGACTCATTTGCTAGGCCGCCGCTCCGAACGCCCACGCCCCGCGCTTTCACCCGCGCCCGAGGTGTCCTTGACCCTATGCCGCCTGCACGAAGCCTGTGGTAGCGCGCGTTACACCTTTGCCCTCTGGCTGGCGCGCCATACTCAGGGGCCTGTATTCTGGATCGCGCCGGATTGGGGCACCGCCCCACTCAACCCCGATGGTATGCAGCGCTTCGTACATCCAGGCCGTTTCACATTCCTCGCCCCGCGCCGCCCCGAGGAGCTCTTATGGTGCATGGAAGAAGTGCTGCGCGCCGGCATCGTGCCTCTGGTGATCGCCGATATCCCCGGCCTGCCCGGCCTCACCCCTGTACGCCGCCTGCACCTGGCAGCGGAGACCGGTGCCAGCGAAACAGGGCAGAAACCTCTCGGGCTGATCCTCACTCCCGGTGACGGCGGCGCACAGGGCATCGAAAGCCGCTGGCACATGACCCCGCAACACATGCACGAGGGTGGTGCCTGGCGGCTCACCCGCCTGCGCGCCCGCAACGCCCCTCCTGCAAGCTGGCAGGTCACCGGACTGCCTGAGAAACCCCACCTGCGTTCGGAAGTCCCGGAATCCGCGCTGGCCTGAACCAAACCAGTGAGCCATGCACACCACGAATAGCGGGATTCACACCGCCAAAAGCGAAAATCCGCCACCACAGTCAAAGATGGCAATAAGCCGCCAAAACACTTCATTAAGTGAAATTAATTTTGGCGGGCCCCGCATGAATTTGGTAAAAAAACACACCTTACGGCCCAAGGCCCCAAGGCATCCCCAGACCAAATTTCCCTACGGAGTTCAAAATGTTCCGCCCCATCACCCGTCGCACTCTCCTCGCCATGACAGCTGCATCCTGCGTCGCGTTTTCCGGCGCTGGTGCTTTCGCCGCCGAAGCCGCAATGACACCGGCACAAGCCGACGTGAAGCTAACTGAAATCGTTAATGGGTGGGGCAATGCAGACAAGGCGCTTGCAGGCCTCGCTGCGATCCGGATCAAGAACGGCGAAATCGCCTATGAATACCATTCCGGCTCTATAGACGGCCTGTCCCGCGACGGCGTCGTCGCCGGAGACGAGAACGCGCTCTACCGCGTCGCATCCATCTCCAAAATGGTCTTCGCAATTGGCGTGATGGATCTTGTCGAATCCGGCCAACTGGATCTCGACGCAGATGTATCCGAGTACCTCGGTTTCCCGCTCCGCAATCCAAATTTTCCCGACACAGCGATCACGGCACGCATGTTGTTGTCACATACTTCTTCCATTCGCGACGGCTCGGTCTATTCGATCCCGATCCCGCACACGCTTGAGGCCTTCTTCACCGAGGGTGGGGCCTACTATGAGAAAGGCGCCCATTTCGCCACCGCCGAGGACACTCATGGTCTGAAGCCAGGCGAATACTTCAAGTACACAAACCTCAATTTCGGTGTTCTCGCCACCATTGCCGAACGCATCACAGGCGAGCGCTTTGACCATTTCATGCGGGACCGCGTGTTGATGCCGCTAAACATCGACGCTTCCTACAACCCGCGCACCCTTTCAGACGAAGCCTTCTCCAATCTGGTTCCGCTGTACCGTCCGGTGGATGGCGCGTGGGTCGCACAGGTGGACGACTATCAGGGCGAACGGCCGGACGATGTTTTGCGTGTGGAAAATCCGGACGGCGATGACACGCAAGGCGCTGCTGAAATTCCCTTGTCAGACTATGTGATCGGAACCAACGGCACGATCTTCTCTCCGCAAGGTGGCCTGCGCATCTCTGCCCGCGACCTCGCCCGCATAGGCCAGTTCTTCATCAACGGCGGCGAACTGGACGGCGTGCGCCTGCTGAAACCGGAAACCGTAGACGCCATGATCGCACCGGTCTGGACCTTTGACGGCAATAACGGCCACACCTACTGGGGCCTGATGCAGGAATACGGCCTCTCGGTGCAGAACCTGCTGGGCAAAGCCACCGACGAAGGCTCCGACATCACGTGGGAAGGCTACACCGGCGGCCTCTCCGGCCACGCCGGCGAAGCTTACGGCCTTTTGTCCGGCCTCTACTTCGATGTCGAGACCGGCGACGGCTACGTCTACATCCTGCAAGGCACGCCCAATCTGGACGACAACTACGGGTCCTACTCCTCGTTCTTCAACTGGGAAGAAGGCGTCCTGACAACACTCAACGGCCTGTAAGACGCTTCAAAAGAAACGAAAAGCGGCGCGGCTCCTCCGCGCCGCTTTTTTGTTGCTCCGAGAAGGTCAGCGCTCGACCTTGGGGCCATCCTGATGCCAAATCTCCGATTTGGCAGCGCCCGAACCGCCCCCGTCAAACCGGAGGATTGCCTGTGGCAAAACGCGGGCGCTTCGCTTCCCCCCTTCGGATCGGGCGCGGTATCGACTTTCACCAACATCGCTTCACGCCCAGGGACGCCCCCTTTCGAGCGCTCGCTGCGCGAGCCTCTATCGGGCAATGGTGCGCTGGCCCAGGCGCCTGCGATACTGTTCCGGGCCGTGCTTAAAAATAGACTGGTCCGTGTAGCTAACCGTTGCGGCTGCTGGGGTACTCGCAATTGCGGCGAACAGCAGCAATGAGCCCAAATTGTGGATTCTGCACTGCGGACGAATGTCGGCTAATCAATCTAAAATTTGTTTACCGGTCGCAAACTCGTAAGATCGAGCGACGATCTGTTTCACAACCGTCAATTCGTCTTCATCACGCGGTGAGAAAATCATCACCAGCCCAGTTGGCCACTGCCCCTGTGACACCAGATAGTGGTCTTCGCCCCATCCCGCGCTCTTGATCTCAGGCACAACCTCGGCAGGTAAGACAAGGTGCATGCTGCCGTTGTCGGGCTTCGGATGGATGTGGGCAAACTCTCGTCCGATCATGAAAGAAGCATGATTGCCCGGCACTCCATCCTGCAAAATCAGGGCACGCGATCCGGGAACCGAAATGCCGCTGGCCTCGTTGTTGATGTTTGGCAGCGCAAAGCACCACGCGTGCAGCTTGTCGATGATCTCGTCCGGCCCGTGTTGGGTCAGCTGAGAATGAGGAAGTTGTCCAAGCGTCTTCGGCGCTGGCCCAGAGCGTGCTGGAAGGTTGAGGGAAGTGCGCATTGTCGACTCCATAGTGTTGCTTGGAATCAAGATATGCGTGTACTCAGACAAATAAATTTCAAAAATCAGCAAACAAGCTTTGCATGAAAGCACAGAAGTCTAGAGTGAACCAAAATCTTGAGTGGGCCGACATGCCTTACCTCTTGTCCGTCTGTGAGGCTGGTAGCCTTGCGGGTGCAGCGAGAATGCTTGGCGTGAACCATTCGACGGTTTACCGACGCATCGAGGCGGTTGAGAAACGCCTTGGCGTTCGCCTTTTTGAACGCCTTGCGCGGGGATACGTGATGACTCCGGCAGGGGAACGGTTCTATGAATTTGGCATTCAGTTGTGCGCTGGTATGGACGAGATTGAGCGTGAACTGGGCGGACAGGATTTGCGCTTGGAAGGCCCACTGACTGTCACAACAACGGACTCGCTTCTGCATTGTCTTTCGGGTCTCTTTGCGCAATTCCAACAAATGCACCCAGATATCGAACTGCGGTTGATGTCAGATGTCCAGTCGCTCGACCTCATTCAGCGGAACGCGGATATTGCGATCAGACCGACAAAGGCGCCCCCCGACCATTGGGTTGGACGCGACCTGACAAAACTGTCGTTTGCAACCTATGCCCATGGGGACTACTGGCGGGCCGTCCAAGATAAAGAACCCGAGGCCTATCATTGGGTGCTGCTCGGCGACGATTTGAACCAATCCCCGATGAGCAAACTCACCCTTCGATGCAAACACCGACGAGCCAAGTCCACAGTGCTCAATACGATGATGAGTGTGTTTGAAATGGTGAGCGCTGGCTTCGGCATTGCTGCGATGCCTTGTTATCTCGGGGAGAAACACAAGCACCTCATACGCATCCATGACCCCGACGACAGCGCCAATTGGCACTTATGGCTCTTGGCGCATCCAGACGTTCGGCGCAGTGCACGGGTAAATGCGTTTTATGACTTCGCGGCGAAAAATGTCGGCGACCAAGTGTTGGGGACGCCATAGCCCCGTAGTCCGTTCTGTGGTGCCGATGTACCGCTTTTGCATTCATTCCGGGCATAACTCTGGGCAGTTTCGATGTCAGCAAAGTCCCGCACACCTGACATCAATACCAACTCCGGCATACTCCACCGCTCCCAACTCTAGCCTGAGCACCCGACCGCGATCGTGCGCTCGCCCGGACACCTGCGGCGCTGATCCGAGCCGGTCCAACGGCCAACATGACGCCAAACCCAAAAACGACTCCCCTCTGTCGATTCCCCTCTAGTCCCCGCCACAAAATCCGTCATGCTGCCCCCATGCGCATGATCATTTCCTTCTCGGCCCTCTTCCTCTCCGTCATCCTGCTGCAACTCAGCTCCGGCGGCCTCGGGCCGATGGATGCGCTCTCCGGTCTGACGCTCGGCTTCACCACTGGTCAGATCGGTCTCTTGGGCTCGGCCCACTTCCTTGGATTCTTCATCGGTTGCTGGTGGGCACCGCGCCTGATGGGCTCGGTCGGCCATTCCCGCGCATTCGCCGTTTTCACCGCCATGGGGGCCATCGGCATCATCGGCCATTTCATTATCGTTGACCCCACCGCATGGGCCGTCATGCGCATCGCCTCCGGCCTTTGTGTGGCGGGCTGTTTCACCGTGGTCGAAGCATGGCTGCAATCCAAAGTCACCAACGAAACCCGTGGCCGCGCCATGGGCACCTATCGCGTGGTCGACATGGTCGCCTCTCTCGCCGCCCAGTTGGTGATCTCCGTCCTGTCGCCCGCCGAATATGTCTCCTACAACATCCTCGCGCTGATCTGTTGTGCCGCGATCCTGCCGTTGACGCTTACCACCTCGCAGCAACCCAAAACCCCCGAGGCCCCCCGCCTGCGCCCGGCACTCGCATGGTCCCGCTCCCCGCTCGCCGTCGCAGGCGTGATCGTCGCAGCGCTCAGCTCGGCCAGTTTCCGCATGGTCGGCCCTGTTTACGGCGCCGAAGTCGGCCTTGCGACAAGCCAGATCGCATGGTTTCTCGCTGCGTTCGTACTTGGCGGCGCGATTGCACAATATCCTGTCGGCTGGCTCGCGGATAAATTTGACCGTCGCTGGGTGCTGATCTGGCTTTCTGCCGCCGCGACCATTTCCTGCGCAACAACGGTCATCTTGGGCGGCAGCACAACGACCATCATGTTAAATGCCGCGTTCTTCGGTTTCACAGCCTTTCCGATCTATTCCGTTGCCGCGGCTCACGCCAACGACTTCGCGACATCCGAGGAGCGCGTTGAACTGTCCGCCGCTCTGATGTTTTTCTTTGCAGTCGGTGCCATCGGCGCACCTCTCTTTGCCTCGCGCCTCATTCAGGCCTTCGGCCCCGAAGCCCTTTTCATCCTAATTGCCGCCGGTCACGCCCTGCTGATCGTTTTCGGATTGTCGCGCATGCTCGCCCGTCCGACCGTCGAACACCGCACGCGTTATGTTTACGCGCCCCGCACGTCCTTCACGATCGGGCGCATCACAAGACGACAAAGAGAGAAACCGACACGCGTCGAAGAGGCCGAAAGCAATACCGACGAAAAACCGACGTGATGCCGACGTTTTGCAGTCAGCGCGTTCTGCCACTGGAACCGCTCCGCGCTTTGGGCTAGAGGAAACCCAAGTAACAGCTTGGAAATGCACATGGCGCGTCATCTGATCACCTCGGCACTGCCCTATATCAACGGCATCAAACACCTCGGCAACCTGGTGGGCAGTCAGCTTCCCGCCGACCTTTTTGCGCGTTACATGCGGGCGCGCGGCCATGAAGTTCTGTTTCTTTGCGCAACAGATGAACATGGTACCCCCGCCGAACTCGCCGCCGCAAAGGCGGGCAAGGACGTCGCGGATTACTGTGCCGAGATGCATGACGTTCAGGCAAAAATCGCCGACGGATTCCGCCTGAGCTTTGACCACTACGGCCGCTCTTCCAGCCCACAGAACCACGCACTGACGCAGCAGTTCGCGGGCCGCTTGGCCGAGATGGGCCTGATCCGAGAAGTCACTGAAAAGATGGTCTATTCCAACGCCGATGGCCGGTTCCTGCCGGATCGGTACATCGAAGGCACCTGCCCGAACTGCGGTTTTGAAAGTGCGCGCGGAGACCAGTGCGACAACTGCACCAAACAGCTTGACCCTACGGATTTGATCAATCCCTATTCGACCATTTCCGGCTCTACCGATCTGGAACTGCGCCAAACCAAACACCTGTTCCTTTGTCAGTCGCAAATGCGCGACAAACTGCAGGCATGGATCGACAGCAAAACCGATTGGCCCGTCCTGACAACGTCGATCGCCAACAAGTGGCTGAACGACGGCGATGGCCTGCAAGATCGCGGAATCACGCGGGATTTGGACTGGGGTGTTCCCGTTAAAAAGGGCGGTGAGGACTGGCCCGGCATGGAAGGCAAGGTCTTCTACGTCTGGTTCGACGCTCCCATCGAATACATCGCCTGTGCCCAGGAATGGGTGGACGCAGGCAAAGGCGACGACTGGCAGCGCTGGTGGCGAACCGACAAAGGTGCAGAAGACGTCACCTACACCCAGTTCATGGGCAAGGACAACGTTCCCTTCCACACCCTCTCTTTTCCGGCAACGATCCTGGGTTCTGAAGAACCTTGGAAATCAGTGGATTACATCAAATCCTTCAACTACCTGAACTACGATGGAGGTCAGTTCTCCACGTCGCGCGGTCGCGGTGTCTTCATGGATCAGGCGCTGGAAATCCTGCCGTCCGATTATTGGCGCTGGTGGCTCCTGAGCCACGCGCCGGAAAGCTCTGACAGTGAATTCACGTGGGAGAACTTCCAGCAATCCGTCAACAAGGACCTTGCGGATGTGCTTGGCAATTTCGTTAGCCGCGTCACCAAATTCTGCCGTTCCAAATTCGGTGAACAGGTGCCCGCCGGCGGGACGCTTGGCGAGACCGAAGAGGCGCTTATTGCCGATCTGACCAAACGCATTCGCGCCTATGAACAACACATGCAGGACATGGAAGTGCGCAAGTCGGCTCAGGAGCTGCGCGCGATCTGGGTAGCCGGTAATGAATACCTGCAATCCGCGGCGCCGTGGTCCACCTTCAAGGAAGATCCGGAAAAAGCTGCGGCGCAAATCCGCCTCGCACTCAACCTGATCCGGTTCTATGCCGTTATCTCAGCCCCGTTCATCCCGGACGCCGCTGCAACCCTGATGGCGGCGATGCAAACGGATGACGCCAGTTGGCCAGAAGACGTGTCCGCTTCGCTTTCCACTTTAGAACCCGGCCACGCCTTTTCAGTCCCCGATGTAACTTTCCGTAAAATTTCGGATGACGAGCGGGAAGAGTGGCAAGAAAAGTTTGCCGGAAAACGCGAAACCTGATCCCTCAAATTTCACAGGCCCTTCGGGGCCTGTTTTCATTTGGCATTCTCGCGATCGGCGCATTTGATTTACGTCAGTGACAGAGCAACGTTCGGTGGGTAAATTCATCAACAAGGCTATTGCCGCAGAATTGTACGCCAGAAGGAATACGACACATGGAATCCATTCTGAACTTGTTTTGGGGACTGATCGACGCGCTGCCCCCGGTTTTGACAGCTTCTTTGATGATGCTTTTTATCAGCGGCTTCGCAGCACTTGTTCTGCTCTTCGTCGTCGGTGCAATCACGCTGCGCAAAGAAGGCAAGTAATCAGGTGGTACCCGCGGCCGGACTCGAACCGGCACGGCCTATTCGGCCTAGAGATTTTAAGTCTCCTGTGTCTACCATTCCACCACGCGGGCAGCGGCAGGCGAAGCCTGCCAGCCGCGCGACCATAGCGCCTCGCGCTTTGGTGTAAAGTCACGAAATCAGAGTTCTTCGCCGGAATCGTCCGTCCGGAGTAAACTTCGCTCAGGCAGCCAGGGATTCAATTCAAGCGCCTCTGCCAACGCTTCTTGCGCATCGTCATCCCGACCCAAACCTATCAAGACCAACGCGCGCCCTGACATCGCTGCAACATGTTGGGGTGAAAGGGAAATGGCCTTTTCCAGATCGGGAAGTGCCGCAGCAAAGTCACTGCGCAAAAAGTTCACGAAGGCCCGCTGATTGTAGCCCTCGGCATAGTTGGGGCAATACTTAACCAGAGCATCGAAGTCGTCTCTGGCGCCTAGTAAATCCCACGACGCGCGTTTCCGCATTCCACGGTCAAGAATCTCCTGTGACACCTCGTCCGGTGCATCTGCATAGTATTCCCACAGTTTGTTGGAAATAATCTTCGCTGATGTTTCGTCTCTGGCTTCCTGCACCTGCAACAACAGCTCCGCGACCGGGACCGTGTGATCTGGCGCCTCAGGACAGGTCTGGGCCCACACCGGACCTGCCGCAAACAAAAGGAAAAGAAGGTGTTTCATGCACCAACGCTGCCACGAACAGCCAAACGACCAAAGTCACAACTCTGCGAGCCCGCTTTCTTTTACGGCTTGCATGGCGACGTAAGTGGATGTGCTGGCAACGTACGGCAACGTGGAAATCTTCTCGCCCAGTACCATTCGATACGTACTCATCGAGGTTGTCCGCACTTTCAGCAGGTAATCAAAATGACTGGCAATCATATGTGCCTGCTCAATTTCAGGGACTTCGCGAACCGCGGCGTTGAAGGCTTGAAGCGCCTTTTCGCGTGTTTCAGACAACTTAACCTCCACAAAAGCAACGTGATCCCGTCCCAATCTGATCGGATCAAGCATGGCTCGGTATCCTTTGATAACCCCGTCCTTTTCCATCTTACGCAACCGCGCTTGTGTCGGGCTTTTGGACAAACCGATTTCCTGTGCAAGATCTGTTATGGAAATCCGGCCATCCCGCGCGAGCACGTCAAGAATCGCGTGATCAAAGTGGTCGAGATCAATCTGTTCATTTTGCACTGCACAAACCTATTTCTAGAATCATTTTGACTTCCATTTTGGTCAAAAACAGTGAATTGACCCGATGTTGCTCCTGTATACTTCCTAAAATGGAGGAGCGCAAAATGTCCCAAGTCCGCAAATTGATCGACACCCAAACCTACGCTGACGAAACTTTACTGGTGAACGCATTGAAGGGTTCTGCGTCCCTCTCCGAAGCGGACCGTAAATCAATCTCCTCCGAAGGTGCGCATCTCGTCCGCCAAATTCGGGAGACTACGACCCCGGGCATGATGGAAGTCTTCCTTGCAGAATATGGCCTTTCAACAGACGAAGGCGTCGCGTTGATGTGCTTGGCCGAAGCACTTTTGCGCGTGCCGGATGCCGACACCATCGATGCACTGATCGAAGACAAGATCGCCCCTTCGGATTGGGGGCGGCACTTGGGTCAGTCATCTTCCTCTCTGGTGAATGCCTCCACCTGGGCTCTCATGTTGACGGGGCGTGTCATGGACGACAGGGACGGCGGTTTGATCGGCACTCTTCGTGGTGCGGTAAAGCGGCTTGGCGAACCTGTAATCCGCACCGCGGTTGCCCGCGCGATGAAAGAAATGGGACGTCAGTTTGTTTTGGGGGAAAACATCACATCCGCGATGCAGCGCGCTGAATCAATGGAGAAAAAAGGCTACAGCTATTCCTACGATATGCTGGGGGAAGCCGCAAAAACAGATGCAGACGCGATGCAATATCATCTTGCATACTCGCGCGCAATTTCGGCGATTGCCACGGCTTGTACCCACTCCGATATTCGGGAAAATCCCGGTATTTCGGTAAAGCTTTCCGCGTTGCACCCCCGCTATGAAGTCTCTCAAAGGGACCGGGTAATGTCCGAACTTGTACCGCGCTTGCGGTCCTTGGCCCTGCTGGCCAAGTCAGCGGGCATGGGGCTCAACATCGATGCAGAAGAAGCTGATCGGCTATCACTTTCAATGGACGTGATCGAAACTGTTTTGGCAGAACCAGCTTTGGCCGGATGGAACGGATTTGGCGTGGTCGTTCAGGCCTATGGCAAACGCGCCGGTGCAACGATTGACTATCTGTATGAAATTGCGACCAAGCTTGATCGCAAAATCATGATCAGATTGGTCAAGGGTGCTTACTGGGACACCGAGATCAAAAGAGCGCAAGTCGAAGGTCTTTCTGGGTTTCCAGTCTTTACTTCAAAGGTGGCAACCGACGTCTCCTACATCGCTAATGCTCGTAAACTGCTTGAAATGACGGACCGCATTTACCCGCAATTTGCGACGCACAACGCGCATACTGTTGCTGCTGTCCTGCACATGGCAAAAGACAAATCCTCTTTTGAATTCCAGCGCTTGCATGGCATGGGTGAAGCTTTGCACGACATCGTTCTAAAGCGTGAAAACACCCGCTGTCGCATCTATGCTCCGGTCGGGGCACATCGTGACTTGCTCGCGTATCTGGTGCGTCGCCTGCTAGAAAACGGGGCGAACAGCTCCTTCGTGAACCAGATTGTTGACCACGATGTTTCCGCAGAAACTGTCGCCCGTGATCCTTTTTCCGCGCTCGCTGATCCGCTGGCCCAGCTGCCCACAGGACCGGAACTATTTTTTCCGGAGCGACCGAATTCCATGGGTTTCGACCTCTCCGATTTGCCAACGCTTGACGCCATCGATACCGCCCGCGCGAATTTTAAGTCCGTAAAAACAACAGCGCATCCGCTTGTTGACGGAAGCTGTCGGCCCGAGCCGCCTCAACCGGTGGATAACCCATTTTCAGACGAAGACATTCCCGGCACCATTGCCACAGCGAGCGCTGAAGATGTTGAAACCGCGCTGAACGCCGCCAAACCTTGGTCCGCCCCGCCGTCGGACAGAGCTGCGATCCTGAACCGATCTGCGGACCTGTACGAGCAGAACTTCGGCGCCCTCTTCGCGCTGCTGGCACGAGAGGCGGGCAAAACCCCGCAAGACGCCGTCGCCGAACTGCGCGAGGCAGTGGACTTTCTGCGATACTACGCAGCGCGCATTTCTGACGCCTCACCGGTCGGCACCTTTACTTGTATTTCTCCATGGAATTTCCCTTTGGCAATCTTCACCGGCCAAATCGCCGCTGCATTGGCTGCAGGCAACGCTGTGCTCGCCAAACCCGCAGACCAGACGCCATTGATTGCCTTCGAGGCCGTTAAGCTCCTTCATGAGGCGGGCGTCCCCGTTTCCGCACTTCAAATGCTCCCGGGCGACGGGGCAACAATTGGCGCGGCGCTTACCTCCGATCCCAGAGTGGATGGCGTGGCCTTCACAGGTTCCACGGCAACGGCGCAACGCATCCGCAGAACAATGGCGCAAAACTTGGCACCTGGCGCCCCCTTGATCGCCGAGACCGGTGGTCTGAACGCGATGATCGTCGACTCGACCGCTCTACCGGAGCAAGCCGTTACGTCGATACTTGAGAGCGCCTTTCAATCCGCCGGACAGCGTTGCTCTGCGCTCAGGTGCCTTTATGTGCAGGAAGATATCGCCGAGTCGCTTCTAGAAATGCTCAAAGGCGCAATGAAAGAACTGCGGCTAGGCAATCCTTGGGCGCTTTCGACCGACAGTGGCCCGGTCATAGATTTAACCGCCCAAACAAAAATAGAGTCCCACATCCGAGTTGCGGAAGCGGAAGGCAGACTGCTGTTTCAGACGAAGGCTCCGAAAAACGGGAATTTCATTGCACCCACTCTGATCAAAGTCGGAAGCATCGCCGACCTTAAAGAAGAAATCTTCGGTCCCGTCCTTCACGTTGCAACATTTGCCTCGGACGAACTGGACGACGTGATCGATGCGATAAACGCCACGGGCTATGGCCTGACCTTCGGTTTGCAAACCCGCATAGACGACCGCGTGCAACACGTCTGCGAACGTGTTCACGCCGGCAACATTTACGTCAATCGCAACCAGATTGGCGCAATCGTCGGCAGCCAGCCTTTTGGCGGCGAAGGACTTTCTGGAACCGGTCCAAAAGCAGGTGGTCCACTTTATCTTACTCGGTTTTGCAAACCGGCGCCTGCCGAGAAGTCGTCTGTGGAATGGGATCACGACGTCGCTCCGGATGCTTTGCAATCTCGGATCGATAACACTCAAACCCGTGCAAGCAGCGATCACACATTGCTTCCCGGACCGACCGGCGAATCCAACAGGCTGACTACAGTGTCTCGGCCACCACTGCTGTGTCTCGGCCCCGGTGAAGAGCTGGCAAACCAACAAGTTGAGGCAGTAACGGCAATGGGAGGGAAAGCCGTGTCTTCCAAGGGGTCTGTGTCCCCCGAAGTGCTTGCCGAGATCGACGGTTTCTCGGGCGTTATTTACTGGGGGGACGCCAACACAGCGCGAGCGCTCGATGTTGCCCTCGCAGAGCGGGAAGGACCGTTAATACCGCTTGTGACGACGCAACCTGACGTCGCGCGCGTTATGGCCGAGCGGCACGTTTGTGTCGACACAACCGCCGCAGGTGGAAACGCCGCGCTTTTGGGTGGGGCGGGTTGACCTCACCGCGAGACCGTTTCACCTTGCGCCCATGTTTCCAATCCGTGACCATAACCCGTCCGGGCGTACGCCTTATGTTGTTTATGCCCTACTTGCGCTGAACGTCGCTATTTTTCTGTCTTATCAGCCTATTATGGACAATGCGCGTGCCCTGAACGCGTTCTTTGATGAATGGGCTTTGGTCCCGGGCGAAGTCACTCGAGGCATTGATCTGCACAGTGTCCTCACTTCGATGTTCCTGCACGGGGGATGGATGCATCTCGCAGGCAATATGCTGTTTTTGTGGATCTTCGGCGACAACCTGGAAGACGAGATGGGGCACGTCGGTTTTCTGGTTTTTTATCTCGCTTCCGGGACCGGCGCAGCGATCGCTCAAATCATCGCTGATCCAGCGAGCCAAATTCCAATGGTCGGAGCATCAGGTGCGATCGCAGGCGTGATGGGCGGCTACCTCCTGCTGTTCCCTAAGGCACGCGTGGATATCCTTCTGATACTGATCATTATTTTCCGTATTTTCACGGTTCCTGCGTGGTTGATGCTGGGGCTTTGGTTTGGCCTTCAGCTCTTTAGTGGCATCGCTTCCGACGCGTCCGGAGGCGGAGTTGCGTACTGGGCGCACGCAGGCGGCTTTGTTGTAGGCGCGATTCTGTGTTTGCCTGTTTGGCTCAAACGGGGCGCATCCAAATTTTGGGATCGCACTCAAGGCCACCCACCGCACCCCGAGGCGAAGTACCGCTTGAGCCGCTCATCAGTCCCAAGTGTGAGGAGACGCAAATGAGGCACAAACTGACATGTCACTGCGGAGCTGTGGAACTGGCAGTTACTCTTTCGGATGACCTCCGTACAGCGCGTCGATGCGATTGCTCGTTTTGTCGAAGGCGTGGCGCAGCTGCGGTAAGCGCGCCTCTGGATGGCATTGAAATTGTAAAAGGCGCAGACAATCTGACGCTATATCAATTCAACACAAACACGGCACAGCATTACTTCTGCAAGACTTGTGGGATCTATACGCACCACAAACGTCGATCCAATCCGAACGAGTTCGGCGTCAATCTGGGTGCTTTGGAAGGGGTGAACCCGCGCGATCTGGGCGACATCGGCTGGGTAGATGGCGTCAACCATCCCTCAGATCGCGACACCTGATAACGCAGGTGTGCGCTCAATAGCACCGAAATCCCCAGAGGCTCGCCTAGCCTTGACGGATGACCTTCGCAAACTGGCTGAAAACCGGTTCGTTTGCACAAAGAATTTCGCCATCTTCCAGGATGTCCGCGCCGTCGTTGATCGGTTCTACGAGACCACCGGCCTCTTTCACGATCAGCATGCCCGCAGCAAGGTCCCAAGAGTGTAGTCCGCGTTCCCAATAACCTTCGTATCGGCCTGCGGCGACATAAGCCAGATCAAGCGCGGCGGATCCGAAGCGACGGACCCCTGCTGTTGCCGGCAGAATACGGGCCAGGTCCTGCAGTGTTTCCGGAAGACCCGGCCGTGTTCCGAAGGGAAGACCGGTCGCAAAAACCGACTCCACCATACGGTGACGGCCTGAAACCCGAAGACGTAGGCTGTCGTTCAGCCATGCACCCTCGCCTTTTTCCGCATAGAACATCTCGTCCTTTGCTGCGTCAAAGACCACCCCCGCAACAATTTGACCCTTGTGTTCCAAAGCAATCGAGATCGCCCAATGCGGCATCCCATGCAAAAAGTTGGTGGTGCCATCCAATGGGTCAACGATCCAGCGACGGGTCGGGTCCTTGCCTGCGATCTCGCCACCTTCCTCGCCAAGCCATCCATAGGTAGGACGCGCGCCCAGGAGTTCTTCCTTGAGGATATTTTCCGCCGCAATATCGGCGCGGCTGACGAAGTCCCCTGCCCCTTTCATCGAGACTTGCAGGTTTTCTACCTCGCGAAAGTCTTTGACCAGAGACCGACCTGCTTTGCGGGCGGCTTTCATCATGATGTTCAGGTTTGCGCTCGTGGGCATGGAACGGCTCCTTTTGGCTCAGAGCGCGCGTATACGCCCCCAAACCCTATTTGCCAAGGCCATATCTGGGCTGGCAACACCCAATTGGAACGCCGCGTCACGAAACAGTGCGGATTCCCCCCCATGCTTGCGTCCTAGCCCCCGCAGGCGCACACTTTCGCCAAGCCACAAAGGGAGAGACACATGTCTGAGAAAATGCAGCGTATCACGCTTGCCAGCCGTCCAGTCGGCGAGCCGACCGACGAGAATTTCAATCTGGAGACTCTGGACGTGCCAGACATTGGCGAAGGCGAAGTTTTGGTGCGCAATCACTATATGTCGCTCGACCCCTACATGCGCGGTCGCATGGATGACGCAAAATCCTATGCGGCCCCAGTTCCGATCGGCGGCACAATGGAAGCCGGCACCGTGGGCGAGGTGATCGCCTCCAACCACCCAGGCTTTGCTCCGGGTGATTTCGCTTTCGGTATGCTGGGATGGGCCACGCACGGCGTCGGAAAAGGTGCGGAGATGCGCAAGCTTGATCCGAATCTTGCACCGATAACTACCGCCTTGGGCGTGTTGGGCATGCCTGGTTTCACGGGCTGGTTCGGTCTTATGGAATTCGGCAGACCCAAGGAAGGCGAAACTCTGGTGGTTGCCGCAGCAACAGGGCCGGTTGGGTCAATGGTTGGCCAAGTTGCCAAAAATCTTGGATTGCGGGTTGTGGGTATCGCGGGTGGTGCCGAGAAATGCAAGATGGCCGTGGAGACCTATGGGTTTGATGCTTGCATCGACCACTACGCTTTCGAAACGGCCAGCGACCTGCGCAAAGCGCTCAAAGCAGAATGTCCAAAAGGGATCGACATCTATTTTGAAAACGTTGGCGGCAAAGTCTTGGACGCCGTTTTGCCAATGATGAACCCGTTTGGTCGCATCCCGCTCTGCGGCATGATCGCTTGGTACAATGCTGGCGCGCTCGGTGCGGAAGCCTCTGCCGAAGCCTTGACCGGACCGCGCATGTGGCGGTCTATTCTGGTGAACTTCCTGTCTGTGAACGGCTTCATCATTTCCAACCACTTCGACAAATATCCGGACTTTCTCCGGGCCGTCGGTCCGATGATGGCGCAGGGAAAGATCGCCTTTGTCGAGGATATTGCCGATGGATTGGAAAACGCGCCCGAAGCCTTCCGCGGCCTCCTAAAGGGGCGCAACAAAGGCAAGCAGTTGGTCAAACTGATCTGAAACACAAAACGGCACCGAGTATATCGGTGCCGTTTGCTTTTCGTCGGGCGGGTCGCAGTGCGCGACCGGTCGGGTGGGCTTGACCATCCCCGCTTGCCCCCGCCCTCTCCCTTGCGGGATTTCCGGAGTTAGTGCAGCAAATATCCTTCGCTGGCCTTCAGGCTCGGTCGCGCATCCGTGCCATAAGCCGCCAAACCTTCTTCCTCGAGTTCGGGGAAAATTGCGAAAATCTCCTCGCGTACGTCCTGCCCCATCGCGGTCAGGCCAATCTCACCCGGCATGAAACTCTCGCTAGGCACACCTGCGGCATAGACGATCTCATGACTGTCAAACATGATGTGGACATACGTCACCTGACCACCTTCGATCTGTCGGACGTTTTCTCCGTTCACCATGCCGACAGCCGGGACAAGAACCTCGTTCTCGCCAAAGTTCACTTCTGCTCGCCAGCCAGTCACCAGCATCCGGTGTTGCGGTGACACGCGGAGCGGCACATCGTTTCCGATCGCGCCTTGCTCGAATTGAATGGGCGCCATCGTCCCTCGCGCCGGCACCGTCCTTTTGCCGGTCCAACGAACCGGCTGATATCCGTGGTCCATGGTCAGAACGAGGTCACCCGGCTCGAGGTCCTCGACCTTGCGCATACCCTTGTGAGTGACGATTTCCGTGCCCGCCGTAAAACAGGGGACGAAATCCCATTCTTCGCGATTTGCCGTTGTTCCGGTGTAAGAATTCCCAAGCAGACTATCAAAACTAATCGAACGGATTGCGCCCGCTTCAAGCGCGGCTTGATCCGCATTGTTTGAAAACTCCGGAGCAATGTAGGTATTGCCGTCCGTGTCCTGCATGACAACTGCCGTGAACGTCGCTGTCGTTCCGTCAATATACGTGATTGTCGCGTTATAGACCGACGTCGCATCAAACGTCTGAGCGGGACCGCCATCAATGCTGAATTGATCGTTGGGCGAGTTGTTCATGTTGTAGAAGGAACCGGGATCACCGACCGGCGAGAGTTCCACAAAATCATTCACCAAAGCGTCGCCTTCGCCTCCGAAGGTCATCCCTACCAGAGCACTGGCGTTTTCCGCAGTGTTGTTACCTTCGGTCGTATCGATGTCGGCCAATTGACCAATAGAGATAACGTTGAACGTCGTTGGCATGTAACTTTGCACAAAGGCATGGACCGCGAGCCACCGACAGGCGCCTCACAAACAATCCATCCCTTCCCCCTAGTAAGAACAGAACTGACCTTTCATGCCGCAAGGACACAGCCAGCGTCAGGGGGAGAATACGCAAATAATCGTCAATAAAGGGTTACGCACCTTGCAAACGGCGCGCCTCTTTGCCTGCGAGTCGGATCAAATCCTGCATATAGGGCTTTTCCAGATCTTCATCGCGCGTCGCCGCGAAGAGTTGTCGAGTAAGCCCCTGATTTGTAAGGGGTCTTGTGACGTAGTCTGATGAATACTTAACCTCTCGCACCACCCAGTCAGGCAGTACAGAAACCCCTCTATTGGAGGCCACCAACAGCAAAATTACTGCCGTTAACTCTGCCTGCCGGACGGATCCGGGTTCGACCTTGGCCGGAGTTAAGAGTTGCGAGAACACATCCAATCTGGATCGTTCCACGGGATACGTAATCAGGGTTTCGCCCCGAAAATCCTCGGCGTCTATCCAGCTTTTCTGGGCCAAAGGATGATTTGCAGACGCAACAAAAACGGGCGCATAGTCAAACAGGTGCGAAAACGAAACCCCGTTCAGGTTTTCCGGGTCGGAACTGACGACAAGGTCAACTTCTTCTTTTTGCAAAGCTGGCATCGCGTCAAACGCAAGGCCCGGTCTGATGTCCACATCCACGTCCGGCCAATCCTTGCGAAACTGCTCCAATACCGGGAAAAGCCATTCAAAACAGGCATGACACTCGATTGCGATGTGCAAGCGCCCTGATCGACCATCGCGAAGTCCGTTAAACTCCGCCTCAAGCTTTTCGACTTCGGGCAAAACCTGATTGGCCAACCGAAGCAACCTCAACCCGGCTGCGGACAGCTTCATCGGCTTTGATCTACGCACAAAAAGTTCGACCCCGGCCTGTTCCTCAAGCCCTTTGACCTGATGGGACAGCGCCGATTGCGTGATGTTGAGTTGTTCCGCGGCACGGGCCAATCCGCCACATTCGTGAATGGCGCGCACCGTGCGCAAGTGTCGAAATTCGATGTGCATCTTCATGTGAAGCTCATGACCTTCTTGAGGATTATGAATTTGCCTAAAACTGCCATCTATGGGACTTGAGGACAACCGCAAGTTAAGGATCGCCGATTATGACCACGCCTCAAGTTTCGTTTGAATTCTTCCCTCCTCAAAATCTGGAAGCGTCATTTCGGTTGTGGGACACTGTTCAGGCATTGGCTCCGCTCGACCCGAAGTTTGTCTCGGTGACCTATGGTGCCGGTGGCACAACACGAGACCTGACCCGTGACGCGGTGGCAACTCTGCACAAGTCTTCAGGCCTGAACGTCGCAGCACACCTCACTTGCGTGAACGCATCCAAAACCGAAACCCTCCAAATTGCACGCGGCTTCGCTGCTTCCGGTGTAAGCGAATTGGTCGCTCTACGAGGAGATCCGCCCAAGGGCGCCAACCGTTTCGAACCGCATCCCGATGGTTTCGCAAACTCAGTGGAGTTGATCGAGGCATTATCTGCGACAGGTGATTTTACCATTCGCGTAGGCGCATACCCCGAAAAACACCCCGAAGCCTCTGACATGAAAGCGGACATAGATTGGCTGAAACGGAAAATAGACGCGGGAGCTGCCGAGGCACTTACGCAATTCTTTTTCGAAGCGGATAGTTTTTTGCGCTTCCGCGATGCGTGTGCTGATGCCGGGATTGATGCCCCCATCGTCCCTGGCATCCTGCCTATCGAAAACTGGAAAGGCGCTCGCAACTTTGCGAAGCGCTGCGGTACAACCGTGCCAACCTGGCTTGAAGACGCTTTTGAAAAGGCAACTCGAGACAACCGCGAGGATCTGCTGGCGACCGCCGTTTGCACAGAACTCTGTTCCGACTTGTTGGAAGAAGGCGTTGAGGCGCTCCATTTTTATACGCTCAATCGTCCGGAGCTGACCCGCGATGTATGCCATGCGCTGGGGGTTACGCCTCAGGTTCGGTTGGAAAACGTGGCGTAACACGCCATTCGGCCACTTGCGGCGAAAGTCCAAATCCGGCCTCCTGCGTTTAACGCGGGAGATCTCTTTTATGACGCAACACCACTACGCCGAAAGCCCCAATGATCTGGCAACTCTGGAAACGGTCCTGTCCAAAACGGGTCTGGAATTCATGCGTGACATTATCGAAGGCCGCGTTGCGGGACCTCCTATCGGACAGGCTTTGGGGTTTCGCCCCATCATAGCCGAAGAAGGCATGGTCACGTTCGAAGGCACACCTGAGTTCCGCACCATGAACCCTTTGGGAACCGTACACGGCGGCTGGTATGGCACAATTTTGGACAGCTGCATGGCCTGTGCCGTACAAACCACCCTTAAGGCTGGGCAAATCTACACAACGCTCGAGTACAAAGTGAACATCATCCGCCCCATTCCGATTGGCACCACCGTACATGCCGTTGGCAAGGTGCAACACAGTGGTCGATCAACCGGCGTTGCGGTTGGCGAAATCCGTGGGAAAGAAGACAAACGCCTATATGCGACGGGCTCAACCACCTGCATTGTGATGGATGGGCCCAAACGCTGAACGACAAAGCTGGCGGATCTCCGGGTTTTCGTCACTTCTAGATCTTCGAGGCATTGGCCTTGGCCGTTGTCACGCGTAACACTGGCGCAATTCCAAGGAGCCAAGCCCATGTTTCAGAACTTCACCACATCTGCCAATCCGGAATTTGGACCAGCTCGCCTTGCCAGCTTGCGTGAGGTTATGTCAGCACGAGGGTTGGATGGGTTTCTGGTCCCCCGTGCGGACGCCCATCAAGGCGAATATGTAGCGCCATGTGATGAGCGCCTTTCATGGCTGACGGGGTTTACTGGCAGCGCAGGGTTCTGCGTTGTACTGGCTGACGTAGCAGGCGTATTTGTTGACGGCAGATACCGCACGCAGGTGCGCGAACAGGTCGCTGATTGCTTCACCCCGGTTAATTGGCCAGAAGTGCTGCCCGGGCCCTGGATCAGGGCAGCACTCAAGGCTGGTCGCGTTGGATTTGATCCAAAACTCTATACCGTAGGGCAAATTGCGGCGATTCAAGATGCTCTGGAAGGATCCGCTGTTGAACTGGTTGCCTCGGAAAACCTGATTGACCGCATCTGGGAGGACCGTCCCGCTCCACCGTCGGAACCGGCCGTCGTACAGCCGCTCTCATTTGCCGGCGAATCGCACCAAGACAAACGAATGCGCCTTGCTAAGTCCTTGAAAAAGGATGGGCACAGCGCTGCAGTTATCACGTTGCCCGACGAAATCTGCTGGCTGCTGAATATTCGAGGCGCCGACATTGCCCGCAATCCGCTCGCCCAAGGCTTCGCCGCTTTGCACGCAGACGGGCACGTAGATCTTTGGATGGACCCTCAAAAACTTGTAGACGTCAAAGACCACTTGAGCGCCGAGGTCCGTTTACATGATCAACACAGTTTCTGGGGTTCACTTGCAACCAAACTGTCCGGCAAAGAAGGCCCTGTGCGTCTGGACAAAGATAGCGTCCCTGTCGCCGTCAAAACTGCACTCGACGCCGCGGAAATAGAAACGGTTTTTGGTCCGGCACCGTGCGCCCTTCCAAAAGCGCGCAAAAACGCCACAGAGATCGCGGGTATGCGCGAAGCCCATCTGCGGGACGGAAGCGCTGTTGCGAACTTCCTCTCATGGTTCGACGCACAGGACAAAACAACACTCACAGAAATTGACCTTGTCACAAAACTCGAAGAGTGCAGACGCGCAACAAACGCGCTTCTCGAAATCAGTTTTGACACCATCGCCGGAGCCGGCCCCAACGGCGCGATCATGCACTACCGCGTGACCGAAGACACCAATCGTCAGTTAAAGGAAGGCGACCTGATTGTTCTGGACAGCGGAGGTCAGTACCGCGACGGCACGACCGACATAACACGCACTCTCGCCGTGGGTGACATAAACGAAGAAGCCAAGCGAGCGTTCACCCGCGTTCTTCAGGGCATGATTGCCGTTTCGAAACTGCGATGGCCGGTCGGGCTCGCTGGCAGCCATCTGGAAGCATTTGGGCGCGCGCCGCTCTGGAACGCGGGCCAGGACTTCGACCATGGTTTAGGGCACGGCGTCGGAGCTTACCTGTGCGTGCACGAAGGACCACAACGACTGTCACGGGCAGGTCATGTGCCCTTGGAAAAAGGCATGATCCTGTCAAACGAACCTGGCTATTACCGTCCGGGAGAGTTTGGCATTCGTATCGAAAACCTTGTTGTCGTAGACGAAGCCCCGTCGACGGCCGACAGCGACAGACATCGCGACATGCTCCAATTCGAAACGCTCACATTCGTTCCGATCGACCGCAATCTGATCACCCTGCACATGCTGACACCCGCCGAGGTCGACTGGATTAACGCCTATCACGAGACATGCCGTCACGTTTTGGAGCCAAGACTGGTTGGCGACGCGCGGTTATGGTTGGCTCAAGCCACCGCTCCACTGTAAAAGAGCGTTCTGGACAGACTGCCCGCTGACATAGTTCTGATACATTGCGCGGGGATAGAAGGCGGACGACAAGGACGCGACCGAGGGGAATACGATGACACGGATCACAATACGCAAAGCACCCGGCAACTGGACAATCCGCGCTGGCGGTGCCGTTATTGGCGAAAGCAGCAACGCGCTGGAACTCAGCGAAGGTGACTACGAGCCGGTGATCTATTTTCCGCGTGAAGATATCGCAATGGCGTTTCTGGACGAAAGTGCACACAGCACGCATTGTCCGTACAAAGGCGACGCATCCTATTTCTCGATTGTGACCAAAAGCCAAACGATCGAGAACGCCGCCTGGAGCTACGAAACGCCAATTGAGGCAGTCGAGAGTATCAAGGACCACATCGCGTTTTATTCGACTGACCTCGTCGCCGTTGAGCGTGTCTGATCCCTGTTGACGTAGGCAAGTCAGTGACCGACAAATCAGGTTATGACAGTTGAACTGATCGATCTGCGATACACGTGGCCCGGAAGCTCGCAACCGGTTCTCGACATAAAATCCTTTACTGTGAATGCAGGTGAACGCGTTTTGTTACGCGGGCCAAGCGGATGCGGAAAATCAACGCTACTGGCAGCACTGTCCGGTGTGATCGACGTTCCCGGTGGCTGTGTGCGCATTGCAGGACAAGACTTGGGCGCATTGGCGGGTTCGCAGCGTGACGCATTTCGCGCGGACCATATCGGCTTGATCTTTCAGGTGTTCAATCTGATCCCTTGGCTCTCTGCCCGTGACAATGTTCTTTTGCCCTGCAGGTTTTCTTCTGTCCGACGCCGACGCCTGTCCGATGCGGCCACAACAACTGCGACTGCCCTCCTCGACGCTTTGGGTTTGCAAGATCAAGCGGACTCGAAAGCCGGCACACTAAGTATCGGTCAACAACAGCGCGTCGCTGCGGCACGTGCCATGATCGGCGCTCCGGAATTGGTGTTGGCGGATGAACCAACCTCTGCACTCGATCCAGAGGCAAAGGACCGATTTATGGAATTGCTGAGCGCCGAGGCAGCTCGAACCGGCGCATCTCTTCTCGTGGTCAGTCATGATCCCGGCTTGGAACGGCACTTTGATCGGACCGTGCACATGACAGACATAAATGCAGCGGTGGTGGCACGATGATTGTTTATGCCTTCCAAAGTCTTTGGAACCGCCGTCTGGTCGTCGCTCTCACAGTCCTTTCATTGGCAATGGCGATTGCTCTTATTCTTGGGGTGGAACGGCTGCGCGACAGCGCTCGCGCTTCATTTGCCAACACTGCTTCGGGTATCGACCTGATTATTGCCCCGCGCGGTAATGACGTTCAGATATTGATGGCCACTGTATTCGGTGTCGGCTCCACGGGCACTGCCATGCAATGGGAGAGCTACGAAAAAATTTCCCGGATGCCCGGAGTTGGCTGGACGGTTCCATTGATGATGGGCGACAACCATCGCGGTTATCCGGTGATAGGAACCACGCCCAGCTATTTCGAGCACTTCCGCCACAGCGGCGGAAGTCAATTGATGTTTTCGGACGGCAGGCCATTCGGAACAGGTGATGAAGCTGTCATTGGCAGCGAAGTGGCGGTCCGGTTTGGCTACGGCATCGGTGACTCGCTGGTGAATGCTCACGGCGCAGGAGCGGTTTCCTTCGAGATGCACGACGATGCGCCATTTTCCGTTTCCGGTATTCTGAAACCCACCGGCACTGCTGTTGATCGGATGGTCTTCATTAGCACGAACGGCTTTGACGCCCTGCACGAAGGATATCGCCAGCCTGCGGCCGATCCCTTCTCTTCTGCGGCTGATGCGAAAACACAGGAACACCCTCAACAGATAAACGCCGTTTTTTTAGGACTTTCGCAGCGGACGGCGATCCTCGGAATTCAGCGTGCCTTGCAGACCGAGTCCGATGAGGCGCTTAGTGCCGTAATGCCAAACGTGGCCCTCCTGCAGCTCTGGTCAATCACAGGCACCGCAGAAGGCGCCCTACAACTCATGTCGATCGCGGTGGCTGCTGCGAGCTTGATCGGCATGGTGGTGATGCTCTCAGCGGCTCTGGAGGCACGTCGTCGCGAGTTTGCCATCCTGCGGTCAGTCGGCGCCGCTCCGCGAACAGTTTTTGGTTTGATTGTCTCGGAAGCCCTGATGATGGCGCTTATGGGAATTCTGCTAGGCTTGTTGCTCCTGACTGTAGCAGTCTTTCTTGCCAACCCGATCCTGTCCGCAAACTTCGGCTTTCGGTTGCAATTGGCCGCCTTCAGCGCCCACGAAATGCTGATAGTGCTCGCGGTATTTTGTTTTGCTGCTTTGGCAAGCCTTCTGCCAGCATGGCGGGTGTATCGCACGACTTTGTCCGACGGGTTGACGGCCCGTTTATGATTGGTTTCAGTGCGTTTGGAAAATGAGGCGGCAATGAAAAAATTCCTAATCCCTGCGGCATTTGTGTTGGTGGCATCAATCGCACAGGCTTCCGAGCCACAGGCCGTCGGGTGGTCTGATCTTGCACCGCCTGTCACCCCATACGAAAACCCGTTTGAAGCGCTTTCCAGCAAGCAAATGAATCGTCTGGCGCATCTATTGCAATTGCGGACACTTGCGGACACGGGAACCGACGCTACGGCAGCGGAAGACGCCCAAATTTTGGAACAGGAACTCATCGCAGACGGGCTGGATGTGGATTTCCTTTTCGCAGAACGCGAGCGGATCATGAACGTTCGCATGAACGACGCTACCGCGCCGAACGAAGAGGTGGTCGGGAAAAACATTCGGATCCCGGGATACTTGCTTCCACTGGAGATCAAGGACGGGCGGGCTGTCGATTTTCTGTTGGTTCCGACGGTGGGGGCTTGCATCCATACGCCGCCGCCTCCAGCGAACCAGATTGTCCACGTTTCCTATCCTGAAGGCTTCGAAACGAAGGGCCTCTACACACCCATCTGGCTTTCTGGGGAACTCGTCAGTGACTATCAACAAAAGTCGCTTTGGTTGGTGGATGGCAACACCAATGTAGACGTCACATACACGATGAATGCGACATCCGTCGAACTCTATTCGGCGTCCGAATAAGCCGGATCAGGAATGCTCTTCCGCAGCGGTATCTGAGAGGGCCTTGTTGAAAGCCCGCAAGGCATCGACGTGAAACACTGCCCCCAATAGCTCTGGAGGTTGCCCTTCTCCGCCAAGCGTCACCACAGGTACAAACGCGGCACCCGAAGCTTCGAACATCGGCATCACACTCTCCAATGTGGCGCTGGCATCGACATAGCTGCCTTCGGCAACCATTTCCCAACACCGTTCTTCGGGCGCGGCCTTAGGATCACTCTGCGATCGCATGACACCCGCAACTGAACAAATCGACAAGAGATACGCTTGTGGTCCAGCTGCGATGTGCACTCCGCGCCGTTCCAGTTGGGTCAAAAAGAACGATTGATCCACCAGACGCGAACTCAGCGCCGTGGAGATAGACACGGCAACCATCACAGCCAGCCCCGTTTGCCAGTCTCCCGTCATTTCGAACACGATAAGTGTTGTGGAAATCGGCGCTCCCAACACAGCGGCGGCAACCGCCCCCAATCCCGCAAGCGCATAAAGCGTGGTGGTTCCCGAAACGTCGGGGAAAATCGCAGTGGCAATCAGACCAAAAGCCAAACCGGTCAACGCTCCGACCATGAGCGCGGGAGAAAACACTCCGCCCCCCATGCGGCCGGCCATTGTGATCGACACAGCTATAACCTTCAGAACCGCAAACACCACAGCTTCGTGCAAAACGAGTTGTCCGGTGAGTGCAGCAGAAGTGGTTTCATACCCAACTCCGATGATATGCGGAAAGTAAATGGCGATCCCGCCAAGTAAGGCACCAGAGATTGCAGGGCGGAGCCAGCGAGGTATACGCAGGTCTTCCTGCAAGTGGCTAGCCATGTCCTCGGACCAGAAGATCGTCCACATAAGAGCCACTGCAACCAGTCCGCATAAACCACCCAGCATCAGAAACGCTGGCAGTTCCTGATAAAACTGCAACGCCGTTGCCGTAGGCAGCGTAAACTCCGTAACGTCCCCGAACTCCAGCCGGTTGATCACTGTACCCGCCACTGAGGCGATGACAATGGGAGCAAATGCATGCACAGCAAAGTGGCGCAGGACCACTTCCAAAGCGAACAATGCGCCCGCTATGGGCGCGTTGAAAGATGCCGAAACCGCCGCTGCCACAGCACAGCCGAGCAGATCTCTCCCAGTGATCCCGTCCGCCTTGATACGATCGCTGACCCACGTCGCGATCGCGCCAGCCATGTGAACAACGGGTCCCTCCCGCCCGGTTGAGCCACCGGAACTCAAAGTGATCAGAGACGCCAAAGCCGAGGCCACACCGGCCTTGCGCTCAACACGCCCCTCATACAGAGCCGCACCCTGTATCACGTCCGCGACCGAACGAACCCGGCCGTCTGGCGTGAAGTTGTGAAGAATGATACCGACAACAAGCCCGCCAACCGTCGGAATGACGAGCAACCAGAACCATGGCAAAGTGTTTGCAAAAGTGTGCAACTGCGTCAGGTCTTCAGTGCCATAGAGCGTTGATTGTAGCCAATGAATGCCCTTGCGGAAGGCCAGAGCGGCAAACCCTGCGGCAATCCCGATGCCCAATGCTATTAGCCAGAACTGGAACTGGCTTGGCCCCTTGTCCACCAGCACACGCCACCCGCCGCGACAGGTCTCTGCCGCCTCATGCGCGCTTTCTTTCAGGAACGAGCCAACGGACTTCGCCATAGTGCCTCGGCGGTTTCGGAGTTCTTATTCCGGTTTAGTCCGATTTGCAGGCAGGCGCAAAGAGGAAACCCTCAAAAACCACTCACCTTTTCGCGCGTTTAGCCCAAAAGCGACTTGGCGGCAGCACGTGCTTCAGCGGTGATGGTGTCGCCAGACAACATGCGTGCGACTTCATCTACTCGCGCTTCCGGTGCCAGCGGCACAACCTCACTCAAAGTGATGTTGTCTACAATGCGCTTCTGGACGCGCCAATGATGTGCACCCAAAGCAGCAACTTGCGGAGAGTGAGTCACGACCAATACCTGTCCGCCATCTGCCAAAGCTTTCAAACGCCGACCAACCGCGTCCGCGGTCGCTCCGCCCACTCCGCGGTCAATTTCATCAAAGATCATGGTTATTCCCTGATCTTCGGAAGTCAGGCACACTTTCAGCGCCAGAAGAAACCGGCTCAATTCCCCGCCCGAAGCGATCTTTCCAAGCGGTCCTGCCGGCGCTCCAGGGTTGGTGGCCACGACAAATTCAACAAGGTCCTGCCCCTCTGGGCCCGCCTCGGCGCGTTCAACACGCGTTTCAAAGACCGCCCGCTCCATTTTCAATGGCGCAAGTTCTGACATCACCGCCGCGTCCAGCCTCCCCGCAGCAGCCCGACGCATTGCGCTCAGTGCTTCTGCAACCGTTTCGTAATCCGACTGAGCTTTACGAAGTTCATCTTTCAGCGACGTGATATGCCCTTCGCCCGCGTCCAAAGCCGCGAGACGATTTCGTAATTCTTCGGCAAACTCGCCCAGCACATCAGGGGCGACATCATGTTTCCGAGCGAGTGCCCGGATCGCAAACAAACGTTCCTCCGTTTGCTCCAGCTCATGCGGGTTGAATTCGAGAGCCTCCAAAGTCCTCTGGACGCCATCAACGGCGTCTCCGAGTTCGTTGAGAGCTCGCTCCAAAGCGGCCACCGGAGCGGTCAGATGATCTCCGGTCTCAGGCAAAGCGCTCTCCAACCATCTAAGAGCGTCCCCTATCGCCCCCTCGGCGCCACCTGAGCCCATCATGTCATGAGCCCTCGCAACGTTCTCGCGGACCTTCTCCGCCCCCTGCATCATGCGTCGACGCGCATCCAGATCCGCTTCCTCGCCGGGTTGCGGATCAAGTTGATCCAACTCGCCGACTGCATGGCGCAGGAAATCTTCCTCAGAACGCACGGCCTCTAACTCGGCCTCCGCGTCTGCCAAAGCCTTGCGTGCCGTTCCCAAGGCGGACCATGCGCTCCGCACGTCCCGCCGAGCGCCTTCTGTCTCCGCGAACGCATCCAACAGCGCACGGTGACCTTTCGGGTCCAGCAAACCACGGTCATCATGCTGTCCATGCAGCTCAATCAGGGTTTCCGAAAGACGTCGCAACACCTCGCCCGAACACCGGCGATCGTTGACCCAAGCCGTTTTTCGGCCGTCAGCTCGGTTCACACGACGCAAGATCAGCTCATCACCGCCCGGGATTCCGGCGTCTTCAAGAATCGCGTGTGCAGGATGCCCGCTGGGCAAATCAAACTCGGCGACAACCTCGCCCTGCTCCGCCCCTGCGCGGACCAGTTCCGCGCGTCCACGCCAACCCAGCACAAAGCCCAAACTGTCCAGCAAGATTGACTTGCCCGCGCCAGTTTCACCGGTCAGCACATTCAGGCCCGGCTGGAAGGCGAGCTCCAACCGGTCAATGATCAGCATGTCTCGAATATCAAGCGCGCGCAGCATCGTCAGCCAATCCGCAAGGCAAAGCCTTGCTGCCCCTTACAGCCACTTGCCCTTGAGCGTTTGGCGGTAAACCTGTTTCAACCAGCCGTCGCTTGCCGCCTCAAGTTCGAGGCCACGCCCGGTCAAAAGCTTGTAGCTGTCCTCGTACCAACTTGTGGCTTGGAAGTTGTGTCCAAGAATTGCACCAGCTGTCTGGGCTTCCGCTGTCAGACCAATGGACAAATAGGCTTCAACCAAACGATGCAGCGCCTCTGCCGTGTGCGTTGTGGTCTGGAAGTCCTCGACGACAACGCGGAAACGACTGATGGCCGCGCCGTAGTGATCCCGACGAAGATAATAGCGGCCGATTTCCATCTCTTTGGATGCCAAGTGGTCGAACGCTAGGTCAAATTTGAGAATTGAAGAACGAGCATATTCGGTGTCGGGGTAGATCTCGATCACTTTGCGCAACTCTTGCAGAGCCTGGAAAGTCAGCCCCTGATCGCGGCCGACTTCGTCGATCTGATCATAGTAACTAAGCGCAAGAAGATACTGCGCATAGGCCGCATCCTCCGACGCCGGGAAAAAGTCGATATACCGCTGAGCCGCCGCGCGACTTTCAGGATAGAGCTTCTCTTGGTGATAGCTGAAAGCCTGCATGATAATCGCACGCTCGGTCAGCTCCGAGTATGGATACAGACGTTCGATCTCCGAGAAATAGAACGCCGCATCCTCTCCGCGACCTCGACCAAGTTCCCATTCGCCGCGGCCATAGATCTGTTCAGCTGTGAATCCGTCAAGGGAGAAGTCGCCGCGTTTGACACGATCCGTTGTCGTATCTCCACACGCAGTGACCACCATCAAGGCAAGAATCGATCCGGCAATGCGAACGCGTGTCTTGATGCCTGCCATAGTGCTCAACCTCTTGATCTTCCTGACGGCAATTCCCCGCCCTAGGACAAGCTGTTAGCACAGAAAATTGCGGTGCAAAACGCCTTTGGCGTCATTTCGGGCACTTGGATCAGGCGACCGCGGGAATTTCACCGATATGCACACCCGCACCGGGCAAGCGGGCGGCCTGATCAGGCGCACAATCTTCGAAACACCAGGCATCAGGATCGGCAAACAATGTGCGCAGCAATTCGTTTGTCAGGGAGTGCCCAGCACGGAACCCCCGATAACGACCCAGAATCGGTGCGCCTGCCAGATACAGATCGCCAACTGCGTCCAGCATCTTGTGTCGCACCGGCTCATCGATGTGGCGGAGCCCGCCAGGGCTCAGAATTTTATCACCGTCAAATACGACAGCGTTTTCTTCGGGGTTCCCACCTAAAGCGAGACCGTTGGCCTGCATGGCTTCAACGTCTGCTTGCCGACAGAAAGTGCGGCTGTCGCTCAACTCACGAACGAAACTCCCGTTCGACAGCGTGATGCCCTTGGTCTGCTGACCAATTGCGGCATCTTCAAAGTCGATATGGAACTCCATTTGCATGTCCCGATCAGGGATCAGTTCGGCGCGCGCATCACCACGTGTCACCGAGATCGGCTTCAAAACGCGGATTGCGCGCACAGGCGCGTCCTGTTTTACAAGGCCGGCCCGCAGGAAAGCGCGTACAAAGTCTGCCGAGCTGCCATCCATGATTGGTACTTCGGAGGAGTCTATCTCGATCAGTGCATTGTGAATACCGCACCCCGCCAGAGCAGCCATAACGTGCTCGATCGTACCAACGGAAACGCCAGCGCTGTTCACAATGCGGGTACACAAGGCGGTTTGCTCAACGGCGTCCCAGCGGGCTGGAACCAATGCATCCTTGCCAATCACATCAATCCGCTTGAACCAGATACCAAAATTCGCTGATGCCGGCTGCACAGTCATGCGCACTGGCTGCCCCGAATGAAGGCCGGTTCCATTAAATGTGACGTTTGTTTTAAGCGTGGCTTGCACAGGTTGCCCCTAAGTGACGCGGCACACCCCAGTTGGCCGCATCATTGAGGTAAAAGGTCAGCGCTGTCACCTCAACTCAATCTTTGTAACGCTCTGAAACATGGCTGAAACAAATCGGCAGAAGATCGCCAATTGCCTCCTAAACACCTATAAAACAATGAAAAAAGCCGCCCCGATTGGGAGCGGCTTTTGACGAAATATTTTTGAGATTAGTTAGCCTGGCGACGCAAGAATGCCGGAATCTCGATCCGCTCCTGCTCTGCGTCAGCCTGCTGAGCGGGTTCCGCGGACTGAACCGTGGGCTGTACAGAAGGCTGCACACGCGGTTGTTGCGCGGCGCGTGGCGCTTGGGCTTCCGCCTGTTGATTACCCGCCATGCGGTTGAACAGGTTGTTGATACCGAAGCGCGGACGTTCGTCACCTTCAGGAGCCTCGGTCGCTGCCGGTTCCGCCGGACGGGCCGGGGCAGCCGGCGCTTTTTCGACAGCTGCCTGCAGACGCGCCATCAGTTGCGGCGTCGGCGTTCCCGGCGCGGGGCGCTGCGGGGCAACAAACTCTTCGGTCTCTTCCGCCTGCATCACTGCAGGCTCGGCTGGAGCTGGCTGGTAAGCCGGTGCAGGAACATCGTCACCACCTGCTGTGGTCGCATCGAAGACAGGTGCCGAAGGCGCCTCTTCTTCGAAGATGTGCTCCATCTGGTCTTCCGCAGCCGCTGTTTGCGGATCAAGTGTGTCGAATAGACCCGGTTCGCCCGCCACGACCGGTGTCTCGTTGGCTTCCGCGGTCATCGGTGTCGCAGCCGTTACAGTCGGCGCAACCGGAGTTTCTGTTGCGGGAACGGCAACCTCTGCTGTCGGCAGTGGCGCCGCCATACTACGGCGGGGAAGCGGCATCGGGCTTGTGCTTTCCGATGCATCAATTCCGGTTGCAACAACCGAGACGCGCATACCGCCTTCAAGAGAGCCGTCCATCGTAGAGCCCACGATGATGTTGGCGTCTTCGTCGACCTCTTGACGAATGCGGTTGGCCGCTTCGTCCAGTTCGAACAGTGTCAGATCGTGGCCACCCGTGATGTTGATAAGCACACCCTTCGCGCCCCGCAGCGAAATCTCGTCCAGCAGCGGGTTTGCGATCGCTTTCTCGGCAGCCTGAATGGCACGGTTCTCACCTTCAGCCTCACCGGTCCCCATCATCGCTTTGCCCATCTCGTCCATTACGGCGCGAACGTCCGCGAAGTCGAGGTTGATCAAGCCAGGACGCACCATAAGGTCCGTTACACCCTTTACGCCTTGATACAGAACATCGTCTGCCATCGAGAAGGCTTCGGTAAAGGTGGTCTTTTCATTCGCAAGACGGAACAGGTTCTGGTTCGGAATAATGATCAGCGTGTCGACCATCTTCTGAAGCTGTTCGACACCCTCTTCAGCCTGCCGCATACGCTTAGCGCCTTCGAACTGGAACGGCTTGGTAACAACGCCCACCGTCAAAACGCCCAGTTCACGGGCAGCCTGTGCAATAATCGGCGCAGCGCCAGTACCGGTGCCGCCCCCCATACCCGCAGTGATAAAGCACATGTGCGCGCCCGCGAGGTGATCTACGATCTGCTCGATGCTTTCCTCTGCAGCGGCAGAGCCCACCGATGGGCGCGCGCCTGCGCCAAGCCCTTCGGTTACCTTCACGCCAAGCTGCACGCGCTTGTCGGCGTCGCTTTGCTGGAGCGCCTGAGCGTCGGTGTTGGCAACGACGAATTCGACGCCTTCGAGCTCTTTGGCGATCATATTGTTGACCGCGTTACCACCAGCACCGCCAACACCAAAAACGGTGATACGGGGTTTCAGATCACCCTCATCGGGCATCGTCAGATTCAAAGCCATAGAACTGTCCGCCTGTTTTGTTTCTCTCCCCGCTTACGCCGGGAATTATTCTGCCTTCTCAACAGGTATTATTACCCACGCTTTCAGGAATCGTCATCCCCAAAAGCACGAAAGACCACAAAATATAGCCAAAAAAGCCATGAAATCCGCGGCATTTCGCTCAAATGCATAGATTTTGCGGGTTTTCAAAAATCCCCCACAAACACGAGAAATACTCCCGTCGGAAACACCCAAACGGAGAGACTCACATCGCACTATTGGAGGCCACTGCTCGGCCTGCTTGCCCGCACTTATACACGGTTATCCACAAGCTTATCCCAAGGCCAATCAGCCGTCACCCCCGAAAATGACGTCTCACCAATTGTCCTTGAACCATTTCACTGCACGCTTGAGTGACCGAACCGGATAGCGCTCCACAGGCAAGTCGAAGTCCCACCACTCATCCTGCGGGTGCGTCGCAAACAGACACATTCCGACTGCACTGGCAAAAGCAGGACCCGTGGCCGCCTGCGGCAAGCCGTGCACACGCATCGGACGCCCCAGCCGGACTTGCTGCCCAAGAATTTTGGAGGCGAGCCCATCCAGACCAGGAATCTGGCTCCCGCCACCTGTCAGGACGATCTGCTGGCTGGGCAGATGCTCGAAACCGGCAATGTCCAGTCGGGTACGAACTTCCTCAAGAATTTCCTCAACGCGCGGCCGCATGATCCCGATCAATTCAGCGCGGCTTACTGTACGTCGGTCATGCTCCCAATCACCCGTGTCGCCCTCAAGCTCGATCATTTCGCGGTCATCCATGCCCGTGGCGTGAACGCCGCCGTAAAATGTCTTGATCCGCTCGGCGTTGGCAGTCGGCACCTGGAGTCCCATCGAGATGTCGCTGGTGACATGCTCTCCCCCCATACGAACAGTGTCCGCATAGATCATGTGCTTCTTCATAAAAATGGAAAGGCTGGTTGCTCCACCACCCATGTCGATACACGCCGCGCCAAGCTCCTGCTCGTCTTCGACCAGAGCCGACATGCCGGACACATAGGCCGAACTTGCGATCCCTGCGAGCTCAAGGTCACAGCGCTTTACGCAATAGGCGAGGTTCTGAATAGCAACCTCGTCTACAGTCAGCATATGCATGTCCGTCGTTAGAGTTTGCCCAACTTGCCCGCGTGGATCACCAAGGCCCGAACGATGGTCCAAAGCAAAGTTCACCGGCTGTGCATGCAAGACTTCACGCCCTGCGCCATAGTCTGGAACGTCGCATGCCGCCAGTACACGCGCCACATCCTGCTCTGAAACAACTTCAGCTTCCACATCAACGCTGCCATCCAGCCCGTAGGACCGCGGCTCGGCTCCCGAGAAGCAGGCAATCACGTGATCAACACGGATTTTCGCCATCTTTTGGGCAGCCTGAATTGCAGTTCGGATTGCGCGCTCTGTTTCCTGCATTGCGCTGATCTCGCCAAATCGCACTCCGCGCGACCTTGTCGTCGCCGCACCAATCACGCGAAACCCGCTTTGCCCGGCCATCGATCCGATGCCGTCAGCCGCATTCAACCGGTCTGTGCCGTCAAATCGCAGAACCAGACAGGCGATCTTGGAACTACCCACATCCAGAACCGCAACCACGCCCCTTTGCATCGCCGCTTTGCGCATGTTGCGCATGGCCCGTTGGGATTCGTAAAGCTCTGTCATCTCAATTATTCCCTGCAGAGAGCTGGCTAATCCGCCACCATTCTTCTACCGCCGCCTGCGTCAGCCGGATTGTCGGCCGCGCAGCAAGGCGCATATCCACCACCACCAAATCACGCTCAAACATGTCATGAGCGCCGTTCAGAGCGATCACCCGTTCAAGAGCCTGCACGGCGCCTGTCTCGGGCAACAAAATGCGCTGCTTGCGATCCAGCACGAGATCCCAACGGCGCTGCCCAACGCGCACAAGGCCAATGACACGGTCTCCGAGCGGCTTAGCTGCCGCAAAAAGCTTCATGGCCTCGCCCACATGGCCGTCGCCGCCTTCGCCCGCGATCAACGGTTTTGAAGGGTGATCCAGCATGGCCACCATTGGCTGTGTGACATTGCCTTCGATGTCGACCAACGCGAGGCCCTGATGCGTACGCCAGAGGGCAACCGGCGTGCGCTCTTCAACATTGAACTGCAAAATGCCGCCTGGACGAATGCGCACCGCGACGCTGGCAATCCCCGGCAACTCCTCGGCGCGCTCTTGAATTTCTGACAGCTCAAGATCGAAGCTGCTGATCGGAAAATCCAAAGACAGAACCTCGCGGATGTCTTCCGCAGTGCTTTCCGACGCACCGTCAATGGCCATCGCATTGACCATGAACTCCGGTCGGGTCGCCAATTCGCGCCGGAACTCTGCAATTGTCAGGTTCAGTTGATCCCGACGACCTTCATCCGATAGCCACCACATACCCGCCCCAAGAACGACTGCAAACGGCAAAACCGTCCGCAGTGCCAAGCGAAACAACGGTGTCAGGAAAAGCCGCTCCATGCGGTATTTCCAGCGCGAAGGCGCCGGATCGGCGCGGTGGGTCACCTGTCGCATGACGCGTCCTCCACGATCCAGCTACAGAACTCGGGAAAGGTCATACCGGCATGCGCGGCCTGCTCCGGCGAAAGAGAAGTCGGCGTCATTCCAGGTTGGGTATTGGTTTCAAGCAGGATCAAGCCGTCCAGCCCTCGGGCCTCATCCCATCGAAAGTCGGTACGGGTGACACCTTTGCACCCCAGCGCGTTGTGCGCCCGTATCGCATACTCGAGACATGCATCGTAAATCTCTTGCGGTACGTTTGCCGGAATTTCGTGACGCGACCCGCCTTCTGCATATTTGGCTTCGTAGTCGTACCAGCCATCGGTGATGATATCGGTCACGCCAAGCGCACGATCGCCCATCACTGTGGTCGTAAGCTCCCGACCGGGCGCATAGGTTTCGACCATCACGTTCTCAGGCATGTCCTCGGACAATTTTGGAGGGGTGTTGGCACCTTCGTTGACAATATAGATGCCAACAGAACTGCCCTCATTGTTGGGCTTCACCACATATGGCGGCTCCATCAGGTGGCGCGCAGAGACCTCTTTCTTTGCGGCAATCACGCTCTCAACGACCGGCAGTCCTGCCCGCTTGAAAACGTCCTTTGAGCGCTGCTTGTCCATCGCGAGCGCAGAGGCGAGCACTCCGGAATGCGAATAGGGAATCCTCAGCCACTCGAGCAAACCCTGCACACAGCCGTCTTCGCCCCAACGGCCATGCAGGGCATTGAAAACCACATCAGGAGAGATTTCACCAAGGCGCGCAGCAACGTCGGGGCCGGCATCGACCTCAACCACTTCATAGCCTGCTTCCCGCAGTGCGGCTGCGCATTCACGCCCTGTCGACAGTGACACCTCGCGCTCAGCAGAGGGTCCACCCATCAATACCGCCACTTTGGGGTTTGTCCCGCTCGACATAACCCTACGTGCCTCAATGTCCCGAGCCGATCTTTGTCTGGCTCTTGTTATTTAGGGCGTTTCGCCCGTTACCTGCGTTCGCTGTCCGGCCATAATTTTGTGCCTGTTGCCGGTTCAGCTTTGCCTTCATTCGCTTATCGGTTCACCGATGCGCATGATTTCCCACTGTAAATCTATTCCACTGTTTTGGAAAACCCTTTTTCTCACTTCCTCACCCAGATTTTCCAGATCCGAGGCAGTTGCGTTGTCCGCATTTATCATAAAGTTGGAATGCATTTCGCTCATCTGGGCTCCACCTACCCGCGCACCACGCATTCCTGCATCGTCAATGACTTTCCAGGCCTTGAGATCATGTACATCATCGGATTTGCCTGTTGAACTGAAGCCCGCGGGATTGCGAAAGGTGCTACCAGCACTCCGTTCTTTTGTGGGCTGCGTTGCATCACGCTTGGTCAGTTGATCAATCATTCGAGCTTCGAGGTCTTCCGGATTTCCACTTGGCCCTTCAAGAACGGCTTCAACCAGCACGCAACCGTGTTGCAGGTCTGTCTGCCGGTATTGAAACTGAAGGTCTTCTGCGGTCAATTTTACAATCTCACCCGCACGCGTAACGGCTGTCGCCTCGACGAAAACGTCCGCTATATAGCTGCCATAGCAACCGGCGTTCATGCGAACCGCGCCGCCGATTGCACCCGGGATCGTGCGCAAAAATGTGAGATCAACTCCCGCTGCCGCCGCTTTTCGCGCTACGTGGGCGTCCAGTGCCGCCGCACCCGCACGAACACGGTTGCCTTCGATTTCAATACCATTGAACCCACGCCCAAGACGGACCACGACCGCCCTTAGCCCGCCATCGCGCACAATTAAATTACTTCCGACACCCATCGGAAAAACGTCTATGCCAGCAGGCAAGGCCTTCTGAAATGCAGACAGATCCTCAATATCTGCGGGTTGGAACAGGAAGTCCGCAGGCCCGCCTACACGCAGCCACGTTAAATCGGAGAGCACCTTGTTTTCGGTCAGTTTACCACGCGGCCGGGGCATTGCTGTCATCTGGAAACTCCTGTGAATTTGAACGAAGCGATACCGAAGGCGCTAGTCCTGAGCAAGCCCATGCGCGTTGTCAGCCAACCCGCCGTTTTTGTCCCTGGGCGAACAAAAGCCAAGCCGTCGCCAAAGAGACCGCCAAAGCGCCCAGCATCCACCAGCGATAGCCTTGCAACCTTTCAAGCTCGATCATTTCTTCTTCGGTGACCATGACACCCAAGGTTAGGTCAAAGAGCAACAAAAGCGCCGCCAGGCTCAAAACAATGCCCTGTGCCCTCTTCAAATGCTCACGCCGATCTCGCTTGCCTGCCACGAAGCCGTAGACAGGAAACAACAACACGCAAAACCAGATCAGAGCACTCAAGCCTAATGCGAGGTCCAACATCAGCTCACCCGCCTCTTCAGCCAGAGCCAAGCGTAGTACACCGGCCAGCGCATAATCCATCCGCCCATGATCAGCAGGATCAAAGCGACCCAGGGACCATTTTGGACATACACGCCAATCAGTATTGGCACGCCAATCGCGATCATGAAGTACGCGAATTTCCAGAGATGGTCCTTACTGGGAAACATCGCCCTGAAGTTGGCAGCCACCAGCCAAAGACACGCCAGACCAAGTGAGAGGGTCATTTCGGCACCTCTTCCGTCGGAAGCCCAAGCGCCTTGCGACCAAAAAAGACCAGCGGCTTGCGGAACATCGAGACAAAACCAAACAAAGCCGCAGCGCCAAACCAGAAACCGTGGTCATGCCAAATCACACCGATCAGAACCGGAGCAACCAGTAACAACGCCACTCCCGGCACATACTGGTATCGCATCGGTAGCATCGCGACACCCGTCGCTGCCAAAACCCAGAAGCAGGCAAGCTTTAGTGCCAGACTCATTCATATTCCTCCCAAGAACAGCGCCAAGGCGCCCAAAGACAGCACCAACCCCAGAACGGGCACTGCCATTGAAACCCGAAACGGGGATTCCGGCTCTCGCCGTTTTAACACGATCAAAGCACCATTCATGACAACAAACGCGCTCAACAATATAATAGACGTGACCTCAGCCAGCTTTGCCACATTGGCGCTCATGGCGGCGGCAATGACCAAGCCCCCCACCAAAACAGTGGCGCTATAGGGCGTGCCCCGTTTTGGGTGCACATGGTGAAACACAGCCAGTGCGCGGCTGCGACGCCCCAAACCGAATAGAACACGGCTGGCCATCACAATTTGCGCCAAAACGCCATTCAGTGCCGCAAAGACAGCAATTCCAGCAAGGATCGCGCCGGTCGCCGCGCTGTCCCGAGTTTGCAGTACAAGCACCAATGGACTCTCGCTGCCTGCCAACGCCTGCATTGGAACAACCCTTACTGTAACCCACGTCACCAAGGCGTAGACCAACGTCGTCAATACAAGCGACACCACAATTGCTCTGGGAATATTCCGTTCGGGGCGCTCCACCTCTTCCGCCATGTTCACGATGTCTTCAAACCCGATGAAAGCAAAGAACGCCAAAACTGCCGCCGTCCCGATCGCAGCCCAAGGCCATTCGGTGAAACCGGGAGCCGTTGCATTTTGCCAGTCGGGCGACAGAGGCGCATCCCATCCGGCCCAGACAACCAGAGCAAGCCCTGCAAGTTCGACGATAGTGAACACCGCCGCGAGAGCGAGGCTTTCCATAACCCCATAAAGGGCAACGGCTGTCAGGAGAATGGCCAAGACGACAATCGCTGCCACCTCAGGGACTGTCACCAGCGCCAGTAAATACCCCGCACCGCCACGCAGTACTGCGGCGGCCGACACAACACCGGTAGCGACTATCGCAAGACCGACGATCACCGCCACAGCTTGCGACCGGAAGGCCTTATGAACAAAAGCAGCCTCTCCTGCCGCCTCGGGGATACGGGCAGACAGCTCGCCGTAGCTTAATGCCGTTGGAGCCGCGACAAGGCCGGCAAGCAAAAACGCTATAGGTGCATAGATCCCGGCTTCGCCCGCCACAGCACCGACGAGCACGTAAATCCCCGCACCCACCATAACGCCAACGCCATAAGCGATGAGCAGGCCCAGACCCACATTGCGTTTGAGATGTTCCGACACGTCTGCCCTCAAGTCTTTTTCTAGAAAAGAGGTCAAATGAACGGAAATTTCCAGTGGTTTTTAGTTAACTGAGACGTTTTGGAAGCGCGTTGGCCCAAGCGCTGATCGAGCCGGCGCCAAGGCAGACAACAATATCACCCGTATTTGCCGCGTCGTCCACCAACCTGACCAGATCGTCTTCGTTGCTGATCGCTACGGCATGCCGGTGACCATGCGCAACAAGGCCGGCGATCAGGTCGTCACGGCTTGCGCCCTCAATCGGAGCTTCTCCGGCGGCAAACACATCTGCGATGCCAACCACATCCGCCTCGTTAAAGCAGGTGCAAAAATCTTCAAACAAAGAATGAAGGCGTGTGTAGCGATGTGGTTGGTGTACCGCGATCACACGGCCGCCGCTGTCACCAATTGCTTGTCTCGCAGCCTTCAATACTGCGGCAATCTCCACAGGGTGATGCCCATAGTCGTCAATAACCGGCACTCCCCCTTTGATTTCACCAACCTTGGTGAACCGCCGGTTCACGCCGCCGAAGCTTGCCAACGCATCACGAATTTCATCCAGCTTCATTCCCAAATGCCGCGCAATAGCAACGGCGGACAAGGCATTCGATACGTTGTGATCACCCGGCATTGGAAGAGAACAGTTCTCGATGACCTTGTTCTCGGCCTGCAACTGAATGTCAAAGTGCGCAACGCCCGCTTTGTATGTCAAATTCACAGCGCGGACGTCGGCTTGCGCATTGAACCCAAAGGTCACTACGCGGCGATCGGTGATCTTGCCAACCAGCGTCTGAACATCCGGATCGTCGGTGCAGCACACTGCCAATCCGTAGAATGGAATGTTGGAAACGAAGTCATAAAAGCCCTTGTGCAAGGCTTCCTCCGTCCCCCAATGCTCCATGTGCTCCGGATCAATATTTGTCACAATAGCAATGGTTGCGGGAAGACGGTTGAACGTCCCGTCGCTTTCGTCGGCTTCGACAACCATCCATTCGCCATCCCCCACTCGCGCATTGGAACCATAGGCGTGGATAATGCCGCCGTTGATAACGGTTGGGTCAAATTTGCCGTGATCCAGCAACGCCGCGACCATCGTCGTGGTCGTTGTCTTGCCGTGTGTTCCCGCAACCGCAATATTGGATTTCAACCGCATTAATTCGGCCAACATCTCGGCGCGGCGCACCACCGGCAAACCCTTGAGGCGCGCTTCGTCCAACTCCGGGTTGCCCGGTTTGATTGCGCTGGAAATCACCACCACTTCTGCATTTTCCAGGTTTTCTGCACGTTGACCTTCAAAGATCGTTGCGCCCATTCCCGCAAGCCGCTCGGTGATCTTTGTCGATTTCAGATCAGAACCCTGCACCTGATAGCCATGATTGATTAGCACTTCGGCAATGCCTGACATGCCAATTCCACCAATACCAACAAAGTGAATGGCGCCCACGTCGCCGGGAAGTTTCGTCGCTGCGTTCATGTTCTTATTCCTTGTGCGCAAGCGTTTCGACGAGCGCGACCAGTGCTTCGGTCGCGTCTGGCTTGCCGGCCCGCAGTGCTGCGGCCGCCATCTGATTGGCTCCCTGAGGGTTACCGAGTATCAGCGCCATTTGTTCTGACAAGCTTTCCGCTGACAGCAGGCTTTCGGGGATCACAATCGCCCCACCCGCTTCAGAAAGCCCCTTTGCGTTTGCAGTCTGGTGATCTCCGGCTGCGGCGGCGAACGGTATCAAAATCGAAGGACGACCGATCACGCTGATATCTGCAACACTGGATGCGCCCGAACGCGAAACCACCAACTGCGCCTCACTCATCCGAGCAGGTACATCATTGAAAAACGGCTGCACGTCTGCCGCGATTCCGTGTTCCGCGTAAAAAGACGTCACGCGGTCAAAATCCTCGTCACGTGCCTGATGACTTACGCGCAGGTTTCGTAAAATTTCTTGCGGCAAGGACGCCACTGCAGCCGGAACCACGTCGCTCAGAATTCGTGCGCCCTGCGAACCGCCTATTATAAGCATCGACATGGGGTAGTCGCCCGGCTCGATATAGCCTGCGCCAGCGCGATCCATGACTGCTTTTCGCACTGGATTTCCCACGTGCTGGCCTTCGACGTCATCCGGCAAAGTTGTCGGCCAAGTGCCACATGCCACAACGTCTACGCGCTTGGCAAAAACCTCGTTGACCCGCCCCAGAATTCCGTTTTGCTCGTGGATCATACGCGGCAACTTCATCAGCCACGCCGCGCCCATCGCTGGTATGGTCGGATAGCCGCCAAAACCAACAACGACATCTGGACGGTCGCGCCGCATTTTCATGACCGCGCCAAAAACACCGCCCAAAATGCGAAACGGAACAGCAATCTTTGCAAGAACACCGCCACGCGCGAACGTAGCGGAACTCATTTGCTCGATCTCGACAGTGTGCGGAAAGCCACCAGTGTAACGCGCACCCCGCGCGTCGGTCGACAGTTTCACACGCCAGCCTTTGCGCAACATCACCTCGGCCAGCGCCTGCGCCGGGAACATATGTCCACCTGTACCGCCTGCTGCAATCACCAGAAGTGGCTGTCTACTCATCTCACGTTTCCCCGCAGAATATCACCGATCTCGCCCTGAGGCCGGCTGCGGGTAAACGCCAAAATCATGCCGACTGCAATCCCCCCTGCAATCAGGGAAGACCCGCCATAGCTCACGAACGGCAAAGTCATGCCTTTGGATGGCAAAAGACGCACTGCAACGCCCATGTTCACCATCGCCTGAACGCCAAAGATGCTCACCAATCCGGTACCGGCAAGCCGGATAAATGGATCGCGTTCGCGCATCAAACGGAAGTAACTGCGCAGAACCACGGTCGCGTAAAGCGCGATGATCAGCAACACGAGGATCAGTCCGTATTCTTCTGCAGCAACCGAAATGATGAAATCAGTGTGCGCGTCGGGCAAAGACCACTTCACCGTGCCTTCCCCCACGCCAACTCCGAACAGCCCACCCTCGCGGATGGCGTTTGTGGCATAGCCAATCTGTGTGGTGGGGTCGAGCGACCGGTCCAGAAACCCGTCGATCCGTCGGGCAAAGTGTTCCGAACTGGAATAGGCCAACTGCGCCGCGGGGACCAACGCCAGCAGGATGCCACCGATCAACATCATCGGCGCGCCGGACACAAAGTACATCACACTCCAGCCAAACAAGATCAGGCAAGCCTGACCAAAGTCTGGCTGCATTGCGAGGATCAGAACAATCGTGATCATCAAAAGAAACGACCACATGCGCCCCGGGGGGCCATTAATCTCTTCGTTCGCCGCCATCATCCACGCACAGACAACTACAAATCCGGGTTTCAGAAACTCAGACGGCTGAATTGACGCAAATCCGAGCGAATACCATCGCATCGCGCCTTTGCCAAAGTCGGTGCCAAAAAATGGAAGCAGCACCAACGCAATCATTGTCACGCCAAAACCAAGCACCGATAAGCGTCGGACAAGTTTGGGAGACATCATGGACGTCAACAACATTGCGACTAAAGCTGCGCCGCCGAAAATCGCCTGCTTTTTAACGTAGTGGAAGGGTTCGAACCCGTTTTTTGCCGCCAACGGAGGGCTCGCCGCCATTCCCAGCATAATCCCAATCACAAACAGCAAAAGGATGGACGTCATCGTCCATTTATCCAGCGTCTGCCACCACTTGGGCAATACGGGCTCACGCTCGTGCGCAGGAAGCGCACCATAAACCATCTCTGTCATCGGATAACCGCCGATCTCTGCCTCTGTTTGCCCGTGGCCGGTTTTCTCGGTTCCACAAGCTGCCCGTTTGCCGGGTCTGAGCGGAACCTTAACACCCAAAACCCTTCATGGAAAGTAAAGAGAACCCGATAAGTTGCGCGACCGCACGCCCTTGACGCTTCGCCGTTCATGAGGCACCCCGCAAACATGAAATGGGATACAATCATTCTTGGCGCTGGTGCAGCCGGCATGATGTGCGCGACACAAACAGGTGGGCGCACGCTTGTGCTTGATCACGCCAAGGCTCCGGGAGAGAAAATCCGCATCTCCGGCGGCGGGCGCTGCAACTTCACCAACATGTACGCCGGTCCAGAGAATTTTCTGAGCGGCAACCCCCATTTCTGCAAATCCGCGCTCAGCCGCTACACGCAATGGGATTTCGTCGATTTGGTCGCGGCCCACGGCATCCCCTACCACGAGAAAACACTAGGCCAGCTTTTCTGCGACAACTCGGCAAAGGACATCATCGCGATGTTGCGCGCCGAAATGACAAAAGCTGGCGCACAGCTCCGCCTGGAAACATCTGTCGTCAGCGTGCGCCATGATGGAACAGCTTTCACTGTTGAGACCGAAAAAGCGGGGCAACGCCAAACTCAAAATTGCACGAACCTTGTTCTTGCGACAGGAGGCAAGTCGATCCCAAAGATGGGTGCAACCGGCCTCGCCTATGACCTCGCCCTGCAATTCGGCTTGTCGCTCACAGAAACCCGCGCCGGCCTCGTTCCATTCACCTTCTCGGAACAACGCTTCAAGGACATATCAGGCGTGGCACTCCCGGTCCGCGCAGCCGCCAATGGCGTTTCTTTTGAAGAAGCCATGCTGTTCACTCACCGCGGCCTTTCCGGGCCGGCCATGTTGCAAATCAGTTCGTATTGGCAGGAGGGCCAAGAGATAATTGTAAATCTCTTCCCGGACTCTGACCCTCTCAGCGTCCTGCGCAGCCGGCGTCAGGAACAGGGTCGCCGTAACCTGACAACCGAACTCGCCACGCTCTTGCCGGCTCGACTGGTTGACCATTTGTCAGGAAGCCTCGATTTGCGAGGCAATCTTGCCGACCAGTCAGACAGCGCCCTGAACTCGCTTTGCGAGGCTTTGCAAAGCTGGCGACTGCGCCCTTCCGGGACAGAAGGTTATCGTACCGCCGAAGTCACCCTTGGAGGGATCAACACCGACGGGCTGTCCTCCAAAACAATGGAATCCAAATCATTGCCTGGCCTCTTTGCCATCGGCGAGGCAGTTGATGTCACTGGTTGGCTTGGGGGCTTCAATTTCCAATGGGCTTGGAGCTCGGGCTGGGCCGCGGGTCAATCCATACGCGCCCGACACTAAACAAAAAGAAACGGCCCCTCTGAAACCAGAGAGGCCGTGTTGTCCATTACAGCAATTCTCAGCGATGCGCATCTGCCTTTTCAAAGACGCTCGACAGACGTGTCCGAAGTTTCTTTGCAGACCCCTTCAAAGCTGCCTGAATATCCGCAGCTTCGTGGTGTGCCGACATCGGGTCCATGCCCCGCGGACGGGCCTCCATGGTGCACAAAATATGATCCGGCCCATGCTTGTCCGCATTCTGGTCTTTCAGATGCACCTCAACACGGGTCAACCGATCGCTCAAGTGTTCGAGATCGTTCTGAACGGCCAGTTCGGCCACTTCGATCACACGCTCGTCACCATGAATAAAGTTGTCGGTGTTCACCTGAATTTGCATCATCAGATCCTCTCTTTGTTACACTACTGACCTATGGTCAGCCCCTTGCTAAAACAAGGTTTGAACAGGGAAAATCGCTGTTCGACCTGACGATAGTTCGGCGCCTTTTCGCCCACTTTGACAGAGGTCAAACCCAACCCGCAAAAACCATCAAATGCGACACACCTTTAATTCAATCGCGCCTGCACCTGGGCGACAAAATCTTCACCGCGTTTCTCAAAACTGTCGTATTGATCAAAGCTGGCCGCAGCTGGCGCCAAAAGCACAACCTCACCGCTTTGCGCCTCTTTCATTGCCCGTTCCACTGCTGTCTCCATGGTGGTGCACACCTCGGCTTCGACGCCTTTCAACTGCATCGCAAAGCCGGCAGCTTCCCGCCCGATGACATAGGCTTTCACAACCTCTCCGGCGCTCTCCGTCAGGGTCCCCAAACCACCTTCTTTCTCCAACCCGCCACAGATCCATCGTATGCGCTTGAAAGCAGACAGCGCCATCTTCGCAGCATCCACATTTGTGGCCTTGCTGTCGTTCACAAAGGTCACGCCATTTGCTTCGGCAATGATCTGGCTGCGGTGTGGCAAACCACCGAAACTCTCAAACGCCTTCTCGATCACTTTCGGCGCCAATCCCAAGGACCGGCACACAGCATAAGCGGCACAGGCATTCTGATGGTTGTGCGCCCCCGGCAGGCCTTTGATCGCGCGCAGGTCAATCGAGCCAGCCTGCCGTCCCTTGCGGTATTCACTCAAAAATCCTTTGCGGGCGAACACATTCCACCCCGCCTCGGTCAACTTGCGCTCGATCGATACGCGGATCACCCGATCATCCCCCGCGCCTTCGCTCAACTGCCCTGCCAGATAAAGCCCTTCGTCCTCATCGACACCCACCACGGCCCGATCCGGCCCGCCTTCGGCAAACAACCGACGTTTGGCCGCGAAATAGCCGCCCATGCCCGCATGCCGGTCCAGATGATCAGGGCTGAGATTGGTGAAGACACACACATCCGGCGTCAGGCTGCGCGCCAGATCGGTCTGATAGCTCGACAGCTCCAGCACCACGACCTCGCCATCCTCTGCCGGTTCAAGATCTAGCACCCCGCGCCCGATATTGCCCGCCAGTTGCGTGCGCCGCCCCGCCTCGGTCAACACATGATGGATCAACGCGGACGTGGTCGACTTGCCATTTGACCCCGTCACCGCCACCACCTGCGGCGTGGTTTCATACATGTCCCACTCCCGCGTCGCGAACGACCGGAAAAAGAGCCCAATATCGTTGTCCACCGGCACACCCGCCAGCAAGGCCGCCTTCACAACCGGGTTCGGCTCTGGGTAAAGATGCGGAATGCCCGGGCTGACAATCAACGCCGCCACGCCCTCAAACGCGCCTTGCTTCAGCAAATCCCGACAGGCAAACCCCTCGGCCTCAGCCTTTTCGCGCGCCACAGGGTTGTCGTCCCAACAGATCGCCTCCGCCCCGCCATCGCGCAGCGCCCGCGCCGTGGCAAAGCCGGAACGTCCCAACCCCAGCACAGCCACCTGCGCACCTTCATAGCCTTGTACCGGAATCATCGCTCGTTCCCCATCGTCTCGTCGCGCCCAGACTGCCTTGTGACACACGGATGCACAAGCAAAGCAAATCTCCAGTTTTCAACACGCGAAACTACGCTTAGGGTTTCACCAAAAGGATGAGTGATGAAGACTTTTGCCAATGGGCTAGCCACGATTTGTGCCGCGTTCATTTTGAGCCAACCTATTCAAGCACAAGTCTCTAAACTGCCCCGCTTCGAAGTTTCGAACATCGAGTGGGAAAGTCCAGACAGAGCGCGCATGGATTGGGTACTTGCCAACGATACCGGCGAGGCTTTCTGCAATCTTATGTCAGTTGGGCCACTGGACCCAAATCCCGCCAATCGGCTTTGGGCGCTGACCATTGCAAAGAACCCGGAAGGTACTTGGTGGGGCTTCCCGCCCCATTGGCTTTTGTATCACGCCCCTGAAGACCCCCCGTTTCAATTTGAGGTGCAGAGGTTCCCTCCGGGCACAACAATAAACGCGTCTTCTTTTGTCTACCCTGATCACTTTTCGAGCGATGGTGCCGAGCGTTTTGCCGTGGAGATTATCCTATTTCGGTGTTCGGATTCTGACGCACTGAACCTACCGACTCCACTTCGAAGATCGGATTGGATGGGTGATCCTCCACAGCCAAAGGCGCTCTATTCGGATGGCTTGATCTATTTGCGATCAACGCTGAGTGATTTGCTGCCGCCACCGGCTGACAAATAACCTCACCGCAACTTCAACGTCGCCAGACCAATCATCGCCAGAATAACCGCCACGATCCAGAATCGGATCACGATCTGCGGCTCCGACCAGCCTTTTTTCTCGTAGTGGTGATGGATCGGCGCCATCAGGAACACACGCTTGCCGGTGCGTTTGAAGTAGAGCACCTGAATGATCACGCTGAGCGCTTCCACCACAAACAGGCCGCCAATGATGCCCAGCACCAACTCGTGCTTGGTCGCCACAGCAATCGCCCCCAAGGCACCACCCAGCGCGAGCGAGCCTGTATCACCCATAAACACCGCAGCTGGCGGAGCGTTGTACCACAAGAAGCCCAATCCGCCACCGATGAGCCCGGCCACAAAGATAAGGATTTCGCCAGTACCCGGGACATAGTGCACATCCAGATATTCCGTAAAGTCGACGCGACCGACGGCGTAGGCGATAACACCTAGCGCGCCTGCCGCGATCATAACCGGCATGATTGCCAAACCGTCCAGACCGTCGGTCAGGTTCACAGCGTTCGCAGCCCCTACAATCACGAACATGGCAAAGGGCACATAAAAAATGCCCATGTGAAACAGCACTTCCTTAAAGACCGGCACTGCCAGCTTGTTCTGCAATAGTTCGGGCTGGAGGAACGTGGCCCAAAGACCCGCCACCATGGCGATCACAAAACCGAGTAGCAAACGCACTTTGCTGGACACACCTTTGGTGTTCTGCTTGCTCACTTTGGCATAATCATCGGCAAAGCCGATCAGACCATAGGACAGTGTCACAAAGAGGATCATCCAGACAAAACCGTTGTCCCAGCGTGCCCACAAGAGTGTCGAGGTCACCAACGCGCCCACAATCAACAAGCCGCCCATGGTCGGAGTGCCCGCCTTCACAAAATGTCCTTCTGGACCATCATCACGGATCGGCTGGCCTTTGCCCTGCTTGCGGCGCAACACATCAATCAGGGGCCGCCCAAACAGGAAACCAAAGATCAAGGCCGTCATAAACGCCCCGCCCGCACGGAAAGTGATGTAGCGGAACAGGTTGAAAAAATCCCCGCCCTCCGACAGTTGCGTCAGCCAATAGAGCATTCAGGTGTCCTCGTTCTTTTTGTTTGCGGCGGGATGACCGAGTTTACGAATTGCGTCAACCACCTTGGCCAGCGCCATGGACAAAGAGCCCTTGGCAAGCACGGCATCTCCTGCATCCACAAGACGCCTGACATCAGCTGCCATTTCGTCGCTTGTTTCCGTCCAAAGACCCCTCTTGGCCTCTGGCAAAGCTTCATAAAGGTGTTTCATCAAGGGGCCAACGCAATGAACCGTATCGATCTTGTCCAGCGCCGGGTGCAGCGCGATGTTTGCGTGCATAGCGACTTCCTGCGGACCGAGTTCTTTCATGTCACCGACAAACGCAATGCGGCGTCCTTTCCCGATCCGGCCCACATCGTTCTGGACATGCGCGGCCGCGAGAACATCCAGCGCGGCACCAAGCGATGTCGGGTTGGCATTGTAAGCATCGTCTATCAAGTCAATTGCGCGATCGGTCTCAACCGGATCAAGCACGACAGTTTCGCGGGCTCCGCGACCGGTATATGGTGTCCAGTTTCCAAGCGCCGCCGCCGCAAGCGCCAAATCGGCCCCCAACGCTTCAACGGCAGCCAATGCACCCAAAGCGTTCATCGCAAAGTGCTGCCCCGCGCTTTGCACTTTGAAAACCAAAGGCTCGCCGTTGGCCACTGCCCGCGCGACTGTGACGTTTCCAGACAAGGTGACGTCTTTTAGGGTCCATTCGCCCGAAGTTTTGCCGAACTCGACCTTTGCGGCCCCCAAATCTCCTGCATGCGCCCGCAGGACATCTACCGTTTCAATATCCGCGTTGAATACGGCCACCCCTGTCGGCTCCAGACCGTCAAATATTGCCGCTTTCTCGCTCGCAATGCCCGCGACATCATCGAATGCTTCCAGGTGCACCGCAGCAACGGTTGTGACCAAACCGACATGGGGCCGTGCCATCTTCGCCAACGGGGCGATTTCACCGGGATGGTTCATGCCAATCTCGATCACGGCGAATTCCGTGTCCGCAGGCATGCGGGCCAAGGTCAGCGGCACACCCCAGTGGTTGTTGTAGCTTGCAACAGAAGCGTGTGTTCGGCCCTGCGCAGACAGCATCGCGCGCAGCATTTCCTTTGTGGAGGTTTTGCCGACTGATCCCGTAACCGCCAAAACCCGCGCGGCGGTACGCGCGCGCCCTGCCCGCCCCAAAGCTTCCAGCCCCGCAAGAACGTCGTCAACGATCAAAAGCGGCGCATCTTCTGACAGACCTTCAGGAATACGGCTGACCAGAGCAGCTCCGGCCCCTTGGCCAATAGCCTGCGCAACAAAATCGTGACCGTCCCGCGCGGCGGTCAAAGCCACAAACAAATCACCCGTTTCAATGGTACGTGTGTCAATGGAAACCCCGCTGACGGACCAGTTTCCAATTGCTCTACCACCCGTGGCTTTCGCGGCTTCCTCTGCAGTCCACAAGCTCATGCGATCCCTCCATCCAGAGCGGCAACCGCCACACTGGCTTGCTCCGCATCATCAAATGGCAACACATCTGAACCGATGATCTGCCCGCTCTCATGCCCTTTGCCGGCGATAAGAAGCGTGTCCCCCGCCTGCAAAGCATCCACGGCGCGCAAAATTGCCTCGGCACGGTCCCCGACTTCCGTCGCCTCCGGTGCCCCTTCCATCACGGCGGCACGAATGGATGCCGGATCTTCGGTGCGTGGATTGTCGTCGGTCACGAAAACAATGTCTGCGTTTTCCGCCGCCGCCTGCCCCATCAAAATACGTTTTCCGGCGTCTCGGTCTCCGCCTGCGCCAACAATGGCAATCAAGCGCCCCATGACATGAGGGCGCATCGCCTGCAGCGCCGTTTTCACCGCATCCGGTGTATGGGCATAGTCGACAAAAATGGCCGCACCGTTTTCTCGTGTCGCAGCAAGTTGCATGCGACCCCGAACCGTTTTGAGCGACCCGAGAACCTCAAAGACCCTTTCAGGCTCGGCACCGCAGGCAATCGCCAAACCGGCCGCCAGCAACACGTTCTCCGCCTGAAAACCGCCAAGCAGGTTCAACCGCGCCATATAGGTCTTGCCTCTAAAGGCAAACCGGATGTCCTGACCAGTCGCATCAAATCGTTGGCCCAGTAATTCCAGATCAGCACCCTCGCGCCCGACCGTTATGATGTCCTGACCACGGTCCTTCGCAATCAAAACCATGTCCGGCCCTCGCGGGTCGTCTATGTTGATCACTGCCGTGCCGTCATCTGCCAGAACACGATCAAACAGTCCTGCCTTGGCGTCGAAATACTCTTCAAATGTGGCGTGATAGTCGAGATGGTCCTGTGTGAAATTCGTAAAACCCGCGGCTTTCAGGTGTACACCGTCCAGCCGCCGCTGAGCCAACCCGTGAGAGGACGCCTCCATCGCGCCAAAAGCAATGTCTGCCTCGGCCGCAGCCGAAAGAGTACGATGCAAAGTGATCGGCTCCGGAGTTGTGTGATTGAGCGGCGCGGTGAAATCGCCTTCAACACCGGTGGTACCAAGATTGATGGCCTCCAGTCCCAGTTCCTGCCAGATCATGCGCAGGAACGTCGCGACCGATGTCTTGCCGTTTGTGCCCGTCACTGCCGCCATAACTCCGGGCTGGGCACCGAACCAGAGCGCAGCACCATAGGCCAATGCCATCCGCGGGTCTTCCGTGACAACCAAAGCGGCGCCGCTTTCCGCAAGCTCATCGGCAGCGATCCGAGCTCCTTCAGCATCGGTCAGAACCGCGGCCGCCCCCTGACGCAAGGCATATTGAATGAACTCCCCACCGTGAACCCGCGTGCCGGGCAAAGCCGCAAAAAGGAAGCCTTCTCGCACTTCGCGACTGTCCACAGCCAAACCCAATATGTCGGGATTCGCGCCGCCAGCCGCCGCAAGTCCTAGTTCCGAAAGCTGTTTTTTGCCCGCTGTCATCCGCCCCGCCTTTTCGGCTTAATTCGATGTCAGGGTTATATCAGCAAGCTCTGCGGGTTCAACTTGCGGACGGAGACCCAACAAGGGCGCCACACGCGCAATCATTTCGGCCGCAACCGGCACGGCGGTCCAGCCGGCGGTGCGTCGCGGCTCTGTTCCAGACGTTTCCACCGGTTCGTCCAAAGACACAATCAACACGTATTTGGGGTCGTGCGCGGGGAACATAGACGCAAATGTTGCGATGACCTTATCGTCATAGTATCCGCCACCTCGCTCCTTGGGTTTGTCCGCGGTTCCAGTCTTTCCTCCAACCGCATAGCCTGGCACCTCACCAAACGACGCTGTTCCTTCGCTAACCACTTTCCTCAGCATCTTGCGAGCCGCAGCCGCACTGGTTTCGCTGAGCACCCGCGGTCCCTCCTGCACGCGATCTCGTTTCAAAATGGTCGGCAAAACCTGGGTGCCGCCATTGGCAATCGCCGCATAGCCAGCCGCCAGATGCAGAGGGCTTGCAGACAAACCGTGTCCATAGGAAATGGTCATAGTCGACAGTTCCGACCAGTTTTTGGGCAGCAAGGGCTCAGCACCCTTGGCCTCCACCAGCTCAACCGGCGTAGGTTCAAAGAACCCAAGTTTGCCAAGGAAATCCTGTTGACGGGCCGCACCGATCACCTGCGCCATACGGGCCGTTCCGATGTTGGAAGACTTCACGATGATCTTCGTCACTGTAAGCTCGGCGCCATAGTTGCGGAAATCGCGAATTTTGAATTTTCCCCACCGCAGCGGTCCCGCCGTATTGATCAGGGTCGACGGGTTCGCCAAGCCAAGGTCCATCGACTGCGCCGCAGTGAAAATCTTGAAAGTCGAGCCAAGCTCGTAAAGCCCCTGAACGGCGCGATTGAACAACGGGCTGTCCCCTGCGTTGCCCTGCGTCGGCGGACGTGGTCGATCGTTCGGATCAAAATCTGGCAGCGACACCATGGCAATCACTTCGCCTGTGTGCACATCCATCAGCACAGACGATGCGCCCTTGGCGTTCATCAACTTCATACCACCGTAAAGAACGCGTTCAGACGCATCCTGCACCGTCAAATCAATAGACAAAGTTAGCGCACGGCCACCGTTTGCAGGGTCGCGAAGGACTTCATCGAAGTATTTCTCAACGCCAGCCACACCAATCAGCTCGGCTGCATGAACGTCCTCTTCGCCAAAAGTTGCCCCGCCAAGAACGTGCGCTGCCAGTTGGCCATTGGGGTACAAACGCATCTCGCGACGACCGAATTGCAAGCCAGGATCGCCTATGTCATGGACCGCCTGCTTCTGCTCCGGGCTTAATTTCTTCTTGATCCACAGGAACTTACGCTTGCCAGTAAAGTCTTTCACCAGCCGTTCTTCTTTCAGATCAGGAAAAATCGCCGCAAGCTCGCGCGCCACGCGCTCCTTGTCGATCATGTGCGGTGGCTGCGCATAAAGCGCGTGCGTTTCCAGATTTGTCGCCAGAATACGCCCCTTGCGGTCCACAATATCGGCGCGTTCGGCCTGAATATGGCTCGCACTAAAACTTCTGCGAGGCTCCGTGGCATCGGTCATGCTCACAGTCCCCATGCGTACCCCCACGGTTCCGAAGGCCGCTAGAAACAGGAACGACATAACAAGAAGGCGCCCTTCTGCCCGCGCCCGCCCTTTGTTTTGCATTTCCTCGTGGCGCTCACGCAGATTGGCCCGCTCGATCGCTTCAGCACTCTCGCCGTCACGCCGGGCTTTCAGAATTGACGCAAGTGGACGAAGCGGCTTTCTGGTCATGGGCGCTCTCCATCCAAATCGGCAGAGACTTCCGTCGCATTTTCGATGCCAAGCAGACTCTCATCTATCGGATAGGCCACCTGCTCAACAATTCCGAACTGGTCTGGCCGCAACGGCAAAAGCTGCAAGTCATTATAGTTGATGTCTGCAAGATCCCTAAGTCGGTCCGGGCGATTGAGATATGCCCATTCCGCACGCAGAACAGCCAGTCGCGCCTGAGCCACACCGATCTGACGCTCAAGCCGTTCAGTGTCCTTAATCATGCGCTGAGTGCTGTAGTTCTCTTGATAAGCCCACACCGACACGCAGATCACGCCAACTACGGTCACAATGAACATTATGGTACGCATTACCGTTTACCCCCGACTGTTGGCATGCCGATGGCCTTGCCCGTCACATCCCCCGCCGGAGCATCCGTGCGTCGCGCCACTCGCAATTTCGCAGATCGCGCGCGCGGGTTGTCGTCCAACTCTTCCGGATCGGGCCCGACTGCCTTGCGCGTCACAAGCTCAAATGCCGGTTTTTCTTTCTCTGTTTCAGGCGCATAGCGGTTAACATTGCCCTGTTTTCCTGCTCGCGCCTGCAGAAACCGTTTCACCATCCGGTCCTCGACCGAATGAAACGTCACCACCGCTAGCAACCCTCCCGGCTTCAGCGCTCGCTCAGCCGCCATAAGTCCCCGGAACAACTCGCCATACTCGTCATTCACGGCAATCCGCAGTCCTTGAAAAGACCGCGTCGCCGGATGGCTCTGCCCAGGTTTTGGACGCGGCAAACACCCTTCGACAATTTCCGCGAGCCTCAGCGTGTTGGTAATTGGCTCGAGTGTTCGCTCCCTGACGATCGCTTTCGCAATGCGCCGGCTCGCGCGCTCTTCCCCGAATTGGTAAAGAATGTCCGCGATCTCGACTTCTGTAGCCTCATTCACGATATCTGCCGCAGACATACCGTCTTGGCTCATCCGCATGTCCAACGGACCGTCTTTCATGAACGAGAAACCCCGCTCAGCCAAATCAAGCTGCATCGAACTCACGCCGAGATCGAGCACAACCCCGTCAAGGTTCTGTGCGTACTCGTCCATCTTTGAAAAAACGCCAGCCACCATTTCGATCCGCCCGTCATAAGCGTCAATCCACGGGGCAGCCAAATCAAAGGCCAACGGATCGCGATCTACGCCAATGACTTTGTCGGCCCCGGCGTCAATCAAACCGCGACTGTAACCGCCAGCCCCAAAGGTTCCGTCCAGCCAGACTCCACCAACAGGGGAAACTTCACGAAGCAGTGGGGCCAGCAGTACCGGAATGTGAGGACGCGATGAACTCTCTTGCGCGCTCATCGTTAGAAATCCTCGTCCCCGTCTAGATAGACAGACGGATCAAGATCGGGATCGAAGTCATCATCCGCCTCAAGCGCCTCGGCTTCGGCGGCATCATATGCATCAGGGTTCCAGATTTCGAAGGTGTCCCCTTTACCTGCGAAGAACGCCATATCCTCAAGGCCGATCTTGTCACGCTGCTCTTTTGGCAGGACCAAACGTCCGGTGTCATCAACGGACGCCTCGATCGACTGTGTGAGATACAACTTGCTCAGCGCCAACCGTTTCTTGGATCCGCGCGGCATTTTCATGATGCGACCAACAACGTCGTTCATCGCGTCAACGGTGAAGCATTCCAAGTATTCGCGCGTGCGACCACCATAGACGATTACAATGTTTGGATTGTCACCGCTCTTCCAGTCAGGGTCCCCGGCTTCGAGCACACGGCGAAACTTGGCCGGAATCGACATCCGACCTTTCGTATCTACCTTGTTGCGGCTCTCGCCTCTGAACATCAGCGCCACGGAACTGGCCTTTCTGCGCCTCACTGCCTAACTCGGTGCGGGAAACGAAACGGCGGATTGATCTGCTGCCACTGATCAATCCGCCGCCCTCGTCCCGCTTTTTGCGGGTGTCCAGCTGCGCGCGCCACCTGGGGGGATGTTCTGCTCGCCCGCGCGCCGGATCTCTAATTTCGATGAAGGCGGGGCCTGTATGAAACCTGACTTGGAATTTTTGTTCGGGGTCTTTTTGCGCCCCTTAATTCCCGTCCTCATCGTGTGATATAGGGATGCCATGGGAAATCATGGAAATCAACAGGATTTTTCACCACTCAGCACAAAATGTTGGTTTTCACCCCCCTGAAAAACAAGATGATGTGTCATAATCACCACCGAGAAACACTACATATGGTTAATACTCTCCCCGCAGACCCCACATATCCACAAAATTGGTCGCACCCAGTATGAGGCCAGAAAATCCCAAAAAATTTTCATTACCCCCTCGAATCCATCCCTCTACAGCGATTCTGGAACCCGAAACCAGCCAAATTACGAGGCTTCCCGACAAAACCACCCACTCCGTCCCACGAATTCCCACGCATCCCATATCTTCCCACATCCCCCCATGACGCTTTCACCTCGGACACCTGCAAACCGAAGAGACCTTCCTCTCAAATCCGGAGTGGGCTAGGTTCGGCCAAAGAGCAGAACAAGAACGAGATGTTGTGATGGGGCGCCAGGATCCCAAGACCGTGGCCAGCATGCTGCGCAAAGCCGGAAAGTCAGGAAGTCGCATCCAGTTTGCCGCACTTCCCTACCGACTGCGCAAAGGCAAACCCGAAATCCTGCTGATCACTTCGCGCGGCACGCGTCAGTGGTTGCTGCCCAAAGGCTGGCCGATGGAAGACATCAAGCCTCACAAGGCGGCAGCCCAAGAAGCCTGGGAAGAGGCCGGTGTCAGAGGCAAACCGTCCAAGCACTGCGTTGGCATTTACACGTATCGCAAATCTCGAGGCGCTCACCGCGGCAAGAAATTCACAGTGCTGGTCTTCCCACTCAAGGTCGCGGAAAAAACAAAATCTTTCCCGGAGCGTGGTCAGCGCGACCGAAAATGGCTAAGTCCCCGAAAAGCGGCAAAACGTATCTTGATGCCCGATCTCGCCAAGATCGTGCGTGGTTTTGACCCGAAACTGAAGTCCTGAACCGCTTGATCCCCGCGCTCGGCATCCATATGTTCGCACAACATCAAGACGACAGCCACAACGCATCACAGGCATGATCAGTTACACTCTCAAATGCGCGAACGACCACCGGTTTGACAGCTGGTTTCAATCTGCAGACGCTTTTGACAAGCTCAAAGCTGCAGGAATGGTCACCTGCGCCGTGTGTGGTGACAAACACATCCAAAAAGCGATGATGGCTCCGCGTGTGCGCCCTGCGCGGGACGCTGCTGCCCAGCCATCCAGCCAAGAACCGGTTGCCCCTCCCCCGACCCAATTATCAGAACCCGCGAACGAGGCCGAAGCCGCGCTGGCGAAACTGCGCAAACAGGTTGAGGAAAACTCGGACTACGTCGGGAAGGATTTTGCCTCGCAAGCCCGCGCGATGCACGAAGGCTCGGCGCCTGAACGTGCGATTTACGGCGAAGCCAAACTGGACGAGGCCAAAGCGCTCATCGAAGACGGCGTACCGGTCGCGCCCCTCCCATTTAATATCGGTCGCAAAACCAACTGATTTGCCCTAAACGGTTTTCGCGAGGCATTTCAGGAGGAATACATGCACGTCGTTATCACTGGCGCAAACCGAGGTATCGGTCAGGCTCTTGACCACCGGTTTCGCGAACTCGGCCACGAAGTCACTGGCACAGCTCGCAGTAACGACGAGTTTCTCAATCTGGATGTAACCTCGCCGGAAAGCCAGGCTGCAATGGTCAAAACCCTTGATGCCAAACCCGTTGACCTCTTGATTTGCAATGCGGGCGTTTTTCTGGACCGAGGCCAGAACCTCGCTGATGGTTACGCGCCAGAACTCTGGGAACAAAGCTTCGCAGCCAACGTAACCGGTGTATTTCTGACAATCCAATCCCTGCTGCCAAACCTACAACTTTCGGACGCTCCCAAGATCGCGATCATTTCCTCGCAGATGGGCAGCGACACGCGAGCCCCCGGCGGTTCGTACATCTATCGCGCATCCAAGGCCGCCGCACTTAACCTTGGTCGCAACCTCGCCTCGGATCTCAAGCATCTCGGCGTTGCGGTAGGAATCTACCACCCCGGATGGGTCAAAACTGACATGGGCGGTGATGCCGCCGACATCACGGTCCAAGAAAGCGCGCAAGGGCTCGCCGACAGGTTTGATGCGCTCAACCTTGACACAACAGGTTGTTTCGAAACTTGGGACGGACGCCCTCACGCCTTCTGAGCCCCCTGCGACGCTTCCCTGCTTGCGTCGCCCCAGCCAACGGCGTAAACCGCCTCGGGACAAAAGACCAAGGGACTGATCATGCCCGTTCTCGTGATGAAATTCGGCGGCACAAGCGTCGCCAATCTCGACCGCATCCGCCGCGCTGCCAAGCGTGTTGGCGTTGAAGTGGCCAAGGGCTATGACGTTATCGTCATCGTCTCCGCCATGTCGGGGGAAACCAACAAGCTCGTCGGGCTGGTAGACGAAACCTCGCCACTTTACGACGCCCGCGAATATGACGCGGTTGTCAGCTCCGGCGAAAACGTCACCGCCGGCCTTATGGCCCTGACATTGCAGGAAATGGATGTTCCGGCACGCAGCTGGCAGGGTTGGCAAGTGCCGCTCCTGACCACATCCGCGCACAGCCAAGCGCGGATCGAGGACATCCCAACCGACCACCTGAACGCCAAGTTTGGCGAAGGTATGCGTGTTGCCGTCGTCGCAGGATTTCAGGGCCTCAGCCCGGAAGGTCGCATTACAACGCTCGGTCGCGGGGGCTCAGACACAACAGCCGTAGCCTTTGCCGCAGCTTTCGATGCGGAACGCTGTGACATCTACACGGATGTCGATGGCGTCTACACCACCGACCCGCGCATCTCCCCCAAGGCGCGTAAACTGGACAAGATCGCCTTTGAAGAGATGCTGGAACTGGCGTCTCTGGGCGCCAAGGTCCTGCAAACCCGCTCTGTCGAGCTCGCCATGCGCTACAAGGTGAAACTGCGCGTGCTCAGCTCTTTTGAAGAACAATCCGACGAGGCAGGCACGCTGGTCTGCGATGAGGAGGAAATCATGGAATCCAATGTTGTGGCCGGTGTGGCCTACTCCCGCGACGAAGCCAAAATGACCCTTCTGTCGGTGGCTGACCGCCCGGGCATCGCCTCAATCATCTTCGGCTGTCTATCTGATGCCGGGGTCAACGTTGACATGATCGTGCAAAATATCTCGGAAGATGGTCGCACCGACATGACCTATTCGCTTCCCACCGATCAGGTGAAGCGGGCCGAGCAAGCACTTGATCAGCTCAAGAACGATGGTGGCTTGAACTTCCAGGAGTTGGTGATCGACGAAGACGTTGCCAAGGTCTCCGTGGTCGGCATCGGCATGCGGTCCCAATCCGGTGTTGCCGCCAAAATGTTCAAGGTTCTGTCGGATGAAGGTATCAACATCAAGGTTATCACCACCTCCGAGATCAAAATCTCCGTCCTGATCGATCGCAAGTACATGGAGCTTGCAGTCCAAGCGCTGCACGATGCGTTCGAACTCGAAAAAGCCTAGTGCTTCACACATAAATCGCAAAAGGCTTCCGACAGTTGTCGGGAGCCTTTTTCTTTTTTGGCAGCTGATAGAAATATAAGCACTGCTTCGTCGCCTCGGGGAGAAAAGGACACCCTGTCGCGGCGGCATACGGCATTTTCCGTTTTTCTTTTCCGCCGCTTGTGTTCTATTCGACCGGCAGCAAGGACCCGGAAGACTTCATGGCGCAAGACACGCAAACCGAAAGCCGCAAACTGCTTCAGCGGTTGCGCGACGCGCTGGCTGAAGACAGCGCCGGTCAGGAGCGTCTCGACAAGATCACGCATCTGATCGCGACCTCCATGGGCACCGAGGTCTGCTCTATTTATCTATTTCGCGACGAAGAAACGCTCGAACTCTGCGCTACCGAAGGTCTAAACGCGGAAGCGGTGCACCAGACCCGCATGCGCGTTGGCGAAGGCCTTGTTGGTCGCGTGGCCAAATCTTCCAAAGTCGTCAACACCGACGACGCCCCATCGGCCAAAGGGTTCCGGTACATGCCGGAAACGGGCGAAGAAATTTATTCTTCCTTTTGCGGCGTGCCAGTCCAGCGACTGGGCGACAATCTCGGCGTACTGGTGGTTCAGTCCAAGGACAAGCGCACCTATTCTCCTGACGAAGTCTATGCACTTGAAGTTGTCGCGATGGTGCTCGCCGAGATGACTGAACTGGGTGCCTTCGTGGGCGAAGGCGCTGCCATGTCTGCCCTGCATCAGCAATCAGTGATGTTCCGCGGCGGATGTGCCCAGGAAGGTGCCGCAGAGGGCCATATCTGGCTGCACGAACCTCGCGTTGTGGTCACCAATCCCGTCGCCGACGACCCCGAAGCGGAATTGCAACGCCTGAAAGAGTCGGTTGAAACCCTGCGCGTTGGTGTGGATCGCATGCTCGAGGGCGCCAACAACGGTGACAAGGAACAGTTGCAGGTTCTTGAAGCCTACAGAATGTTTGCAAATTCGAAAGGCTGGATGCGGCGGATGGAGCAGGACATTGCTCGCGGCCTGTCGGCAGAAGCCGCCGTGGAGAAGGAGCAGTCTTCCGCCCGAAAACGCATGGAAGAAGTCACCGACGCGTATCTGCGTGAACGCCTCCACGATCTCGACGACCTCTCCAACCGCCTTCTGCGTATTCTGACCGGTCAGGGCAACGAAACCGGAGCAGACATGCCGGCAGACCCTGTGCTTGTCGCGCGCAACATTGGCCCGGGAGAACTACTGGAGTACGGACGCAGCCTGCGCGGCATCATCCTCGAAGAAGGTTCCGTTGGCAGCCACGCAGCAATCGTTGCCCGCGCGCTCGCGATTCCACTTGTAATCCACGCAGAGCGCATCACCACCGAGGCGCTCAACGGCGACCACGTTATGATTGACGGCGATCAGGGCATCGTGCACTTGCGTCCCGACGACAACGTTGTCACCGCGTTCCGCGACAAAATCGCGATGGAAGCAAAGGCACAGGAACGCTACGCCTCGATCCGCGAGAAATCCGCCACATCGATGGACGGCCAAACCGTACACCTGCACATGAACGCTGGCCTTATGGCAGATTTGCCAAGCCTCGCGAGCTCCGGCGCAGAAGGCGTTGGTCTTTTCCGAACCGAGCTTCAGTTCCTCATCCGCAACCAAATGCCAAAACGGACCGAACTGGCACAACTCTATTCCCGTGTGATGGATGCGGCGGACGGCAAACGCGTTGTTTTTCGAACACTCGACATCGGTTCGGACAAGGTTCTGCCCTATATGGCGCCGCAGGATGAGCCCAATCCGGCTCTGGGCTGGCGCGCGGTACGGGTCGCACTGGACAAACCAGGCGTCATGCGGATGCAGCTTCAGGCTTTGTTGAGGGCCGCAAACGGTCGCCCGCTGACCGTAATGTTTCCTTTCATCGCTCAGTTTGACGAGTACCGCGCAGCACGGGCGGAGGTCGACAAGGCTCTGGAACGTGAACGCATCCTCGGGCATCCCCTCCCCGCAGCTCTGGAAGTCGGCGCGATGTTGGAAACACCTTCGCTGGGATTTGCCCCTAAACGCTTCTTTGAGGAAGTCGATTTTCTGTCCATTGGCGGCAATGACCTCAAACAGTTTTTCTTCGCCGCAGACCGAGAAAACGAACGCGTTCGTCGTCGCTATGACACTCTGAACGTCAGCTTTCTGACCTTCCTCGAAGGCATCGTGAACCGCTGCATCGATACCAATACTCCGCTGAGTTTCTGCGGCGAGGATGCCGGACGGCCGATCGAAGCCGTCTGTCTGGCGGCAATCGGAATGCGCCATCTATCCATGCGGCCCGCATCTATTGGTCCGGTCAAAAGCCTATTGCGACGGGTGAATCTTGCGGAAATCAAAGATGTGATCGATCAGGCCCGCGTCAACGGGGACCAATCCGTGCGCCCCGCCGTCATGGCCTATCTGCGCAATCAGAGCTGACGTCAGACCTAGTCTTTCTCCAACCGCTTCAGCATGCCCTCAACCAGCTGTTCCGGAGGGATATCCGCGTCAACGGCCAGTTTGCGAAGACGGAAATGCACGTGGGCGATGTCCTGATAATAACTTGTGAATGCATAGTTGGTCGCAGCACCCATCGCCGCGCCTATCACTGGAACCGCTTGCGCAGCCAATTTCTGACCAAGAACAGGTGCCAATCTGGGTACGATGACCGCCCCGATCCATTTCGCCCCGCCTACAGCAAGCCCTGCACGTTGCTCCAGCATTGACAGATCCGCACCTTCGTCCTCGGTAAACGGACCGTTGGCCGCCAGAACCTGAAGACAGTCGAACTTCACGCTGTCGTGGCTCGGGTCGAACCCGTGCTGCACTGCAACGGCCTGAATGGCTCGGAGCAATACAGTCACCGTCACCGGCAACTCCGCCAAAGCAGAGGTCACGCCGCCCAGCCCACCAGCTGCGCCCAGCGCGGCCGTCAAAGACGCGTTAATCCAATCGGGTTGATCCTTCAAAACCCCACGTGAATTTTCGGCAAGCTTCACCGCCTGTTTCAGAGCCGCTTCGGTCCCGGTTGCCAAACCGCCTTGCACTTCTTTTGGCAGAGAGGACAGCAATCCCGAAACAGGCAAACCGAGCAACCCCAGCACCTTGATCCCCAATCCCGAAGCACCTTGGTACCGCTTTGCTAGCGCGTCCAGTTCAGCTTCCAGATCAATCACTTCGGCCGGTTCAGAGGGCAATATTTGGTAATCATCCATGAGATGAATCTAGGAGCAAATTGCCTCAGATCAACCGCTGGCTACCGAGTGCACGTCACCCGTCACACCCTGCCAAGCCCCCGCAAAAAGCTCGCGCCCCAGTATGCGATCAGGGTTAGTCGGAGGCGGCATGACCACATTGTCGAGCTTCTCAAAGCCGAAACGCCTGTAATACGGCGCATCCCCTACCAACATCACACGCGACCAATTTTCCTGCACAGCCCGCGCAAGGCTATCCTCGATCAATAAACCGCCAAGCCCCTCGCCCTGATGGGTCGGGTGGACCGCGACCGGCCCGAGCAACAAGGCCTTCTCAGCCCCAATGAGCACAGGCCAAAACCGGATAGCACCGGCCAGAATGTCCTGTTCATCGCGCGCGACCAGCGACAAAGCTTCAACCGCAGGCACGCCGTCTCGCAGGCGGTATGAACTCAAAGCCTCGCGCCCCGGCGCAAAGCAGAGATCATAAAGCGCTTCGACCTCCCACCAGTCGTCCGCCGTTTCCTGTGCAAGCCTGAACACGTCCCCTGCGCTCCCCTGCGCCTCTTCACGTCTTTTTGCTGTTTCCTCGCCCCTAACATGACGCTAGGTCTGGGCGCAAACCAATAGGAAGCTTGCGATGTTCTATGAACCCAAAGACGGCCACGGCCTTCCCCATAACCCATTCAACGCCCTGATCACTCCGCGGCCAATCGCATGGGTTTCGACCCGCGATGCAAACGGCGTACGCAATCTCGCGCCCTATTCGTTCTTCAATGGCACATCCTACACCCCGCCTCAGGTTATGTTCGCCTCCACGGGCACCAAATCGGACCAGCCCGAAGGCAAGGACAGTCTCGCCAATATCCGTGAAACGGGTGTGTTCTGTATCAACATCGTCGAAGAAACCATGCGCGACGCAATGAACGTCTCCACAACTGGATTTGACAAGGACGTCGATGAATTCGAACGCGCTGGTCTGGAAGCCGCGCAGTGCGACACCATCGACTGCCCCCGCCTCGTGGGAGCCCCCGCCAGCATGGAATGCCGCATGACTCAGATCGTCGAGCAGCTTGGTGAAAACAATTTCATCATTATGGGCGAAGTCACCGGCATCCACATGCGTGACGACTGCATCGTGGACGGCATCTTCGATGTCACAACGTTCCGTCCGCTCGCCCGGCTGGGCTATCGCGACTACTCTGTGGTCGACAACACGTTCACGCTCGCGCGTCCCGACGACTGATGTGATTGCGCGGGTCAAAGGAGTCAGACATGCCCCTGCCCGATCCGAAATCCGCATTTCCCGTGGTGCTGCCTGATGGCAGCACACACATGGGCACCGCGCTATTGTCCGCTGTGATCGATCAGGACAACATCGAAGTTGGCGATTTCACCTATGCGTCCGATTTCGACCCACCGCAAGACTGGGCACAACGTCTCGCGCCATACCATTTCCCAATGTCCAAAGGCATTTTGCGTATTGGTAAGTTTTGCCAAATTGCACATGGCGTACGTTTCATAACAAGTTCCGCCAACCACGCTCTGGACGGCCTGTCGTGCTACCCGTTCCCGATCTTTGGCGAAACAATGCCGGATGACTATCAACCCGATCAGCGCGACACAATTGTGGGCCATGATGTCTGGTTGGGTTACGGCGCCATTGTTGGCCCTGGAGCAGACATTGGCCACGGCGCGATCATCGGAGCAGGCGCCGTCGTACGAGGCCTCATACCACCCTATAGCGTCGTCACAGGTAACCCCGGCACCGTTGTAAAAAGAAGGTTTGACGACGACACAATTTCCCGACTGCTGGACATTGCGTGGTGGAATTGGCCAAAAGATGCAATTGACCTTGCCATCCCTGCCATCATGGCTGGAGACATCGAGGCTCTATCAAAAATTTGACCTTGAATGCGCGCCTGATGCGCGCCCTGTTACTTGCTAGAAAACCAAGGTCGCCACTGTGATCCAAACCGGCAGCGTTACCGCGCCAAGCAAGGTCGTCTGGGCAACCAATGTTGCTGAAAGCTCGCGATCTGCGCCAAAGCCCGTCGCCAGAACGTGCGCCGCACTGGCTGTCGGTAAGGCAGCCCAGATCACCAACACCACAGCCAAGGCCGGTCCGACCCCCAACGCCAAAGAGACCCCCAGCGCCGTGGCCGGCATCACGACCAACTTCGTGGCGCATATGTGCGCGCTGAACCGGTCAAGTCGTGCCAGCGCGCCCCAATTCATGGTCGCCCCGACCGAGATCAACGCAATCGGAATGGCCGCCGCCGCCAGCATCTCCAGCGGTGCCAGCACCGGCGCAGGAATGGTCAAACCGCTGACCCCCACGACTACGCCGCCCAGCGAAGCCAGAAGAAAGGGATTGAGTGCAATTTTTTTGAATGTACCCCAAAGCCCTAGACTGCCTCCCCGTGATAGTCCGGCCACGGCAAACACGTTCGCCATTGGAACCGCCATCCCTATACAGACCGCCATCACTCCGGCGTCAGCCTTGTCCGTGGTCGCAATTGCAATGAACGCAAGCGCTGTATTGAAGCGCCACGCCGTCTGCCAGGCGCCAGCAAAATCCAGAAATCGCTCAGGTCCGTTTTTGCGTGCGAGATACCCAACCGCCAACCCCACGGCCAGAAGCCCCCAAACGATTGGCGCAATTGTGGCTATTGCGTTTACTTCGATTTTCCGTTGGGACGCCGCCACAAACAAAAGTGCCGGAAACAAGATTTCAAAGTTCAGTTTATCCAAACCCTGCCACGCATTCACACTCAGTCGGTTACGTAGCAACCCGCCTAAAGCGACAAGCAAAAACGAAGGCAAAAGCCCGATCAGAATGGCAAGAAAGGTCATGAAGTGCGGCCCTGAACAATCAACGAATTGATGCGCCCATTTCATCCGCAATACAAGGCGTTGCAGGCGACACAAAAAAGGGCCAGCCTTTCAGCCAGCCCTCTCCTATTCCATCTTATCGAAGCGTCACTCAGTGACCGCCTCCGAACACGCCCGTGCGTACGGAGTAATCGACAGCCACCTCGTATTCGGGATCGTCATCGCTATCGACCATGAGGTTACCGGCACGGCTTAACAGTTCGTGACAATCACGGCTCAAGTGGCGCAGCACCAATTGCTTGCCCGCCGCTTCATATTTCGCTGCCACGGTTTCAATAGCCTGCAGCGCGGATTGGTCTACTACGCGCGACCGCGCAAAATCGACGATCACATGCGCCGGATCGCTGTCGATCTCAAAAAGCTCGGTGAAGCCGTCAGAAGACCCGAAGAACAGCGGACCTTCGATCTCGTACACTTTCGCGCCGGGATCACTCTCACTGTCACGTGTGACTGCGTGAATGCGACGCGCATTCTGCCAAGCGTAAGCCAATGCGCTCACGATTACGCCGACCACAACCGCCACCGCGAGATCTTCAAGGACCGTCACCACGGTGACCAGCACGATCACAAAAGCATCCATTGCCGGAACCTTGCGCATGATCTTAAAGCTGTTCCAAGCGAAGGTGCCGATAACCACCATGAACATAACACCCACAAGTGCCGCCAGTGGGATCTGCTCAATCAAGGGACTCGCCACGACGATAAACAACAGCAGGAACAGAGCCGCACAGATACCAGCAATCCGCGTCCGTCCCCCCGATTTCACGTTGATCATCGACTGACCAATCATCGCGCAGCCACCCATGCCCCCGAAGAAACCAGTCGTGACATTGGCGACGCCTTGCGCGATGCATTCCTGCGATGCGCCACCGCGCTTGCCGGTCATCTCGCCTACAAGGTTCAGAGTGAGCAGACTTTCGATCAGCCCGATTGCCGCGAGGATCACTGCGTACGGCAGGATGATATAAAGTGTTTCAAGGTTGAAAGGCGCCAAAAGTGCCGGCGGGTAGAGCCCCTCTCCAGAGCCAAACGGCACATGGAAAGTCGGCAAGCCGCCTTTGATCGAAGCCATATCACCCACCGTCGGTACGTTGATGCCGAAACCAATTACCACCAACGCGGTGATACCAATCCCAGCAAGGGGTGCAGGCACAACCTTGGTTACTTTGGGTAATCCCCAAATGATCGCCATGGTCAATGCAACCAAGCCCAGCATCATCGCCAACTGCGGTCCTGCCAACCATTGTTCGGTGTTGGCGGGGTCTTTGAATTGCGTGAGCTGGGCCAAAAAGATCACAATCGCCAGACCGTTCACAAAGCCAAGCATCACAGGATGCGGCACCAGACGGATAAATTTGCCCCAGTGCATGACCCCCGCAAAGACCTGCAAGATTCCCATAAGAATGACTGTGGCAAAGAGGTACTCTACGCCGTGCTCAGCCACCAAAGCGACCATGACAACTGCTAGCGCGCCTGTCGCGCCTGAAATCATACCCGGGCGACCACCGATCACAGCCGTGATCAGTCCCACCATGAAGGCCGCATAAAGACCAACCAACGGGTGGACACCTGCCACGAATGCAAAGGCAACGGCTTCGGGCACCAGAGCCAGGGCCACGGTCAGGCCGGACAGAACCTCGGTTTTGATCCGGCCAGCGGTCAAACCTTCGTCTTGCATGATCGACAAATTGGGAGGGGAAATATTCTTGGCCAGCATGGCCAACGCCGCGCGTCTCATGGGGGCTTACCTGTGTTTGGAGTGTTCGCTTGGCCGCTCCCTAGCGGTTTTGCGCCGTTCACACAAGCAAACCTCCGCCGATCCGTCATCTTGGCACGTGCTATGCAGCCGAGTGCGACTTTCCAGCCAGAATTTTATGCAGTGACCAATACCGACGCTTTGCCGACGTAATGCAGATGTTTTGCAGACCTCTGGAGTTTGCGCACAAAAAAAGGGGGCCAAGCCCCCTTCTGTGCGAAAATGATCCGCAGTTTACTTATATCCGAAGGCCGAATTGGGGATCAGCTGGCGCTTACCGCCAGGCGCTTTCCATTCAGACTCAAGGCACGCCGTACCCTCTTTTTGGAAATAAACGGCTCGGAAATCGTACCATCCCGCACTTGGCACCTTGATCTTCGGACGGCCCGCGCTGGCGCATGGGGTGATGCCGTTTAGTTTTGCCACCGTCTGACCGCCGATCCAGAACTCCGCACCATCATTCGTAAAGAATTCAAGGTCATAAGTGCCCGCTGCCGGAAACTTGATGTAGCCCGTGATGTCCGCGACCACCAGCTCGGCAAGACCAGATGTCAGCACCTCTGCACCACGGCCCTTGTCCGGAAAATTCAATCCTGGAAGCGGTTTTCCGGGTTTCGCTTTGCTCACTCGCTGTTTGGCGTTCCCGACAGTGCGGATAGACCGCTCGCCGGTATAATAGGAAACCTTGAGACCTTGCTTCAGTCCCGAAGGCTGCGGATTTGCGGGTGTAACCTCAATTTCCTGCGCGCTGACCGCGCCTGCAACCATCAACGAAATCACGGACAAGCCCTTGGCAATAAACGATTTCATATTGAACACCTCCCGACAATTTCACGTTTGTCACCAGCCTAGAGAAAAACGGGGCAAAGTGGCAAGCGACGATTGCGTGACGGCTCGAGAGATCAACAGCCTCAAAAGACATCCATAAGTATCTTGCTGAACGCGTCGTAGTTGGAAAACCGGTAGTCGTGCGGAATTTGTGAAAGGGGAGATTTTCGATACCCCTCTGTGAACAATGCAAATTTCACGTTCGCGGCTACCGCCGTTTCCGCATCTACCTCACTGTCTCCGACATAAAGCACGGACGAAGCTCCAAGAGCCTCACAAACGGCATCAAGGGGACGCCTATCCGGTTTTCGCCAAGCCAAGGTATCGCCACCTATCACGACTTCGAACACATCATCCCAACCCAGCAATCGCAACACGTGCCGCGCTGCGCCTTCCGGTTTGTTAGTACATATTCCGAGACGAAAACCTTGCAAAGAAAGGTCTTCGAGCGTTTCCGAAACACCTTCGTACGGTTTGGTTAACGACCCGTCCGCCGCGTTGTAAATATCGAGAACTTCGTCATGCAGGCTCCGGTATGCTTCGCCCTGAATGTCACGCGCTTCCATTGCCAAACGAACCAATGTTGGCAATCCATTCCCAACGAAGGAGATCAATGTCGGCAAGTCAAAAGGTTCGAACCCACGAGATGTCCATACACGGTTCACCGCATCCTGAATCTCGGGGGCGCTATCGATCAGGGTGCCGTCCAGATCGAAAATGACTGCCTTTGCCATGCAAATTCCTCTGCAAATCAGCTGTCGCCGTTTGCTGCCCGATACCATGCGACAATGGCACGACGCTCCTCAGGCTCCATCCAGCTTACGTTCGCAGGAGGCATCGCATCCGTCACGCCAGACTGCAAGAAAATCTGTTGGGCATATGCCGCAACCTCGGAGGGCGTTTCCAAAAGAACATTTTTTGGCGCACGATGGATGCCGTCATACCCCGGTTCCCGTGCATGGCACATCGAGCACCGTCCCAAAACGATGTCCGTCACGTCCTCAAAACCAGCCGCGTCCGCGAACACCTGTTCGGTTGGCGTCAAAGCACGCGCCTCTTCTTCCTCAATATCAGATTGTGTCAAAGGAGCCGTGGAGAGCCACATTATCGCGATGAACAAAAATGCGGTAACTGCCCATGTCCAATATGGTTTGCCCTTCCGCGCGTGCATCGAATTGAAGAAATGGCGGATGGTCACCCCCATCAGGAACACGAGCGCAGCAATCAACCAATTGTACTCACTGGCAAAAGCCAATGGATAGTGGTTGGACAACATCAGAAATACTACGGGCAAGGTCAGATAATTATTGTGCGTCGACCGCAGCTTGGCAATTTTGCCATATTTCGCATCGGGAGTTCGGCCTTCTTGAAGATCCTTCACCACAATCCGTTGGTTCGGCATGATAATGAAAAACACATTCGCGGTCATTATCGTCGCGGTGAAAGCGCCGAGATGAAGCATCATCGCACGCCCGGTGAAAATCTGGTTATATCCGTAGCCCATGGCCACCAGAAGCGCGAACAGCAGCAGCATGAGTACGGTAGGATGGTCGCCCAACGGCGACTTGCAGAGTGCGTCGTAGACTATCCAACCCACTGTCAGCGAAGCTGCGGAAATCAAAATACCCTGCCATAGCGCCAATTCGGCTTTGGCCTGATCAATCAAGTAAAGCTCGCCACCGGCCCAATAAACAATCATCAGCAGAGCAGCCCCAGAAAGCCATGTGGAATAGCTTTCCCATTTGAACCATGTCAGGTGATCGGGCATCTCGGCGGGTGCAACAAGGTACTTGCGAACATGATAGAATCCGCCTCCGTGGACCTGCCACTCCTCCCCGTGTGCCCCCTTTGGAAGATCCGGCGCCTTGCGCAATCCGAGGTCCAAAGCGATAAAATAGAAAGAGGATCCGATCCAGGCGATCGCAGTGATCACATGTAGCCACCGCACGGCAAATCCCAGCCAGTCCCAGATAATCGCCAAGTCAGCCATGTTTTGCTCCTTCTACCCGTCCCGAGAACGCTAGCGCAGGCTCGTTTTCTTCTCTATCGTGAAAAACTCCGAACAGCTTCAAAAATATCCTGAAGATCGCCAATGTCCTACTTTGACAATATCCGAACTTTTGTCCGCGTATATGAACTCGGAAGCATGTCTGCTGCAGCCCGCGACCAGCGTATTTCGGCCGCAGTTGCTTCGTCACGTATTTCTCAGTTGGAAGACTACCTGAGTGTTCGCTTGTTTCATCGGACCACGCGGCAACTGAACCCGACTGAACAAGGCAACATTTTCTACGAAGGTGCCTGTAAAATTCTTGAGGCAATTGATGAAGCCGAGGCCGCAGTTAATTCCATCACGCAAAGCCCAAGAGGCCTCTTGCATGTCGCCGCGCCCCTCGGGGTCGGACGCAGGTTGATCGCTCCTTTGATCCCTGAATTCAAACGAGAGTATCCACTTATTGACCTGCGCCTGCGGCTTTCAGACCGCAAGTTGGACCTCACAGCGGAAGGCTTGGATGTCGCTTTCTTCCTCGGGGTGCCTGAAGACAGTACTCTGCGGATCAAGAAAATTGCGGATTGTGATCGTGTATTATGTGCCGCCCCTGCCTATCTTGCCGAACGCGGCACTCCGGAAACACCAAGCCAGTTAACCAACGGCACGCACGATTGCCTCAATCTCCGCTACCCTGGCGCCCCGGAATTCCAATGGCCACTGGAAACACCAAACGGAATTCAACGGTTTGCGGTTAAAGGACCATTTGAGTCCGATGACGGTGACGTTCTGACAAACTGGGCGCGTGACGGCCTTGGTATCACCCTAAAGCCAGTTTTCGAGATTGCAGAGCACCTTGGTGCAGGCACTCTACGCCCAATTTTGGAGGACACACCACCTGTCTCAATTCAAATGGCGCTCTTGTACACTCACCGAAGACATCAGGATCCCAAAACTCGCCTTTTCATCGAGTGGATGACACCCAGAGTTCAGGCAGAATTGCGAAAAAGCCTCGCAAACGCCTCAGCTTAGCTGCCGCGATAGGTCGAATAACCGAAGGGAGAAAGCAACAACGGAACATGGTAGTGGTCTTCCGTATCCATGCCAAATCGGATCGGCACGTTGTCCAGAAACAGAGTTTCACCGTCGGCCTGACCCGTGTCGCGCAAATAGTCACCGCAGAAGAAGATCAACTCGTAACTACCCGTCTTGAATTCACTCTCAGGCAGGATCGGCGTATCTGTCCGACCGTCTGCATTGGTCACAGCCTCCGCAATCTTGCGGTGCGAATTCCCCGATACGCGATACAGCGCGATTTTTATGCCCCGTGCAGGGCAGCCTCGCGCTGTGTCCAGAATATGCGTAGTAAGATAGCCAGCCATCTTTCGCCCCTTTTTCAATCACATCATCGTTTTAACGCCCAACGCCACAGCAAGTGCAGAGAGAGCGCCCCGATAGCTCTTTCAAAAATATTATGAAAGTATTGCCTCGTTCTATCGGATAAAACAGTGCAAACTAAACAGGGCCACAGTTTCAATATGGTGAACCGTTACGCTCGTGACATGCGGGGCTATGGCCCCAATCCGCCGCAACCTCAGTGGCCAAACGACGCGAAAATCGCGGTTCAGTTTGTGCTAAACTACGAAGAAGGTGGGGAAAATTGCGTCCTACATGGAGACGCTGGATCAGAAGCATTCCTTTCGGATATCGCAGGCGCCGCTTCGTGGCCCGGTCAGCGGCACTGGAACATGGAGTCCATTTACGAGTACGGCGCGCGCGCTGGGTTCTGGCGGCTACACCGCCTATTCACGGGTGCAGATATTCCTGTAACCATCTACGGCGTCGCAACTGCACTTGCTCGAAGCCCGGAGCAGGTCGCTGCGATGAAGGCCGCGGACTGGGAAATCGCATCACATGGGCTTAAGTGGGTCGAACACAAAGACATGCCGGAAGAAGAAGAGCGTGCGGCCATTGCCGAAGCAATTCGTCTTCACACAGAAGTTGTGGGCGAGCGCCCGCGTGGCTGGTACACGGGAAGATGCTCTGAAAACACCGTAAGCCTGGTCGCTCAAGAAGGTGGTTTTGATTACGTTTCAGACACTTATGACGATGATCTTCCTTATTGGCTTGAAGTTGGCGGCCATCACCAACTGATCATTCCCTATACTCTTGAAGCCAACGACATGCGATTTGCAACGGCGCCTGGCTACATCACCGGAGAGCAATTCTTCACGTATCTGAAAGATGCGTTCGATGTTCTCTATGAAGAAGGTATCGACGGCGCGCCCAAAATGATGTCAATCGGCCTGCATTGCAGATTGATCGGGCGACCTGGAAAACTGGCCGGCCTGAAAAAATTTATCAACTATATCAAAGGCTTTGAAGGCGTTTGGACACCCCGTCGAATAGACATAGCCGACCATTGGAAGGCAAACCATCCGCACGTTCGGATGGACCGTCCAAGTCAAATGACCAAAGTACAGTTTGTCGAGAGATTTGGCGGCATTTTCGAGCATTCTCAATGGGTTGCAGAAGGGGCTTTTGAGTTAGAACTTGGTCTTGCCCACGACAGCGCGGTCGGCCTGCATAATGCGCTTTGCCGCGTATTCCGCACTGCTCCAAAAGTTGAAAGGCTCGGCGTTCTGACTGCACACCCCGACCTTGCAGGCAAGCTGGCGGCCGCTGGTCGTCTCACGGAGGAAAGCACGTCCGAACAGGCCAGCGCAGGCCTGGATTTGCTTACTGACACCGAGCGCGAAACGTTTACGCGTCTCAACGAAGAATACGTGGCCAAACACGGTTTTCCCTTCATCATCGCTGTGCGAGACCACAACAAGGCGTCGATCCTCTCAGCGTTTGAGCGGCGGATCGGACATGACACAGACACTGAGTTTGCAGAAGCCTGCAAACAAGTGGAGCGCATCGCCCATTTCAGGCTGCAGGATATTCTACCGTGACAACAATCCTCACCAAACCGCTGACAACAGAAGATTTTGCGCCGTTTGGTGAAGTGATTACGCTTCGAGCCTCCCCAGACAAGCTGATCAATCAGGGCCTATGCGGCAGGCATCATGATCTCGCCTCTCTGGACTTCACGGATGGGGGGCGCGCAGGCATTTCGCTGTTTGATGCTGAGCCCCGCGCCTTACCCTATGAACTGACTATGATGGAGCGCCATCCAAATGGATCTCAGGCGTTCTTGCCTATGACGCAACATCCATTCCTGGTGATTGTTGCACCGGATGACACCGGGCGCCCGGGGATGCCCAAAGCGTTTCTTACATCTCCCGGACAAGGGATCAATTTTTACCGCAATACCTGGCACGGGGTACTGACGCCCCTTCATGCCCCTGGGCTATTTGCTGTGATTGACAGGATCGGCGATGGCCCAAATTTAGAAGAGTTCTGGTTCGATGAGCCCTACACGGTCTTATCGACCTGAAACCGTCGGGCAACGTCCCGACATCAAACAAGCCGCCGAAAAAAAGAGCGGCAAACTTATCACTCAACAGGAGAAGAGTAATGGCTGATACAACAGCACAAACGGGACAGTTGTCAGATCCGAATTTCACACCTCCCCTGGGGCAAGCAATCCCCCTTGGGTTCCAACACGTGTTGGCGATGTTCGCTTCCAACGTGACCCCTTCCATCATCGTAGCTGGGGCTGCGGGCCTTGCCTTCGGCGGGCCTGAACAGATCTACCTCATTCAAATGGCTATGCTGTTCGCCGGCATCGCAACACTGTTTCAGACCGTCGGTTTCGGGCCAGTGGGCGCGAGACTACCGATTATGCAGGGCACAAGTTTCGCGTTCGTTGGGGTGCTTGCCGGCGTTGCCGCAACACAGGGCCTGAGCGTGGCGTTGACCGCATGTATCATCGGCGGCGTAGTCCACTTTGCGCTCGGATCGGTCATTGGCAATCTACGCTGGCTTTTCCCCCCTTTGGTGACTGGGCTCGTCATATTGGCTATCGGCCTTTACCTCATTCCAGTGGCAATAAAATACGCGGCCGGCGGCGCGGCTTCCTTCCAGATGGAAGCTGAAAGCTTTGGCTCTCTCAAACACTGGTCCGTTGCTCTAACTGTTGTGATTGTGGCGCTGGTGTTGAAGTTCTTCACCAAGGGACTTCTATCGAGCGCCGCTATTCTCGTGGGCTTGTTGGCAGGCTACGCGCTTGCGTTCATGCTCGGCATGGTGAACTTCGCGGCTGTTGGCAAAGCAAGCTGGGTGACCGGCATTACACCGCTTCCTTACGGGTTCGAATTCAGCCTCGGTGCGGTAATCGCTGTTACTCTGGTGTCCATCGTCTCGGCCATCGAGACCGTTGGAGACGCTTCGGCCACAGCCAAAGCTGGCGCAGGGCGTGACGCGACGGACGCGGAGATCGCCGGCGCAACCTACGCTGACGGCTTGGGCACAGCCATAGCCGGCGTCTTTGGCGGGCTGCCAAACACATCGTTCAGCCAGAACGTCGGCATTGTTGGCATGACCGGCGTGATGAGCCGTCACGTGGTGACGATTGGTGCTCTGGTGCTAGTGGTTTGTGGCCTTATGCCCAAGATCGGCGCTGTGATCGCCTCAATGCCCCTGCCGGTGCTGGGAGGTGGCGTGATCGTCATGTTCGGTATGGTGGCTTCGGCCGGCCTGAACGTTCTGAGCGAAGTGAACATGAACCGTCGCAATATGGTGATCATCGCGATTTCACTGGCTGTTGGACTTGGTCTGAACCTTGTTCCCACAGCCGTGCAATATCTGCCGGGCGTTGTGAAGACGTTGATGACTTCGGCCGTCGCACCAACCGCGCTGTGTGCCATCGTTCTCAATCTGGTGCTTCCGCAAGAAGACTGACGCCAGTAACACTGCAGACAGATTGGGGGCCCTCGGGCCCCCTTTTTCTTGGGCCAAGCACAAAAGGTTAACCTTAACGTAAGGAATTCGCCCTGCGCATGGGTGCCATGCACGGCAAGGGCTACCTATATAGTTTAATATTAAACTATACATCCTCCCAACAAGGATTTCAGTGGAGGAGGCGCCCGAATGGCGAACGAGATTCCAGATATCGACCCGATTGAATCGCAAGAATGGCAGGACGCCATTGAGGATGTCATCGCGCGAGACGGAGCCGACAGAGCCCATTATTTGTTGGACAAAGCGGTACAGCAGGCCCGTGCGGCGGGCGCGACCTTGCCCTTCTCAGCGACCACGCCCTATCAAAATACCATTCCTGCTGACGACCAGGAAGAATTCCCTGGCGATCTGGACATGGAATGGCGCATTCGAACGATAAACCGTTGGAACGCGATGGCTACAGTCGTGCGTCGCAACAAAGAAAGCAGCGAATATGGCGGCCACATCGCCTCCTTCGCGTCCTCCGCTGTCATGTATGATATAGGGTTGAACCATTTCTGGCGCAGCAAGTCTGCGATCCACGGAGGCGACCTCGTTTTCTTCCAAGGCCATGTGATCCCCGGCATCTATGCACGTTCGTTCATGGAGGGACGCATTACCGAGGAGCAGCTTGAAAACTTCCGCTCCGAGGTAGCTGGCAACGGTCTTTCGTCCTACCCGCATCCATGGCTGATGCCTGATTACTGGCAATTCCCAACGGTCTCCATGGGGCTTGGACCGCTGATGGCGATCTACCAAGCGCGGTTCATGAAGTACATGCACAACCGCGGCCTGATCGATATGGCCGATCGCAAAGTATGGTGTTTCCTTGGTGACGGCGAGATGGATGAACCCGAAAGCCGTGGCGCAATTGATCTTGCTGCACGTGAGGGCCTCGACAACCTGATCTTTGTTGTGAACTGCAATTTGCAGCGCCTTGATGGGCCGGTGCGCGGAAACCACAAGATCGTTCAGGAACTTGAAGGCGATTTCCGCGGTGCGGGCTGGAATGTAATCAAACTGCTTTGGGGCAAAGGCTGGGACGCGCTGCTTGAGAAAGACACGTCCGGCAAGCTGCGCCAATTGATGAACGAAACCGTCGACGGCGATTACCAGACATTCAAATCCAAGGATGGCGCCTATATCCGTGAGCATTTCTTCGGAAAATATCCGGAGACTGCAGAATTGGTGAAAGACTGGACGGATGACCAGATCTGGGCGCTGCGCCGCGGCGGTCACGATCCACAAAAGGTTTACACTGCCTTCAAACGAGCATCCGACACCAAGGGTCAACCGACCTGCCTGTTGGTGAAAACGGTCAAGGGCTACGGTATGGGATCGGCCGGTGAAGGGCAGAACACCACCCACCAGCAAAAGAAAATGGCCGAAGACCAACTGCGCGCCTTCCGCGACCGGTTCGAGATTCCCGTCAGTGACGAAGACCTGCCGAAAGCGCCCTTTGTAAAGCTGAACAACGCGCAAAAGGCGTATCTCGCGGATCGACGCAAGGAATTGGGCGGAGAGTTTCCCAAGCGCGAGAGTGTTTCGCCGAAAATGGAAATTCCGGATCTCGAGAAATTCGCGGCCCAACTCAAAGGCACCGGAGAACGCGAAATCTCCACGACCATGGCCTTTGTCCGAATTCTGACGACCCTGCTTCGGGACAAGCAGATCGGCAAAAATGTTGTGCCTATCGTGCCAGATGAAAGCCGTACTTTTGGTATGGAAGGATTGTTCCGGTCGGTGGGCATCTACAATCCCGAGGGACAGAAGTACACGCCCGAGGACGCCGAGCAGATGATGTACTACAAGGAATCGACCAGCGGTCAGGTTCTTCAGGAAGGCATCAATGAAGCTGGTGCAATGGCGGACTGGATCGCGGCGGCGACCGCCTATTCCAACCACGGCGTGCCGATGATCCCCTTCTTCATTTACTACTCCATGTTCGGCTTCCAGCGGATCGGTGATCTGGCATGGGCAGCAGGCGACAGCCGAGCTCGTGGCTTTATGCTTGGCGGCACCGCAGGACGCACAACCCTGAACGGAGAAGGCCTGCAACACGAAGATGGTCACAGCCATATTCTGGCAGGAACTATTCCGAATTGCGTAAGTTACGATCCGACCTTTCAACACGAAGTCGCGGTGATCGTGCAGCACGGCCTGAAGCGGATGTACGAGGATCAGGAAGATGTTTTCTTCTACCTCACATTGATGAACGAAAACTATTCCCATCCGGATATGCCGATGGGTGTGGAAAACGAGATCATCAAAGGTCTGTATCGTTTCCAAGACGTTAAGAAACCGTCCCAAAAGCACGTCACGTTAATGGGGTCCGGCACGATTCTCGTTCAAGCGATGAAGGCAGCGGAGATGCTGGAAGCAGATTTTGGCGTCACGTCAGAAATCTGGTCCGCCACCAGTTTCAACGAGCTGGCACGCGATTGCCAGGACGTCGCGCGTCACAACCGGTTGAACCCGCTTGCAGACCCGAAAGTGTCCTTCGTAGCCGAGCAGTTGAGCAAGGCAAAAGGCCCTGTAATCGCCGCGACCGACTACATGAAAAACTACGCAGAGCAGATCCGTACCTGTGTTCCGAACCGGTACACCGTTTTGGGAACAGACGGATTTGGGCGATCTGACAGCAGGGTGAATTTGCGCCGTTTCTTTGAAGTGGATGCAAATCATATCGCGGCTGCAGCAATGGTGGACCTCTACCGCGAAGGATCCATCACCAAAAAAGAGCTTGAGGCCGCCATGGCCAAATATGACATCGACGGCACCAAGCCGAACCCGCGCCTGGTGTGATTGGGAAATCTGGAGGAATTTGAGATGACTATCGAAGTAAAGGTTCCCGACATCGGAGATTTTGCCGATGTGCCAGTGGTTTCCGTTTTGGTCAGCGTCGGCGATGCCGTGTCTGAAGAAGATCCCTTGATCGAGGTCGAGAGCGACAAGGCCACAATGGAAGTACCATCACCTGCTACCGGCAAGGTGGTTGAAATCAAGGTTTCCGAAGGCGATGCCGTGTCGGAAGGAACCCTGATACTGATGCTGGAAGCCGCGTCAGGCGCAAAGGAAGCGGCTCCAACGGCAAAAACCGAATCCGCGCCTGCACCCGCCAGCGCACCGACGCCCGCCGCCCCTGCTCCGGCCGCAGTGACAGACGCCGGTTTCGGCAAAGCTCATGCCTCTCCGTCTGTTCGCGCTTTTGCCCGGCAACTGGATGTTGATCTGGCCAAGGTCAATGGCTCAGGGCGCAAGGGCCGTATCCTACGCGAAGATGTCACGGCCTTTTTGAAATCAACCACTGCAACAGCGCCTGCATCGGGTGCCTCGCATGGCGGCATGGGCATTCCGCCGATCCCGGCTGTGGACTTCTCCAAATTCGGTCCGGTCGAAGACGTGGAGATGCCGCGGATCAAGAAGATCTCCGGTCCGGCTTTGCACCGTAGTTGGCTCAACATTCCACATGTTACGCACAACGATGAAGCCGACATCACGGACCTCGACAAGTATCGCAAGGAAATGGACACGATGGCCAAAGAAGACGGCTATCGGGTGACGCTTCTGTCCTTTGTTATCAAGGCTTCGGTTTCGGCTCTGAAGCAGCACTGGGAGGTCAACTCGTCGATCCACCCAGACGGCGACAAGCTGATCAAGAAGGACTATTACAACATCGGCTTTGCAGCAGATACGCCCAACGGCCTTGTGGTGCCAGTGATCAAAGATGCGGACCGAAAAGGCATTGTGGAAATATCCAAAGATCTCATGGAATTGTCCGGCAAAGCACGCGCGGGTGAGTTGAAGGGTCCTGACATGCAGGGCGCAACCTTCACCATCTCCTCGCTTGGCGGAATCGGCGGCACGTCGTTCACGCCCATCGTGAACGCACCGGAAGTGGCCATCCTTGGCCTCACCCGAAGCAAAATGGCACCTGTCTGGAACGGGGAAGAGTTTGTTCCGCGACTGATGCAACCGCTGTCACTGTCTTACGACCACCGCGCCATTGACGGGGCTTTGGCGGCACGCTTCTGCGTCACGCTGAAAACCCTATTGGGCGACATGCGCAAATTGATGTGGTGAGGAGAGTAATTATGGACGTCAAAGTACCTGATATTGGCGACTTTTCCGAGGTTCCGGTTGTCTCGGTCTTGGTCGCTGTTGGTGACACCGTCGCCGCTGAAGATCCGCTGATCGAACTGGAAAGCGACAAGGCCACGATGGAAGTGCCTTCTCCTGCTGCTGGCGTAGTCAAGGAGATCAAGGTGGCCGAAGGCGATAATGTCTCTGAGGGCAGCGTTATTATCGTCCTTGAAGCCGAAGCTTCCGCGGACAGGCCTGCTCCCGCAGCATCAACTGCGCCGGCCGCGCCACAGGCCACGACAGCAACAGGTACTGCTGCAGGTGCAGGAGATGTGCATGCGGAAGTTGTTGTGCTGGGTTCTGGTCCAGGTGGCTATACCGCTGCATTTCGCGCCGCTGACCTCGGGAAAAAAGTGGTCCTGATCGAGAAAGACAGTTCGCTTGGCGGCGTTTGTCTCAACGTGGGCTGTATCCCGTCCAAAGCGCTGCTGCACTCTGCCAAGGTGATCACCGAAGCGGAGGAAATGGGCGAGCACGGCATCAGCTTTTCCAAACCGGAAGTGGACCTCGACAAGCTGCGCGGATGGAAAGAAAGCGTTGTAAAACAGCTCACTGGGGGTCTTGGTGGACTCGCAAAGGCGCGCAAAGTTCAGGTGGTGAACGGTTATGGCTCGTTTGTGGGTCCTAACATGATTGAAGTAGACAACGACGGTGTGAAATCGACTGTGAGCTTTGATCAATGCGTGATCGCGGCGGGTTCGGAGCCGGTTACCCTTCCCTTCATTCCGCACGATGACCCTCGTGTGATCGATAGCACCGGCGCGCTTGAATTGGAGGATGTTCCGGAACGCTTGTTGGTTTTGGGCGGCGGTATCATCGGTCTTGAGATGGCAACCGTATATGACGCCTTGGGATCCAACGTGACGATCGTCGAGTTCATGGATCAGATCATTCCAGGTGCGGACAAGGACGTGGTTAAGCCTTTGGCGAAACGTATCGAGAGTCGGTACGAGGCTGTTTTGACCAAAACCAAAGTGACCGCAGTGGAGGCGCAGGCAGACGGCTTGAAGGTCACAATGGAAGGTCCAGACGGCGAGACGGTTGATACCTTCGATAAGGTCCTGGTGGCGGTCGGGCGCCGACCAAATGGGGCAAAGATCAACGCTGCGGCGGCAGGGGTCGCTGTGGATGAGCGTGGGTTTATCGCCGTGGACAGCCAGCAACGAACTGGTGTCGCTCACATTTTTGCCATTGGTGACGTAGTTGGCCAACCGATGCTCGCGCACAAGGCGGTTCATGAAGGCAAGGTCGCAGCCGAAGTGGCAGCGGGCCAGAAACGCCACTTTGACGCGCGCGTTATTCCCTCAGTTGCCTACACTGATCCTGAAGTGGCTTGGGTTGGCATGACCGAAACCCAAGCGAAGGCGGAAGGGCTGAAGGTCGGCAAGGGCGTTTTCCCTTGGGCTGCGTCGGGTCGCTCACTCTCACTGGGACGGTCTGAAGGCCTTACAAAACTGGTGTTTGACGAACATGAACGTGTCATCGGCGCGGGCATCGTCGGCCCGAATGCGGGCGACCTGATCGCCGAAGTTGCGCTGGCCATCGAGATGGGTGCAGACGCAGTGGACTTGGGTCATACCATCCACCCCCACCCAACTTTATCAGAGACTGTAAACTTCGCGGCGGAGATGTTCGAAGGCACTATCACGGACCTGATGCCGCCCAAGAAGCGCAAGTGATTATTCAGATGTGAACTTAAAGAACGCCGCCGCTTCCGGCGGCGTTTTTTGATTGGGTGACGCAAGACCCGCGCGCCTTGGTAAATAAGGCTCAAAGGAAAAAATGCACAGTCTGTATCGCGTCGGCATGACGTCGGCAAAGCGTCGGTATTGAAGCCTGTCGTCGTCTGTTTTCAGGATTTAATGCATCGTGCGCCCGTTGCGACACGCAACGGGAGCAATTTTGTGTTTTGATCAGGGTTTCCAGTTCAGGAAATTTCCGATCATGCGCAGGCCAATGTCCTGACTTTTTTCGGGGTGAAATTGCATGCCGACCATCGTATCGCGACCGATAATCGCCGTGACGTCGCCGCCATAGTCCACATGGGCCAACCGCTCGGCCGGCGTTTTCACGTGATACTGGTAGCTGTGAACGAAGTAGGTGTGATCACCGTTTTTGATGCCATCAAGCAGAGCGTGAGGGTGGTCGATCACCAGGTTGTTCCAACCCATGTGAGGCACCTTGAGGTCCTCGTCCGATGGCTCAATTTTGCGCACATCTCCGGCGACCCACCCAAGGCCGGGAGTCTCTTCGTATTCGTGTCCCGTCGTCGCCATCAATTGCATACCGACACAAATTCCGAGAAACGGCCTGCCTTTTTGCTCCACTGCTTCGACCATCGCGTCATAGATGCCTTTGTGACCGCGTAGTTCGGCAGCGCAGGCAGGAAAGGCGCCGTCGCCGGGCAGCACGAGACGATCGGCTTTGGACACGACATCTGCATCGGACGTCACAACGACCTCACCACCGTCGACTTCGTGCGCCATGCGTTCAAACGCCTTTTGGGCGGAGTGCAGGTTGCCGGATTCATAGTCGATGATGGCTGTCAGCATTGCGAAGGTCGTCCTTGAAATCGTCTGCCTTTCACCTGACGCAGGCAGACGCTGAGGTCAAGACTTTGGGGCGGTGCCAATGCGGTCCAAAAGGCTCATAACTTCATCAAAGGGTCCGTCGGACACTTCTATAGGGGCGATTGCCCCGAAACGGCCCGAAAGAAACAATTGCGTGTAGCCGTGGACCAGTGACCAAACCTGAAACTCGATCACTTCCGGCGCAGTGTGGGCTGGCACAAATGGCGCACAGGCCTCGCGCAGGATCATGTACGCATGATTGTCGTCAGGCTGGATATTCTCACTCAGAATGTCGGACGCATCGATCCCGAAAATGATGTCCAAAAGTGCGCGATGGTTCAGACCGAACTGTAGATACCCGCGACAGATGCCGCGGAGCCGGTCGCGCGGACTTTCTCCTTCGGCTTCGGCGGCCTTGGTCATGTGCGATGAGAACCGGTCGAATGCTTCTTGTGCGATAGCTGTTTTAAGGCCGCGCAGACCGTCAAAGTGATGCGCTGGAGCCGCATGGCTTACCCCTGCCCGCGCTGCGCATTTGCGCAAAGACAACGCATCCATGCCGCCCTCCTCAAGGATTTCGATGCCTGCTTTGATCAACGCGTTTCGCAGATCGCCATGATGATGCGGTTTCTTGGAGTCTTTCTGAGTCATATGCGCAAATTGGCGGCTGGGCTTGACAGTGTCAAATTGACAATGTCAAGTTAAGCCAACTTTACACTGTCAAATTAGGTGAGGGAGAGTCGCCATGAAAGTCCTGGTTTCCGCACGCACGTTTTTTCTTTGGTTCTTTTGTCTGGGTATCGCAGTCTGGTCATGGCGGTTCCTGCTGTTTGGCGTCGAGGCAACTATGGAATTTGTCGCCTATCATGCCATCGAACGCCGGTGGGCATTCTATGCTCATGTCGGGCTTGCGCCGGTGGCGCTCATGCTGGTGCCCCTACAATTCTGGACGAAGCTGCGCATGCGTCGTCCTGCCTTGCACCGCTGGATGGGACGTGCCTACGCGATCGCAATCCTGCTGGCTGGTGTTGGCGGCATACTGATGGCAATCGGCACCGATGCGGGGCAGCTGGCCGCGGTCGGTTTTGCCCTCTTGGGGTTTGCCTGGATCGGCACAACAGCAGTGGCGGTATCCCATATCCGGAACAAGCACATCGAAGATCACAAGGCGTGGATGATCCGCAGCGCTGCGCTTACGCTGGCAGCAGTCACTCTGCGACTTGAGTTGCCAATTCTCGCAATGACGGTGGGGCTGGAAGTTGGATACCCGCTTGTCGCGTGGCTGTGTTGGGTCCCCAACATACTGGTTGCCGAATGGGTGGTGCGCCGCCGTCCCGTTTTGGGGGCGGCGCAGCCGGTTTAAAGCGCGCCTTTGGTCGACGGCACGGCATCTGCTTTGCGCGGGTCCACTTCCACGGCCTCGCGCAGAGCGCGAGCCACAGCCTTGAACGTGGCTTCGGCGATGTGGTGGCTGTTGAAACCATGGATTTGGTCCACGTGCAGGGTGATGCCGCCATGAGTAGCAAACCCCTGGAAAAACTCCCGCACGAGTTCGGTGTCAAATGTGCCTATCTTCTGTGTCGGCATCTCGACGTTCCAGATGAGGTACGGCCGCGCGGACAAATCAAGCGCTGCGCGCACTTGTGCGTCGTCCATCGGAAGATGGCAGGACGCATACCGGCGGATGCCTCGCTTGTCGCCCAGCGCTTGCGTCAGCGCCTGTCCGAGCGCGATTCCCACGTCCTCGACAGTATGGTGGTCGTCGATGTGATAATCCCCATTGGCGCGCACAGTCATGTCGATCAGCGAGTGGCGGGACAACTGATCCAGCATGTGGTCAAAGAAACCCACACCGGTTTGATTGTCATAAGTGCCTGTACCGTCGAGGTTAATCTCGACAGTGATATCGGTTTCCGCAGTGGCGCGGGTGACGCTTGCTGTGCGCATCGGGGTGTCCTTTGCATGTCTTCTGGCCGCTCTTATAGGAGCGGCGGAACAAGCGGCCAAGGGGGCGGTTTTCGGATTGTGTTGCGGGTGGCATTTGTGCCAGCTTAAACGCGACCAATCAGAGCCAGAGAAGGGCCGCCCGATATGACAACCTGCGTCTTTATTCAGATCCGCTGCAAACCCGGAACCACTTACCGCGTGGCTGAGGAGATCGCTTTGAAGGAGATCCATTCGGAACTCTACTCCACGTCGGGTGACTATGATCTGCTCATGAAGCTCTACATTCCCGAAGACGCGGATGTCGGAAAATACATCAATGAAAACCTCTTGGACATAGAGGGGATCGAGCGGTCCCTGACGACACTTACGTTCAAGGCGTTCTAGGTAACAGCGGCGACAGCCCCCAGTTCCACGATTTTCGGCCTAGCCTTTTACGGCCTGTCCGTTGATCCACGTGGCCTTCACTGCGCGGTCGTCACCCATCATGATAGTTGGAAACAAGGCTTCCCAGATGTCGTTGGCACGGGCAGAACGCTGAGCGATGTCTGGGGTTGAGGCGAGATCGAGCACTACGATGTCCGCGTCCATCCCCGGCGCCAGATTGCCGATCATATTTTCCATATGCAACGAACGCGCAGAGCCTTGGGTGGCGAGCCACATCAGTTGTGCCGCATGCAACGGGGTATGGCGCAGTTGTGCAACCTCATAAGCAGCTGCCATCGTGCGCAGCATGGAAAAGCTGGACCCACCGCCGGTGTCAGTGGCAAGGCCAACGCGCTGGCCTTCGCTCATCAGCGATTGCATTTCGAACAAACCGGAGCCGATAAAAGTATTGGACGTGGGGCAATGGATTAGCCCGGCGCCCACTTCGCGCAATTGCGCGCGTTCGCGTGGCTCAAGGTGAATGGCATGACCGTATAGCCCCTTCTCGCCAAGCAGGCCAAAAGCTTCGTAGGTATCAAGATAGTCGCGCGCGTCCGGGAACATGCCCAACACCCACTCGATCTCATCGGTTTGCTCCGAGAGGTGCGTCTGCATCAGGCAATCGGGATGCTCGGCCCAAAGATCGCCCAGTGCGCGCAGCTGCTCCGGGGTGGAGGTTGGCGAGAACCGAGGAGTGATTGCATAGCTAAGCCGGTCTTGCCCATGCCACTTGCCAATCAGTGCTTTGCTGTCGTCATAGGCGCTTTGGGCCGTGTCGCGCAGCCCGTCCGGCGCGTTTCTGTCCATACAGGTTTTGCCCGCGACGATCCGCTGGCCACGCGCTTGTGCCGCCCCAAAAATCGCGTCCACAGACTCGGGGTGTATGGTGCAGTAGCTGACCATCGTGGTCGTGCCGTGGTTTGCAGTCAAATCAAGATATGTGCGCGCAATGTCGTCGGCATAGGCTTGGTCACCAAAGCGCATTTCCTCAGGGAAAGTGTAGCTGTTGAGCCAGTCAATCAGCCGCTTTCCCCAACTCGCAATGATGCCGGTTTGCGGATAGTGAACGTGGGCGTCGACAAATCCGGCAACGATGAGAGCGTCGCCATAGTCCGTCACCTGAGCGGCGGGGTGCGCCGCTTTCAGTCTGTCCGCCTCTCCGGTAGCAACGATCTTTCCACCCTCGATCAGCACCGCGCCGCGCCGTTCGATCCGCGCGGCGTCGTCCGGCGCGACCTCGAAAGGGTTCGCGTCAAATGCGAGGGTCTGTCCCAAAAGCAGCTTGGCGGCGGTCATGACTATCTCCCAACAGCGTAACGCGCTCTCGTATCGCGCCTTTTTTGGCGTGTAAATCGTCGTCTTTCGTTGAACTGTATCAACGGATTGCCCTATTGTCGCGACGAGTTGATCCACGCAGGTCGGCAGTATCACGGCGGAGGGCACATCATGACGGAATTTGATGATCAGGCCGCTCTAGAACCTGCCGTCGAAGAAGACGCCTATCAACTCGACAAGCGGCTGATATCCGGCATCCTCTACACTCTTGAAGCCAAGGACCGCCACACACTTGTGGAGTTGCTGGAGCCGCTTCACCCCGCTGACATCGCGGACATCATCGAACAGATCAATCCTTATGACAGGCGGCGGCTTGTTCAGCTTTACGGCGAGGAGTTTGACGGTGATATTCTGTCCGAACTGGATGACAGCCTGCGGGAGGAAATCATTCAGGTGCTCCGTCCCGACGTCCTCGCTGAGGCCGTTCGGGAACTGGAAAGCGATGATATTGTCGACCTTGTTGAGGATCTGGACGAGCCACAACAAGAAGCCATTCTCGACCAGCTTGAAGATGCTGACAGGGTAGCTGTCGAACAGGCACTGAGTTTTCCGGAGAACACCGCCGGTCGCCTTATGCAACGCGAGACGGTCTGGGTTCCCGAAGACTGGAGCGTGGGTCAGGCCATCGACCACTTGCGGGATGCAAGGCAGTTGCCAGAGCAGTTCTACCACGTAATCCTGGTAGATCCGCGCATGAAGCCCGTCGGCAATGTGACGTTGGGCAAGTTGATGTCTTCCAAGCGTAACGTGCCACTTTCAACAATCACCGAGGACGTGTTCCAGACAATTCCGGTCACGCAAGACGAAGAAGATGTGGCCTATGCTTTCAACCAGTATCATCTGATTTCCGCCCCTGTGGTGGACGGCGACGAGCGTTTGATTGGAATGATCACGATCGATGACGCGATGGCCGTGCTGGACGAGGAACACGAAGAAGACATTCTCCGCTTGGCGGGTGTCAGCGAGGAGACCTCGCTTTCGGATACGATTTTTGAGGCCGCAAAAGGCCGCGCGACGTGGTTGTTTGTGAATTTGCTGACCGCCATTCTGGCGTCTCTGGTGATCGGCGTGTTTTCGGAAACGATCGACCAGATGGTCGCGCTCGCAGTGTTGATGCCTATTGTGGCATCGATGGGCGGCAACGCAGGAACCCAGACCATGACAGTGACTGTACGGGCGTTGGCGACGAAAGACCTGACGTCGCAAAACGCGCTGCGCGTGGCGCGGCGTGAGTTATCAGTTGGCGCGCTTAACGGAGTGTTTTTTGGCTTCATAATGGCACTCGTGGCCGGGTTCTGGTTCGGGGTTCCGATGCTCGCCGTGGTTATTGGCATCGCAATGGTCTTCACACAGATCGCCGCAGCATTGGGTGGCATTGTGATCCCGATGGCATTGGACCGCGCCGGAATCGATCCGGCGCTGGCTTCCGGTCCATTTGTGACAACCGTTACGGATGTGGTTGGTTTCTTTGCTTTTCTGGGCCTCGCGTCCAGCATTCTATTGTGAGGGCGGAATGGATCTGACAGCCATCAAGGCAGAAGCGCGCAAGGCGGCTTTTGCGCGACGCAAGAAAGCCTATCAATCGGCAGGTCCGGCGCAATCAGCGCACCTGAGTGAGATTCTTGCGGGATACCGTGGTGTCTCCCTGGCCGGATACATGCCAATCCGCACGGAAATCAGCCCCCTACCCGCGATGGCGGAAGCAGCCGCGCATGGTCCGGTTGGCGTGCCAGTCATCCAAGGCGAAGCCATGCCTCTTGAGTTTTCAAGGTGGGAGCCCGGTTGCGCACTTAGGGACGGTCCTTTTGGCGCCAAAGTTCCTCTGGATGATGACTTTTTCGAGCCTGAAATCGTGATTGTGCCGCTGGTGGCGTTTGACGCGCGCGGCGGAAGGTTGGGTTACGGCGGCGGTTTTTATGACAGGACGCTGGAGCGATTGCGCGCTCGGCGCGCCACGCTGGCCATCGGTTTTGCTTTTGACGCGCAAGAGGCTGGAGAGCTTCCTTTGGAACCTACGGATCAGCCTCTCGACATGATGGTGACCGAAAGTCGGATTATCGAGTTCCACCGCTAGATCAGCTTGGCGGCTTGAAGTGTGCTCCGGTCACATTGATCTGGATGTACTCGGCGGAATTCATTTCGCCACCGCCAGCGAACTTGCACACGCCATAAACGCTGCCATCGGAGCGCTGGCGCGCTTCATAGGTATGTCCGCGATTGGTGCAGTATTCGGCTTCGAAGTTGGACGGATTGGCCGGATCGTTGGACATCGGAAAATCGCACGCAGCCAACGTGAGGGTTCCGGCGAAAAGGGCAGTCGCGAACAGTGGTTTCATCAAGGCACCTGTGTCAAAAATTCTCCCCCACGATACGGCAAAGAAGAAAGCTGGCAACAGAAACAATTCACTGATCGCGTTCTACCCCGAAATTCCCCTACTCCTGATTGTTGTCGCGATAGTATTCCCATTCGTCGACTTCCGACCCGTCAGGCAGGACGCAAATGCCGGATTGACTGCCATCGGATGCTTCAACGATTTTAGATGAACCGCCTTGTTCGACGCAAAAGACCGAGGCCGGGTTCGCCATTCCAATGGTGGTTTCGGTGTCTTCGGTTGTGCAGGCAGCCAGACAAGCGATGATGGCAACGGGCAAAAAAGCTTTCATGTAAATTGTCCTTTTAGCGTGGTGGTGAAACTAACTTAAATTTGTTCGGCTTTTAGACAACAGGCCGCGTCTACGCGCTGTCCTTTGGGCTGCTTTCCGCTTGCCAGCTGTTCGCGACACGCATAGGACAAATGCCCATGAAGATACTTTTTCTTGGTGATGTGATGGGCCGCGCTGGCCGCAAGGCGATTGCTGAGCGGTTGCCGAAGCTGCGCGAGGACTGGAAGCTCGATTTTGTTGTTGTAAACGGCGAAAACGCCTCAAACGGCATGGGGCTATCCGGTGCGCACGCAAAAGTCATTCTGGATGCGGGCGCAGATTGCATCACGTTGGGCGATCACGCGTTCGACCAGAAGGACATGATGCAGTTCATCCAGAACGAGCCCCGAGTCTTGCGTCCCCTGAATTTTGCGCGGGGCGATGTGCCGGGCAAAGGGTTTCGCGTTTTTGACGCTCGCGGCGGGCGCAAGGTTCTTGTCACGCAGGCGCTCGGTCAGGTGTTCATGAAGCAACCGTATGGCGATCCCTTCTCTGCGATTGACCAAGTTCTGCGGGCCCATCCGCGCGGCGGACTTGTGCAGGCGGCAATCGTGGACATGCATTGCGAAGCCACCAGCGAGAAAATGGGCATGGGACACTTCTGTGACGGCCGCGCCAGTCTTGTGGTGGGCACGCACACGCATATTCCGACTGCGGACACGCAAATTTTGCCGGGTGGCACCGCGTTTCAGGCCGATGCCGGCATGTGTGGCGACTACAACTCTGTGATCGGAATGGAAAAAACCGAACCCATGCGGCGGTTTGTGACAGGCATGCCCAAGGCACGCTTCACTCCGGCGCTGGAAGAAGCCACCCTTTCGGGCGTTTATGTGGAGACGGATGACCGCTCGGGGCAAGCCACCAGAATCGAGATGGTGCGCCAAGGCGGACGGCTGAGCCAGGCGGGGCCGCTCTGAAATGATGCAGTTGCGGTGGTTTGGCATCCTGCTGGCAATCGGCGCCGGCTGGGGGATCACGCAGCCACTGACCAAAATCGCCGTATCGGAAGGCTATGAGCCGCTGGGGCTGATTTTCTGGCAGTTGACCATTGGCGCCGTGTTCATGTTTCTAATTCGGATCGTGTCCGGCAAACCGGTCAGCCTGCCACCCCGTTTACTCTGGTTTTTTCTGCTGATCGCGGCTTTGGGCACTGTGATCCCCAACAGCTTCTCCTATCGCGCAGCAGCAGAACTTCCGGCGGGCGTCATGTCGTTGGTGATTTCGCTGGTGGCCATGTTTGCCTTCCCGGTTGCGCTTTTGCTTGGCGTAGACAGGTTCAGCTGGTTGCGGCTTGCGGGGCTGGCTTTGGGTCTTGGAGGCGTATTCCTGCTGGCGGAGCCCGAGGCACTACCTGACCCGAGCATGATTGTCTGGCTGCCGATCGCGGTGATCGCGCCGCTCTGTTATGCCTTTGAAGGCAACATCGTCGCGAAATGGGGCATGCACGGGTTGGGGCCGGGACATGTGTTGTACGGCGCGTCGGTCATCGGGGCGATTGTCGCGCTTCCTCTTGCTGTTGGCACCGGACAGTTCATTGACCCGAGAACCGAATGGAACGCGCCGGAATTCGCATTGGTGCTGTCCTCAATAATCCATGTGACCGTCTATACCGCCTACGTCTGGCTGGTGAGCCGCGCGGGATCGGTATTTGCCGCGCAGGTCAGCTATCTCGTGACCGGCACCGGCGTGATCTGGTCCATGTTACTTCTGGGAGAACGGTATTCATTCTGGGTCTGGGCAGCGATGGGCTTGATCCTGACGGGCATGTTTCTTGTGCAGCCACGCGAAAAGTGACGCCAAGGCCCGTGGAAATTCTCTTGCCCGAGCAAGGCTGCATGATACATCTGGGCCGGATCTGACTCCGGAGCGCAAATGCAGCTTTTTGAAATTTCGCAGACAGCACAGGCCATTTTGGCACTGGGCACCGTGGCCGTGATGTTCACACTGTTTCTGCGTGAAACCTATCCGACCGAAGTTGTGGCAATAGGCGGCGTCGCATTTTTGCTGATTGCCGGCGTTTTGCCGTACAATGCGGCCCTCGACGTGCTGTCCAATCCGGCTCCCTGGACGATTGCGGCCATGTTCATCGTCATGGGGGCGCTGGTGCGAACCGGAGCTTTGAGTGCTTTCACCCATATGGCTGACAGGCAAGCGAAGACCAATCCCAAGATGGCAATTGTCATGCTGCTGCTCTTTGTGATCGTGGCCTCGGCGTTTGTTTCCAACACGCCGGTTGTGGTGGTCATGATCCCGGTCTTCACGCAGTTGGCGCGAACGCTGGATACGTCGGCGTCCAAGCTTTTGATCCCTCTGAGTTATGCGGCCATCATGGGGGGAACCCTGACGCTAATCGGCACTTCGACCAACCTCCTGGTAGATGGTGTGGCGCGCGCCGAAGGGCTGGAACCGTTCACCATATTCGAGGTCACTCCACTGGGTTTGATCGTCGTCGCATGGGGCATGTTGTATCTCTACCTTTTTGGCAACAAGCTTCTTCCCGAGCGATCGAGCATGGCCGACCTGCTGTCCGGTACGAACCGCAGCCAGATGAAATTTTTCACCGAAGCGGTCATTCCGCCCGAAAGCAACCTGATCGGGCGCGAAGTGACCGGCGTACAGCTTTTCAAACGGGACGGCGTACGGCTGATCGACGTCATACGTGGCGACACGTCTCTGCGGCGCAACCTAAAGGGGGTCGAGCTTCAGGTCGGTGATCGCGTGGTTCTGCGTACCAAGATGACAGAGCTATTGAGTCTCCAACGGGACAAGTCGTTGAAGCGATTGGATCAAGTTGGCGCAGTTGAAACCACGACGGTCGAAGCGCTGATTACGCCAGGCTGCAAGATGGTAGGCCGCCGGCTTGGCGCGTTACGCCTGCGTCGCCGGTTTGGTGTCTATCCACTTGCAGTACACCGCCGAAACCAGAACATCGGCCAGCAATTGGACCAGCTTGTGGTTCGCGTTGGTGACACTCTGTTGCTGGAAGGCGCACCGGAAGACATTCAGCGTCTATCAGACGAAATGGATATGGTTGATGTCTCGCAACCGTCTGAACGGGAATACCGCCGAGAACACGCCCCGATTGCTTTGGGTGCGATGGCGGCGATTGTCGTGCTGGCCGGATTTGGCGTCGCCCCGATCTTCCTTCTGTCAATCCTCGCGGTCGCGGTGGTGCTGCTCACACGCTGCATTGACGCTGACGAAGCCTTTTCCTTTGTGGACGGGCGCCTGCTCGCCTTGATTTTCTCCATGCTTGCCATCGGTGCAGCGTTGCAGTCCTCCGGTGCAGTTTCCCTCGTGGTGGAAGCACTGGCGCCCTACGTTGGCGGGTTGCCTCCCTTCCTCATGGTCTGGGCAATTTACCTGCTGACATCGGTGCTCACCGAACTGGTGTCAAACAACGCGGTTGCCGTTGTGGTCACGCCTATTGCGGTTGGATTGGCAACCGCGCTCGGCATCGATCCCCGTCCACTGGTAGTGGCAGTCATGATCGCGGCTTCGGCAAGCTTTGCCACGCCCATCGGGTACCAGACCAACATGCTCGTGTTTGGTCCGGGCGGCTATAAGTTCACTGACTTCATGAAAGTCGGCATCCCGCTCAACCTGTCGATCGGACTGCTGACCTCCGCAGTAATACCTGTGATCTGGCCGCTCTGATCAATCAGGCCGCCCGGTAAGAGGACGGGGCAACACCGTAGGTCTTGCGAAACGCTCGGGTGAAGCTTTCGGGAGACGCGTAGGCATAGCGCCGCGCCACCGCGTCAATACGATCCCCTTTGCGTACATCCTGATGGGCAAGGATCAGTCGCCATCGGCGCAAATACCCCATCGGCGTTTCCCCCACCAATTCTGAGAACAGCTCGGAAAATCGCGACAGAGAAAGCCCCGCAATTTCTGCGAGATCGGCGTTGGACCAGAGTTTGCCGGGGTGGTCGTGCATGGCGACTATGGCCCGAGACAGACGTGAATCGGCCAGCCCAGCCAGAAGACCGACTTCGGTGCGGCCCTCACGCATCTGATCGCGCAACAGACGCACCATCAGAGCCTCACCCAGCCGGGACAGCACCGATTGCGCACCGCAGCGCCCGCCTTTGGCCTCTGCGTACATCAGCTGCACCAAAGTTTGCGTATCCCCCTTGTCCGCCAGATCATAATCGATGCGATCAGGCAGTGCGGCCATGAGCGGATTACTTGGGCCGGCCCAGTCCACCCGCGCAGCAAACATCAAACGATCCAGATCCGCCCAGTCTGATACTCCGCGCGTGAAAAACCGCACTTCGCGCGGCAGCCCGTCGCCATTGCAGATTGCGATCAAATTCGCTTCGCCTTCTGGTGCGGGCTGCACGCTAAGGTGAAACTTCTCAATCAGGGTGGTTAGACGATCCATGGCATTTTCCGGATTTTTGGTCAGATTATTCGGATTTATCATGTCAAAAATCTTGTCACAAGGGCAGCCAAGGAAATGTCCAATAGGAGAGACGACATGTTGATGCCCCGCCAAAAAACCCCCGGCCTTGCCCTTCCCCTGGTCGGTGGCGGCACATTTGATCTGACAGCAGAAGGTACCGAGCGCGGTACTTTGGTTTGCTTTTACCGCGGCTTGCATTGCCCGATCTGCGCAACCTACCTGAAAGAACTCGACAAACAGGCACCGGCCTTTGCCGAACGCGGTGTCAGCGTTGTTGCCGTGAGCTCCGACAACGAAGAGCGGGCGACAGCGATGCTTGAAAAGGTTGCACCCGCCAATGGTATGCGCATCGCGTATGATCTCGACTTGAGTGCGGCACGTGACTGGGGTCTGTATATCTCCACTTCACGCGGCAAGACATCTATTGGCATCGAGGAACCAGCGCTGTTCTCGGAGCCCGGCGTGTTCCTGGTATCACCGGAACAGTCGCTTTATTTTGGCTCCGTTCAAACCATGCCGTTTATGCGCCCACACTTCTCCGAACTGGTCGGCGCGCTCGATTTTGCCATCGCCAACAACTATCCGGCGCGCGGCGAGTACACTGGCGCGGTGTAAGCTACCCCAAAAACAGAACGGGCGCCCGACTTCGAGCGCCCGTTGCATTATCTGATGGAGTGCGTGTTCAGTTCACGCGCTTCCAATCCTGACCGCGGCAAATCACGGCCACACATCCTTTGACGGTCAAAGTGTTGCCGGACAGGCTCATTTTCGACTTGTAGGTTTTGTCTGAATCGGCAGCCCAAATCTGACCGCCAGAGTACTTGCCGCCGCCGTCGGCGTTCATGTCCCAAAGCATGCGCTTACCGGCATGCTCATAGTTGGCCACTTCTGCGCCGGTTTCATCAAATGCCTTGGCGATGGTGCCGCAAATGTTGCTGCCGCAGGGGGCGACTTTGACGTGCAGATAACCACCGGTGTCGCCGGGTTCGGTTTTCCAGGTGCCAGCGGCGGGGTCTGCCATGGCTGCGCCTGCGCCTGCAACGACCATTGCGGCTGCGAGTGCGAATTTTTTCATAGGGATCCTCCACTTTTGTGGGAAAAGAGTGAGACAGGTGCCGATTCCGATCAACCCTGACTTGGGGGCAAGTTGCATTTCACCGTCATGCATGCCACATCGCGGTGACGCTTGGATGACTTAGACTGGAAACGTAAATGATCCTTTATCCCGCCATTGATTTGAAAGACGGAAACGCGGTGCGCCTTGTGCATGGCGACATGGAAAAAGAAACCGTTTTTAATGAAAACCCGGCGGCGCAGGCCTTGGAATTCGTGAACGCTGGCTGCGAGTGGATTCACCTTGTGGATCTGAACGGAGCCTTTGCCGGCGAGCCTGTAAATGCTTCTCCTGTCGAGGAAATTCTGAAACAAACTAAAGTTCCCGCGCAGCTCGGCGGGGGCATCCGCGACATGGACACCATCGCTCGATGGATCGACAAGGGGCTGGCGCGTGTCATCCTTGGCACCGTAGCCGTGGAAAACCCCGATCTGGTGCGTGAAGCAGCGAAAGAATTCCCCGGCAAGGTTGCCGTGGGCATCGATGCGCGTAACGGAAAAGTCGCAACCAAAGGCTGGGCCGAGGAAACCGACGTGATGGTCACCGATCTGGCGAAATCCTTTGAGGACGCAGGCGTGGCGGCGATCATTTACACCGACATCATGCGCGACGGCGCGATGAAAGGTCCGAATGTGGAGGCCACAGCAGCATTGGCAAACGCGGTTTCAATCCCTGTGATTGCCTCGGGCGGTGTCAGCTCGCTGGACGATCTGAGGGCGCTCAAGGCCTGCGGCGCCGAACTGAACGGGGCGATTTCAGGTCGCGCGCTCTATGATGGCGCGATCGATCTGGCCGAGGCACTTGAGGTGATGAAGGGATGAGGGTCGCGCGCCGCATATTCCTCGGAGTATTGCTGGTGGTGATCCTTGTCTGCCTTGCGCCGTTGGCGGCGTATCTTTGGTCGGAGTGGGCCGCGGAGCGCTGGGGCTGTGACTTCGGCCTCGCACTTAGTCAGGGTGGATGCGTTGTGGACGGTGTGGATCGCGCACCGGTCCTGATGCAAGCCTATTCAGCTGTCGCGCTGTTGGTTGTCACGTTACCGGTGGCTTTCATTGCAAGCCTTGCTGCGCTTATTGTGTTGGCCAGGAGGCCACAGCATGATGAGCCAAAGGAGCCGGAAACGTAGACGCCTGATTTATCGGGGACTGATCTTGCTGTTTGCGGTTTCTGTTTTGCCGGTCCTTCTGGTTGTTGCGTCTTCGCTGATTGCCAATGTCGCAGGCTGCACCCTTCACGAAGGATTTGTCACCGAGTGCGGCATCATTGGCGTGGACTTTGGGCCGTTGCTCCACTCCATGTTCACCTCTGGCTGGTTCTTTTTAATGACGGCACCTGTGGCGGTGGCTGCTTTGGTGGGGCTGGTGATCATGGCAGCAATAGACCTGTGGCGTCGCGCTTTTGCCCCGCGGGACTGAGGCGGTACAGCTGTGACAATGGGTCGGCTTGATCCATTCCCTTGCGGTAAGCACATTTGGCGCGCGAACAGGACAAGGACCATAGCATGACTGTGACGACCTCCCCTCTCCCGCCCTTCAGCGCGCTGCACGACCGATTTCGCGCCGGGGATTTCATCGACTGCTTTCGCGTAACAAGCGCCATGCCATTGCGCCAAGCCGCAGACACAATCGCAAACTTTCCCGGTTGGGCGCAGGCTCTGGTGGCTTTGCGCAATGTGATCGTGTTGCCAATGGGATTGACCGGTGCCCTGCCCTCCGACTTCAAGGGACAGGAAAAGATCGGGATGTTCCCACTGGAAAGCGAAAACGATCAGGAAATTATCGCCGGATTTGACGACAAGCACCTCGACTTCAGGGTCTCAATCATGCGCGACGGCGAAGACATCCTGCTGGCAACCTGGGTGCATAGGCATAACCTTTTGGGCCGGGTTTACCTCGCAACGATCATGCCGTTTCACATACTGATCGCGCGGGATGCGCTGCGTCGCGCGGCCCGCTGATTATTGGCCTGCGGCGACACCGGTCAACTTGCCGAGCGCGCCCGCCATTTTGCCAAGATATGCGGCGTCGTTGGCGATGGTGAGGTCATCCAGCATGTCGGTCGGGTTTTCATAGGCCAGCCAAACCTTGCCCTCTGCGTCTTGGTAAACAAGCACCTTGAGCGGCAGATAGAGGCCAGCAAGCGGATCATCCTGCATTGCCGGGGTGCCAATCTTGGGGCTGCCGAAGATCAGGAGTTGGGAGTCGCCAAGGTCCATATCGACGCTTTTGGCCCCTGCCCCGTGATCAATGCGCGCAAAAACCGCGACGCCGGCTTTGGTCACGGCGGCCTCAAGCGCGTCCATCGTTTCGGCCACTGATCCGGTGGCGGCCACTTTGACAATGTCGTCGTCCATCGCGGCCACAGGCATTGCAAAAGCCGCAAGCGCGGCGCAGGTGCTCAAAAAACGTTTCATCACAAACTCCAAAGCATCAAATCAGATGGCAACATGGTCTGGCGTCAGGGGCCATTTGTGAATAGACAAACGCGTGAAGTGCAAAAATAGGCGAGCGCATGCTGAAAACACGATTGATCCCCTGTCTGGACGTGGCCGACGGCCGTGTTGTGAAAGGCGTGAATTTTGTGGGGCTGCGCGATGCGGGCGACCCTGTGGAAGCGGCGCGCGCCTATGATGCGGCGGGCGCGGATGAGATCTGCTTTCTGGATATTCATGCAACGCACGACAATCGCGGCGTAATGATCGACATGGTGCAGCGCACGGCAGAGCAGTGTTTTGTACCGCTGACCGTGGGGGGCGGTGTGCGCACCGTGGCGGATGTGCGCAAGCTTTTGTTGGCGGGCGCGGACAAGGTGAGCTTCAACTCTGCCGCCGTGGCGAACCCTGACGTGATTGCCGAGGCTGCGGCGCAGTTTGGCAGCCAGTGCATTGTTTGCGCGATTGATGCCAAGACGATTGGGCATGATGAAAACGGCGTTCCGAACCGCTGGGGGATTTTCACCCACGGCGGGCGCAAAGAAGCGCTGGACAAAGACGGCAAGCCAATTGATGCAGTGGAATTTGCCAAGCTGGTCGTGGCGAAGGGCGCTGGGGAAATTCTGCTGACCTCGATGGATCGCGACGGCACCAAGGCGGGTTTCAACCTGCCATTGACCAAAGCGATCAGTGATGCGGTGAACGTGCCGGTTATTGCATCGGGTGGCGTGGGCACGCTGGACCATTTGGTCGAAGGCGTGACCAAAGGTGGCGCGAGCGCGGTGTTGGCAGCATCGATCTTTCACTTTGGCGAATTCACCGTGCAGGAAGCGAAGCAATACATGCACGATGCCGGTATTCCGATGAGGCTGACATGAATACACTGAATGAACTGGCGGCGACGATTGCCCAACGGGCGAAAGCTGATCCCGAGAGCAGCTGGACGGCGAAACTGCTGGCCAAAGGGCCGGAGAAATGTGCCGAAAAGTTTGGCGAGGAAGCCATTGAGGCGGTGATTGAAGCGGTCAAGGGCGACCGCGAAAAATTGACGTACGAAGCCGCGGACGTGCTGTATCACCTGTTGGTTATGCTTGAAGCGCGCGATGTGGCGCTGGAGGATGTACTGACGGAACTGGCGCGTCGTCAGGGATTGAGCGGCATCGCCGAGAAGGCTGCGCGCAGCTGAGGGATTGCCCTGAAGCAAACCCCGCCTATAGTCAGGCAAACCCCGTTTACGGAGCAGCCTGGATGGCGCGGCTACTGGCCTCATTTGTATTTATTGTTTTGGTGGCTTGCGGTGTTCCCGAAGACGCCAAAAAGCCGGACATTCCGGGGCTTGAGCAGGAAATTCTCGCACTTGGGGATTTTGTGTCGCGCGAAGAAGCGGCGCGTGTGGCCCGCATTTCGTACGAATATTCCCTGCAATTGCGCTCCGAGTATCAGGTCTCTGACCCGCCGCTCATTCACAACACCAAGGTCAATCAAGGGCTTCGTTCACGCGGTTTGTGCTGGCATTGGGCGGATGATCTAGAATCCCGCCTCCGGGCAGAGAATCTGCAAACCCTGAGCCTGCACCGCGCGATCGCGAACACGGACAATCTGCGGATTGAGCACAGCACCGTGATCCTGTCCGAGCGCGGCGAACCGATGCAAAGCGGCGTTGTGCTAGATCCGTGGCGGTACGGGGGCTACCTTTTCTGGGCGCCGATGGTCGAAGACACCCGCTACAATTGGAAACCGCGCAGCCAGGTGTTCAGAGACCGCCGCAACTAATTCGTCGGCCTTTATCGGGCGTTAAGGTTTTCTCGGGCAAGAGGTTCGCAGAAAGCTGTAACCCAACGATTCCCGCCATTGATCTGATGTACCGACCCTTCTGCGCCAAAGCTGTGAAAGCCTTGAAGGCTTACTATTGGCCCGAGCGCGACTCGGAGTCGACGTTTCTTGGCGCGCGAAACCGGTTGATTTGCAGCTTCAGCTTTGTGATTGGCGTGAATTCGTTTCTGCACAATATTCACCTATCGCTGATCAACTCCGGATTGCCGGAAACCGTTGCGACGCTCAGCATGGTTATTTCCGTGCTTTATTATTTCGTGCCCTCGGTCCTGCACCGGACCGGAAGCACCCGCGTAACCGCGTTGACGCTGATCTTCCTGCTGTCTGCACACACGAACATGGTGATGTATTTCGAGGAAAACCGCGTCTGGCTGAGGGAGGCATTTCTTATCGGTCCGCCTGTGATTGCCCTCTTGGTGATGGGTCCCAGACCTGCGTGGATCGTGACGGTCTTCACATTTGCGAACCTGTTTTTCTTCTCGTATCTGGGCAAACTGCCGGTTGAGAGCGCAGCGGTTCTGTCAATCGTGATCTGTGCCTTCATCTGGGGACTGTCGCTGTTTGACCGAGAACTCAACCGCGCGGAAAACAAATTGGTGGAATTGCGCCAGGAGGCGCAGGACGCCAACCACGCTAAATCGGAGTTTCTGGCCAATATGAGCCACGAAATCCGCACCCCAATGAACGGCTTGTCAGGCGTCTTGCAACTTTTGGAAGACACCGACCTGTCTCCGGAACAACGCGAGCTCATCCATATGGGACAAGCCTCTGGCATGACCCTTTTGCGGTTGATCAACGACGTTCTTGACTATTCCAAGATTGCAGCACGCGGCGTCACATTCGAACGTGTGCCCTGCGCCCCGTCTGAGTTGGCGCAACCTGCCGTGCACGCGCTTCAGGCTGGCGCAGAAACCCGTGGTCTGAAGCTGGTTTACCAACAAGAGAACCGCCTGCCCAAGTGGATTTCCGCTGACCCTGCACGGATGCAGCAAGTTGTCAGCAATCTCGTGAGCAACGCGCTGAAGTTTTCCAGCGAGGGCACTGTCACGGTTAATGTAGGTCGGGAAAACGACCTGATCCGAGTGAGCGTGACGGATCAAGGCATTGGCATGACCGAAGGCGCGCAACGACGGGTTTTCCGCAAGTTTGAACAGGCCAGTGCGTCGACCAACCGCAAATATGGCGGAACCGGCCTTGGGCTTGCGATTTCCAAAGAACTGGTGGAACTGCATGGCGGCGAGATCGGTGTTACAAGCCAACCCGGCAAAGGCAGCACATTCTGGTTCACGGTGCCGATCATCGAAGTTGAAGCACCCGTTCCGGCGGCCACACCTGCCCCAAGCGAGCCAGCAAATGTACCCAATGCACCCGGCGATCGGGAATGCCTGAAAGGGGCAAAGGTTCTGGTGGCTGAGGACACACGCACGAACCAGGTCATTGTTCAACGGTTTCTGCAGTCCATGGGTATCGAACCTGTGATCGTCGACAATGGTCGCGCCGCAGTTGAACATTGCACTCAGACAAAGTTTGACATGATCCTGATGGACATTCAGATGCCGGAAATGGATGGCCTCGAGGCCTGTGCCAGGATCAAAAGCGAAGGTGCGTTGAACGCCAGTACGCCGATGGTTGCACTTTCAGCCAATATCCTGCCAGAACAGACAGCAAGCTACATCAGCGCTGGCATGGCCGCCTGCCTTGGCAAACCATTCCGAAAAGCGGAACTTTCGGACGTGCTTGTCCGTCTGATTGAGCGCTGCACCGAGCGAGGCGCAGCCTAAAGTTTTGATGAGATGATGCCGGTGGCAAACCCGCCCATGCGCAACTCACCAAAGAGCCTTTGGTATTCGATTTTCGGGCACCGGTTCTGAATGACGTCCAAGCCCTTGGCTTCCGCCTTTGCCGCAGCCTCTGCGTTCTCCACGCCGATCTGCATCCAAACAGTTTTCAGCGACGGTAGATGCGCAATTGCGGCGTCGACAATTGGCGGCACAGCTTCGGACCTCCGGAAGATATCCACCATGTCCACCGGCGCGTCGATGTCGGACAAATCCGCGACAACGGTCTCCCCGAAAAGCATTTTGCCAGCATGGCCCGGGTTGACCGGGATTACCCGGTAGCCCTTCAGGGATAGATACCGCGCCACGTAGTAACTTGGGCGTACGGAATTCATAGATACCCCAATCACGGCAACAACTTTTGTCCGTGTGAGAATCTTTTTCAGGTTTGCGTCGGAATATTCCATGCAACGACGCTATCGGGTGTTGTGAAAAAAAAGAAGCGCCCAAACAACGTTTGGGCGCAAGTTCGGAACGAGGGACAGTGAAGCGAAACGCAGGGTTCCACGTCTGCGTTTCTCACTATGTTACGTAGGTGTTGTGACAACGGATTAAAGAGGCGCTCACTGCCGCGTGAACGGATCGCTCTTCAATCAAATATGTCTTCTATGAAGTCGAAAGCTTCCTCGAAGATCTTTTTTGCGAATTTTCTTTTGTTTTTCAGCTTCTTACGGGGCTTCTCAGCAGTCTTCCTTTGCGCCTTGGCACTTGCCGAACGATAGGCAACTTCCCGCTCAACTCGTTGTTTTTGCAAGGGAATGGACTTCAGTTCATGCAACGGTGCACCGCAAGAAGAGCAGGACAGCTCGTGGCGGCTGTCACCTCTCAACACAAGCGCTGCGCGTGTACCGCAGTAACAACAGGTCGCGATTTTCGATGCGCCAGGCAAGTCGGCCTCCTCTCAGGTTTTCTAGAACCTAGGGTGAGCTTCGGGAAATGCGAGAGTTGTTGGCGGATTTATCGGGGCAAAGATGCATAAAGCGCGACAGCCGCAGCGTTGGACACGTTGAGCGAGCCAAAGGCGCCGGCAAACTCGATCTTGACCAACTGATCTACCGTCTCCTTGGTTTTCTCGCGCAAGCCCGGCCCTTCGGCCCCCATCACCAAAGCAACCGGTTGATCCTTGCGGCCTTCCAACGCAGTTTCGATTGTCTGATCTGCCTCTCCGTCAAGACCTAGAACAAGGTAGCCCATGTTCTGCAATTCCGAGATGGCATCTGCCAAGTTGCGCAAACGTAGATATGGCTGACGTTCCAAAGCGCCGCTGGCCGTTTTGGCCAAGGCGCCCGTTTCCGGTGCCGAGTGGTGGCGGGTCCCGATCACAGCCAGCGCACCAAAGACTTCAGCGGAGCGCAGGATCGCGCCCACATTGTGCGGGTCAGTCACTCGGTCCAACAGAATGAGACGCTGTGGACGTTCGTCATCAGCAATGGCCCGGTCGGCCAAACGTCCCCAATCCAGAGGCTTAACTTCCAGCGCTGCGCCTTGATGTACGGACTGCGGGTCAAGAGGAGCGGTGAACTTGCGCGGGTCAGCCATTTCGGGTGTTATTCCCGCTTCGGCAATGGCATCTGCAAGTTTGTCAGCGGCATTTCTGGTCACGATAAGACGCAATTTTTCGCGTGCAGGATTCGTCAGAGCGTCGCGCACTGCGTGCAATCCAAAAAGCCAGACAGTTTCGGATGCGGCTTTGCGTTTTGCCTGCTCTTTTTCGACCACCCACTTGGGTTTTTTCATGGTCCAGACCCCTTAAAATGCTGAAGGGGCATCAATGCGATGCCCAGCCGCCATGTGCAAGATATTTTCTTGTTGACGCCCCCCACACATCAAAGTAATCAGCCCCTCACACCACGGTCGCAAGACCGAAGAAAGTGGGCGACAGGCCGCAAGGTGTGGCAGGGGACTGTAACTCCCTCGCGGAGACGCACGCTTGGTTCGATTCCAAGGTCGCCCACCACTTTCTCTCTTGAAATCAGCAACAAACACGCGCCTTTGCGCGGGCTTTTGCCGACAATTCCGCCCAAACGGCGGATGTTTCTGATTTGATAAAAATACGGGTGTCAATGGCCGTTTTCCGGTCACTCTCCTTTAGGTCTCATTAAGTCCTTTGCCCTACTTCGAGCCGCGATACACCCTCGGAGAAACCGCGTGGAATTCAGCCGTTCACACTTGAAAGCGCTGCTTTTTGTTGCCTTGGTCGCCTGCGTTGCCGCTGCGCCGTTCTTTGTGCATTTTCTGGGCAAGTCCAGCGCGCGGAACACTGCCAATGACAGCTACGAACAGGTACTGGATGGCGAATGGCACTTTGCATGGGGAGAGTATTTGTCTCCCGCGGCCGTCCTTGAGGCCTTGGCTGCAAACACTCTGGATGTGGTTTCCACCCCGTCAACCTGGGCCAGCCATTTGCCGCATGACTCTGCAAATCCGTACAATCACGGCATTGCCACTTATGCCCGCGAATTGCATCTTCCGGAAGACAAGGACATTTCCCTCGTTCTGCACGTTGAACGGATACCGGAAGCCTACGAGGTCTTTTGGGTTCCCAAAGGATCCCCAGACGCAGCAATACGCATCGCCTCCGAGGGCAACCTAACTGGCCCGGCAAAAGCCGCTTATGTCGACCTATCCCACCCTGTAAACGGAAGCGGTAAAGGTGTCCTTTTGATACACGTCCGCAAGGACGTTCTGGCTTGGGGCGGCTTTTTTAACCCGCCGCGCATCACAACGTCGGAAATCGACAACGTTAACCGCAAGCTCCAACGTATTTTTGACGGCTTTTGGACGGGCTGTCTGTTTTTTGCGGTTTTCCAGAACTTCTACCTGTTCAGTCTGCGCCGCAACGATTATGCGCCATTGCTGCTCGGAAACGCAGCATTGATCGTAATGCTGCACCTTGCTGCGTCATCGAACTCGCTCGAAGTCATTTTCGGCACTGGAGTTCACGTTCTCAGGACCAGGATCGAACTGCTGGCCACCGTTACAGTCGGGCCGATCCTGCTTTTGACAATCCGATACCTCATTCCTCCGCTGATCGGCCCCGTGCTCATGTGGACCATTGTCGGGTTCGGAGGCTTTGCAGGCATCTTCATTCTGGCGGCGCCCGCCGACCTGATGTCGTACTATCTTCTCGTCTATGAGGCCTTCCTGATCCTCGTTTTCCTGGTGATGGGCTACGGTTTGGGGCGGGCTATGCTTGACGGCAAACAAGGTGCTACGACATTGATGCTGGCGCTTGTTTTTATACTTTCCGCTGCGGTTCACGACATCATCGCGGCAGAAACCGGAAGCACACAGTACCGCATCACAGCAATGGCCATTTTTGTCTTTATGGCACTTTGCACATTGTTTGTCGGGCGCAAGGTTTCAATCGCCATCAGTCGCAGTCAGATGCTGGAAGAAGAAAAGGAAATGCTCAAAAAGCTGCACAGCGACGCAGTGAATTCGGCGCGGCGCGATCATCTGACAGGGCTGTTGAACCGACAGGCTTTTGATCATGAGTTCACCCACGCATGGCGAGCATCCAACGCCAAGGTCGAGCCGCTCTCGGTTGTCCTGTTCGACATCGATCATTTCAAACAAGTCAACGATACGTATGGGCACCCGATGGGGGACCGTGTACTGAAATCGCTGGCCGATCGATTGGCGGACTTCCCGATGCGTCGGCACGACCGTGTTTGCCGCTATGGCGGGGAGGAGTTCGCGCTCATTCTGCCAAACACACTCTTGGAAGACGCCTTGTTGGTGGCTGAAAAAATCCGCGAAGACGTGGCCGAGACTCCTGTGATCGACGATCCTGAATTTGCGTTGTCTGTAACTTGCAGTTTTGGTGTGGCATGTACGATCACAGCATCCGGATGCTCCGCCGAAAGCCTTCTGGAGCGCGCGGACGAGGCCCTTTATGCCGCAAAAGATCAGGGCCGCAACTGCGTCAACGGCGTTTACAGCCTCCAGCACCCGCAGTTCCCCGACATCTCCGCGACATGAATCGAACCATGACGGACGGTGCGACGGCAGCGTACGAATTATTGCGTAGAATTCACTTCACCAACCGAAGTTTTATCGCCTCTTAAGCTTTCGACCTTAGAACCCAATACAAGTACTAAATTGGCCGGAGCCGGTTGTTGTCATACCTGATACCTCACTTTACGCGCGTGCTCATGCTGGCACTGGCGCTCATATTGCCCATCAAGGCAATGGCCCAGTCCGACCTGGCAATTTTTGCTCCCGAAGAAGGCGACTCGCTGACTGTTCCTCTCCAAGGGGAATGGGGTTTCGCATGGGGCGAGCTTTTGTCTCCGATGGAAGCGCATAAAGCCTATACCGAGGGCACACTGGAGCGGGCACCGGTGCCCAGTCGCTGGCAGGACTTCATCCCCAAAGACCCGGAAAACCCCTATTATCACGGGGTTGCGACCTATGTCGCGCCGGTCGACGTACCGTTGACCAACGAACATCTTGTGTTGGCGATGAGCACGATCTCTGAAGCGTACAGAGTGTATTGGGTTCCTCTGGTTGGCCCACATTACTGGCACATGGTGGCAGAAGCCGGACATATGGAAGGCGAACCACAAGCCGCAATCCGCAACCAGGTGCATGACTTTCAGGGGCGTGGCAAAGGCCTCTTGGTGTTGCAGGTTCGCAAGGATGTGTTTGGTTGGAGCGGAATCAACTCTTGGAACGGGATTCTCAACAAGCCGGAGATCACAACCCGCGAAGCCAATCTTGCCGAACGGACACATCACGAGCTGATTCTCGGCATCGTGGTCGGCATCATTATGTTTACGATGGCGCAGAACTTTTTTCTCTATGGTCTGAACCCGAAAGACGCCGCCCCGTTCTATCTGGCTTTCGGCTGTTTGCTGATTGCCATGCGTGCACTCATTCTCTGGGACAAGATCGAGCTTTGGTTCGGCCCCGAATGGTTCGTCATCCGAATGCGGCTTGAGATGATGAACATCGTTTTTGCCACGACTATGTTGGTTGGCCTGAACCGCGCCCTATTGCCTGACTACTACCCGGCTTGGCTGATGCGGGCTGTCCTCACAGTCGTCGCGTTGTTGTGCGGCTTTATTCTGACCGCCCCGCCGGACATGATGAGCAATTCCCTCCCCGTCTATCAGGCCCATGCGCTCTTTGTTTGCGTCGCGTCGCTTTGGGGTATCGTGCGTGCAATTCTGGCCCGCGAACAGGGCGCGGTGTTTGCCAGCGTCGCACTTGGCACGCTGATTTTCGGAGCGTCCCACGACGTGGTGTCCGTCATTCTCACAGATTATGAGGTTCTGCTAATAGAGCATGCGTTCACGGCGACGATGGTGTTCTACACCTTCCTTATCGGTCAAAGGTTCGCGCAGTCCCAGCGCAGGGCCACCACCCTTATGGAAGAACGCGCGACCTTGCAGCGGATGCATCGTGCGGCTGTGAATTCTGCGCGCCATGATCACCTGACCGGGCTTTTGAACCGGCAGGCATTCGACCACGAGTTTGCGCTTGCGTGGGAAGGTATG